>NZ_WQPQ01000013.1:0-290687 GCF_018785365.1 Clostridium sp. MCC344 | reverse complement strand
TCGCTGATGGGATTTTTGCCTTCCAGCCTATGTTTTCTTACGGTCAGCGCAGCAAGTGCGCAGACCTACTGAACAGTTACAAATTATAACAGATATTTCTCATGGCTCAAGCGATTAAACTGACTTATGTAAACTAAATTCCGTGAGAATAAACGGCGATATAGAAATGAGGTATGACTGTTTTGCCAGCCATACCTCGTTTTTCACAGTCGGCATGAATGCTTGTAACTGTTGAGAACTTTCGCAGTCACAATTACTTTACATAGTAGAATCCATCATCCGGCAGCTCACCGCCGACGGAGGCCGGGTTCTGGTCGTACAGAGCCTGAAGGTAACCGGAAAGTGCTGTTTTCATCTCATCACCGGAGATGAAGGTGATATTGCAGTAAGGAAGCGCTTTTTTTGCGATCGGAGCCTTTGCGACGATCTCAGCCTTTGCGATGAGCTCGGCTGCGGCATCCGGATCCTCCGCGGTGAAGGCGATGGATGCCTCATGTTCCTGTAAGAACGTATCGACGAGATCCTCGTGCTCCTTTAAGAAATCATTGTTTACAATGGTAACACCTGTTACAAGACGGCTTCCGGAACCTTCGCTCTGGACATTATCCCACTCTTTTGTGAGGTCCATGATGATGGAGAGCTTTTCGTTCTGGGCGAGAGCGGCAGTTACGAATGGCTGCGGAAGAAGACCGATGGCGTTCGGATCCTCAGCGAGGACGGAAGCCACCTCAGATGCCTCGGACTTGAATTCAAGAGTTACATCATCCTCTCCGAGTCCTGCGGCGGAGAGCACATAGCGGAGTGCGTATTCCGGAGTAGTTCCCTTTCCCGGAAGATATACGGTCTTTCCCTTTAACTGATCGATCGTTGTCACGGAGCTGTCGGCAGATACGAAGTAGAGAACGCCGAGAGTGTTGATATCGATCACGGAGATATTTTTGTTTGTCTTATTGTAAAGAACGCTTGCGACGTTCGCCGGAAGCAGGGCGATATCGACTTTTCCGCCTGCGACCATGGCGGTCATCTCATCAGCTGCGGTTACCATAGTGAATTCATAGCTGTTCTCGGACTCCCCGTTTGTGGCCTCGTCCATGAGCTTTACAAGTCCCATGGTGGTCGGTCCCTTTAAACCGCCGACACGGACAACGGTCTCATCACCGGTGTTTTCGGCAGCAGACTCGGAAGCGGCTTCCGTTGTGGTCTCCTCAGCGGCAGTCGTTGTCTCCTCCGCGGAAGAAGCGGCAGCTGTTGTTTCGGTTGTGGATGATGAGCAGCCTGCAAGGAGAGATCCCGCAATCGCGGCAGCCATCATGACGGATAACATTTTTCTCATAACTTAGTTCCTCCTGAAAAAAATCTGACAGACACGGATCTTGTCCCACTGTCTGTGTGAATGATAAATCCCCGGTATGCACACGAAAAGAGCATACCGGGGATCCTGAGCGTGACAGATATTCCCGTATCAGATTCTTTTCGTCTTTTCCCTCAGGACAGATGACCTTTGGGGTTAGCACGACCGAACTAAATAGAATATATCATGGGGAGTTAGGAATGTCAATCCAACATGAGACTGGGGAAAACATGTTTTAGAGACAAAGAAAGCGGTGCTGGACAGCCGCATACTGCGAACAAATATCCGACACAGAAAGACAGAAAAACCCAGGAAAATACGAGGAATTTCGCTGCCTGTACTTTATTGTATACAATTTAAGAAAATAAGGTTTTTCCCCGGAATGCGTTGGATTATATACAATTTCCGACTTGCTTTGCAAAGGGGGATATGCGATAATATGATGCGAAAACATTAAAAATTAAGGTAAGATAGAGGATTCAAAATTTAGGAGGAAATGGTATGAAAACCAACGATGAGGCACTGCTTAAGATCAAGTATGACGTGCTGCGCACAGTTTCCAAGCTGGCTTTCGAGGGCAGACTCGAGGAAGAGAGAGACAATATCCCGTTCAAACTGATCCCGGGCCCGAAGGCACAGTTCCGCTGCTGTGTATACAAGGAGAGAGAGATCATCCGTCAGAGAATCCGTCTCGCGGAGGGAAAATGTCCGAGTGACAAACAGAGCGACAATATCATTCAGGTCATTTCTTCTGCATGTGAGGAGTGTCCGATCACAAGATTCGTTGTAACCGATAACTGTCAGAAATGTATGGGTAAAGCCTGCCAGAACGCATGTAACTTTGGTGCGATCTCGATCGGCCGTGACCGTGCCCATATTGATCCGAGTGTCTGTAAAGAGTGCGGACGCTGTGCTCAGGCATGTCCGTACAATGCGATCGCTGAGCTGATCCGTCCGTGCCGCCGTGCATGTCCGGTAGATGCGATCACAATGGATCCGGAGACCGGAATCTGCCAGATCGATGAAAAGAAATGTATCCAGTGCGGTGCCTGCGTAAGAAGCTGCCCGTTCGGTGCAATTTCCTCCAAGGTATATGTTGTACAGGTGATCGAGGCGATCAAGGCCGGCAAGAAGGTCGTTGCCATGGTTGCTCCGGCTGCTGAAGGTGAGTTCGGCCAGGATATCACAATGGAGAGCTGGCGTACTGCATTAAAGAAGGTTGGCTTTGCCGATATGGTAGAGGTTGCCGCTGGTGCTGATATGACAGCAGCGTACGAGGCAATGGAATGGGCAGAGGCATTTAAGGAAGGCAAGAAGATGACGACCTCCTGCTGTCCGGCATTCGTAAATATGATCAAGAAACACTATCCGACTCTGATCGATAATATGTCCACAACGGTATCCCCGATGTGTGCGGTATCCAGAATGTTAAAAGCGATCGATCCGGAGACCGTTACCGTATTTATCGGACCGTGTATGGCAAAGAAGTCTGAGGCGGCTGACAAGTCCATCGAGAACAATGCAGATTATGTTCTGACCTTCGGTGAGGCCATCGAAATGCTGCGCGGAAAAGAAGTTGAGCTTGAGCCGGCTGAGGAGACAAAGCAGGAAGGCAGTGTCTTCGGAAAACGCTTCGGCAATGGCGGCGGCGTGACAAACGCAGTGATCGAGTGCTTCAAGGAAAAAGGTGAGAGCGCTGACGTTAAGGTTGCGCGCTGCAGCGGTGCGGCTGAGGTTAAGAAAGCCCTTCTTCTTCTCAAGGTCGGCAGACTTCCGGAAGATTTCATTGAGGGTATGATGTGCCAGGGCGGCTGCGTAGGCGGACCGAGCAACCTGAAACAGGAGATGACATTCAAGAAAGACCGCGACGCTGTGATCGCCAAAGCAGACGGCCGCGGAGTATGGGAGAACTTAAAGAATTACGATATGGATTCCTTCTCCATGCATCGCAGCTACGAGAAGCCGGAGGCTTAATGTAGGTTTACATAACATATGAATATGGCAGGGTGTCCGGCTGGGGCTGGCGGACATCTGTGAATAAAAGAACAGCATGTATTTTTCGGATCGGTTTCCGCGAAATGTATGCTGTTTTTTTTATGTAACAGGAAATTCTGAGGAATTCCCTATTACACAAAAGACCCTGACGGTGCCAATGATGCATACTTGCGTGAAACTGTAGATTGTCGCAAGCGACCGCGCGAGGCGCGAGAATGTGCCAAAGCACGATCTTTTATGTTCACAAAACGCTGCCGGATATGATAAAATGGAACCAGATCATTTCGGTATTACAGGGAGCATGGACATGGGGAAACTGAACGATATTTACATACAGGAAAGCCTGAAGGTGATCCTGGAAAGTATTCCGGAATATACGGTGACGACAGTGGTTGCCCCGATGGGATACGGAAAAACCACGGCGGTCACCAGCTTTTTAAAGGGACTTGGGAGTTCTGCGCTTATATTCCGCCTGAACATGCTGGCGGATGAGGGCAGTATCTTCTGGAGCAGCTTCTGCCGGAGTTTTCGGAATTTTCCAAAGCTGAGACAGGAATTCGTCGAGATGGGAATGCCGAAAAACGATGCGGCAAGAGCGCTGTTTCTTGAGATCCTGCTTGACGGTCTGGAGAGTGAGACGCGGGATATCTATCTGGTTTTAGACGATTTCCATCTTGTAAAAGAAGAGCCGATCCGGAAATTTCTCCTGTTTCTGATCAAACAGCTGCCGGAACAGTTCCGCCTTATCATCATGAGCCGGAGTGAGGTCTTTGAGGGACAGGAAAAGCAGGAGCTCGGACGCCGGCTTTTAGAGATCCGGAAAGAGGATCTGTGCCTGAAAAAACAGCAGATCTTTCAGTACGCGAAGCACTGTTCCGTCGCTTTAAGTGAAGCTCAGGGAGAGAGCTTAAGCAAAATGACAGAGGGCTGGATCTCCATGATCTATCTGAATTTTAAGGAGCTTTCTTCGAGTGGACGGCTGCTTTCGGATGGAGAGTCCATCTATGATGGAATGAGAAAGCTGTTTTTTGACACGGTAGACGAGCTTCATAAAAAATTTCTCCGGGTCATGTCCGTGTCAGACGGATTTACCGCGGAGCAGGCGGAGTTTTTATGGGGAGCTTCCTGTGAAAAGCTTCTGGAGGATCTGACTGCGGGAAACGCGTTTATCAGCTGCGACCGGACGACGGGAATCTATCGCTATCATCATATGCTGCTTGCATGTGCAAGGGAGGCGTTTTGTGAGCTTCCAAAAACGGAGCAGGATCAGTATTTACGGAATCTTGGCCGCTGGTATATGAAAAATAAAGAGATCCCGGAGGCGATCGAGACATTTTACCGTGCCGGAGACTATGATTCCATGCTTGGGGCGCTGGAGACGACCCAGTCCTCCTGGCAGAGCAATGAGTACCGGAACCGGTTAAAGGTCTGGCTGGAGCATTGTCCGCCGGAGATCTTAAAGAAGCATTATCTGGCTCAGATCATCTGTATGCGGCGGTTCTTTTTCTTTGGAATGATGCCGGAGATGATGAAGATGAAGGAATTTTTCCTTTCCTGCATGGAAGAGCCGGAAGATATCGACGAAAAGCAGAGAAACCAGTATTTCGGTGAATTTTATATGAATATGAGCTTCCTGGAATACAATAAGATCTCCGCCATGAGTGTCCTTCACCGGAAAGCGGGTGGTCTGATGACGGAAAAGGCGGTGACGCTTGATACCACCAATAGCTGGACGTTCGGTTCGCCGTCGGTATTGTGGCTGTATCACAGCGGCAGCGGATCCCTTGATCAGGAAATGGACGAGATGTATGAGTGCATGCCGTATTATTACCGCCTGACAGAGGGACATGGACAGGGGGCAGAGCACATGATGGCGGCGGAGGCTGCCTTTGACCGGGGGCTGGATGCAGATGCGCAGATCGCCATGGAAAAGGCAGTGGACGCGGCAAAGCGCTACGGACAGTGGGGGATCCGGACCTGCTGTCTCTTTTTAAAGATGCGGATGGCAGAAAAAAATGGCGGGTTTGAGACGCTCGAGGAGGAGAGGAAAAGCTTCTGTCGGGAGCTGATGGAAAACCGCCAGTATATCATGATCCACAGTCTGGATCTCTGCGACAGCTTTATTTCGGCTCTGCGCGGGGAGACGGAGAAGATTGTGCCGTGGGTTGCGAATGGTCTCCTGGAAAGCTCCTCCGTGTTAGGGGCAGCGATGGCATCAGCGTTTACGATCTACCATCAGGTTCTGCTGGCGCGGGGAGAATACTCAAAGCTTGCGGCGAGAAAAGAAAGCATGGAAAAGCAGTTTCTCGGAAACCGGGTGGTCTATGTCATGCCTGCGATCTATCTGGAGATCCAGCTTGCGGCGGCATTTTCACACCTTGGAAAGGAACAGGAGGCGGAAGCAGCGTTAAAGAAAGCTGCGGAGCTTGCCTTTGTTGACAGGATCCATATGCCGTTTGTGGAAAACCTGGATCAGATCCCGGCAAAGCTGTGGAAAACCCTTTCGGATGTGCCGGCTTATCAGGATGATCTGCGGCAGATTGCCGGGATCTGCGGGCGTTATAAGGGAATGACGCTCCCGGGAGCTCCCGGACATGATCTCTCAGGGCTTTCGGAGCGGGAGCTCGAGATCGCCAGACTGGCATCGGAATACATCAGCAACCAGGAGATTGCCAGACGCCTGTTCCTGACCGAAAACACAGTAAAGACCCACATGAAAAATATTTATGCAAAGCTGGAGATCGGCGGCAGCAGCCGCGATAAAAGGCGTCAGCTGGAAAAGCTTTTCCGGTGAAAAATAGAATAGAAACATAGAAAAATCCCTCAAAGGTTACTACTTAGGGGTGAGGACATGAAAAGAAAGCTTCTGTACAATATATGTATAGAGGCTTTTTTTGTGCAACAGCTTCTGAAGAATTCCAAAGCACACAAAAAGATAGATTCTTTTTTATGCAGCAGGAGATCAGATTTTTGGGAGGGATCATATGAGAAAGAAATGGAGATCGTGGCTGAGGCAGGGGACGGCAGTCCTTCTTGCGGCTGCTATGGCGGCCGAGGGCGGTATGCCGGCATACGGTTATATCAAACCGAAAAGCGGCAGACAGACCGTAGCCGGAAATAACGGAACAGGGATCCAGGAGACGGAAGACTGGATCGAAACGTTTCCGAACGGTGTCTTTGCGTTTAAGGACAATGCAGTTTACTTAAAAGAGGGAGAGAAAAAAGAAAAGAAGCTCACGGTGTACCGTCTCGGCGGCCGGGATGGGGAGGCAACTGCCCATATTGCCCTGACACCTGCCGCGGCAGAGATGGAGGAAGATGGAGGAGAATTAAACACCGCGAACGCAGTGAGCTGGAACGATGTGAAGCTTAGGGTGGAGGATCCGGTCGATACCGAATGGATCGCGACCCCGAGCTCTGCGGAGGCTGCAAGAGTGACCTATACGGAGCTTGACACAGAGGCAGAGGACCCGTTTGGCACCTTGTTCGTTGACCTTACTTTTGCGGATGGTGAGTGGGTAAAAGATATCCTGATCTCCGCAGTGGATGATGATGAGCATGAGGCAGAGGAATTTCTTCTGGCTATGATCTATGACGCCTCCGGGGCAGAATTTAACGACTCCGCAAACCGTCTGACGGTATGCGTTACCGATAATGAAGAAGCGATCGACAGTGAGATCGGCTTTGAAGTATCGGATCTCCGTGTGGACCGGTCAGAGGGACAGGCACAGCTTGTCTTAAAACGCACCGGCGGCATCCGGTATGTGAGTAAGGTGGATTATTACACAGAGGATGGAACGGCAGAAGCCGGAAAAGACTATGTGAAGGCAGAAGGCAGCACCGGATTTGCGGGCGGGATCGATACGACGACGATCACCGTGGAGCTGATCAATGACGGGGAAGCTTCTCTTGATGAGGCGGACGATGTGACATTTTATGTCCATCTGCGGGATCCGAAGGCGGCGACACTGGCGGACGGTGGGGATACCATCGAAGTTTCCCTTTATAATACGAACAGTGCCGACAGGAAAAATCTTGCGACGCTGACCTACCTTCCGGATGCGGAGGATGCGTCAGACCGTCTTGTGATGAGTGATGAGGCGTTTGCTCCGGCAGAGGGCGATACCGTCCTGGCAGAGGTTGTTGAGAACGACGGGAAAACGGTGGAAGCACTCGATATTACGCCGGTTCTCGGTGACGCGGAGAGCCAGCCGATGACACGGACGTTCCTCTACGGGGATGCACTCCAGTTTGGAAGCAATCAAGGATCATGGAAGCAGTATGCCCGGATCGCCGGTTCGGCTCCGGGGGCATCTGACGATGTAAATGGATACGCAAACGCGGACTCCAGACGGAAGGAGGGAGAAGGAGGCTCCAACTGGTACTGGAAGTACGGAAGGTATGTGGATTCCGGTACAGATAGGGATAGGACAAATTTCACATTTTCCGACAACGGATGGAAGATCGCAACAAACAATACGATCTACGCGAGACTCTATATCGATCATCTGTATGATAAATATGAGTCACTCTATGTGGACAGTGACTATACATCCCACAAAAAAGCGGGAAAATACAATGCGACCTTTGCTTATGTCGGAAACCTGAATGATAAGTATCCGAAGGATATGGCCTATGGTGACGGACAGGACAATGTAAAAAGGTTTCTCAGAAATGAAGCCGCGGACAGCAATGTCATGTTCCGGAATGATGGTACCTTTATCTCGGAAAATTCCGGAAATTATAAGCGAAAAGCATTCTATCTCGGCGGACAGGCCGGATGCGGAAGTGATGCGAGGACATCAAACACGAAAGCAACCGTAAACCTGTGGCAGGCAGTGACAAGTGGAAGTGTGTCGTATGATACACTGAAAAACTACAATTATCTGTACATGCGTGTTGAGTCCCAGGCAAACAAGAACATTACCGGAAGACAGCAGATCAGGAATGCGTATTTAAAACGAAATGCGTTTACGGACAACCCGATCCTCCGGATCCATACGGCGGATGACCAGATGCTGGACGATCTTCGCAATTTTGGTTCCGATGCAAAGAGCGAAGCGGCGGATCGATTTATCCGGAACAAGCTTGCCCCGTCCGTCAGGATCGAGGACGGCGGTACGGATGAATGGGGAAATCTGTACGTAGGCAGCCGGCTGAAGCTGACGGAAAACAGCCAGAGCGGCATCTATAAGTTCCATGACACGGTACGTTTGATCGACTGCCGGAGCCAGAAGATCGTGAATACGGCAATGCCGGATGGAAAGTCAGCGTCGATCACATTACTGCGGAACGACAATGAGCTGACAAACAGAAATGATAATTACTATGTGGACGTTCCGTTAGACAGAACGCAGAATTTCGTCTTAAACTTTTCCGCATCCATCGATAAGGACAATGACGGAAATAAGACGGATGAGGAATATGAGTCCACAAAGTCCGGTCTGGAGAGCATGCTGAAACATGCAACGATCACCCAGGGCGTGTACGATAAGAATCTCACAGAAGGGACCCATAAATATTATAAGGACCGGACGGTTGCCTTAGAAGGTCTTACAGTAAAGGATAATACCTTCTTCCTGACCGGTGTGAAGAACTTAAAGTCCGTTAATTTCCATCTGAAGCATGACGATGTGATCCTGTTCAATGGTGAACTGTATCAGGGCGACGAGGAGATCCCGGTAAGTCTTGCGGAGCTTTCCATGCCGACGCTGGAATTCCAGTTTTACGATTACACTGTTCTTGGACATGTACGCACGATGGAGATCGGCAGTATCGCGGAGGCAGCTCTTTATGTAGACTATAATGAGAATGGTAAGGTCGATGTTACGCTGAATCCGGAGACAGGTCTCTATGAACTGGAGGAGGTAAACGGAAAGACAGATCTCTTCGTTCAGGCACTTGTGGATGACAGCTATGACATCGGAACCCTTGAACCGGTGGTCATCGAAGGAAAGACGTATGATCAGCTGGTATTTGTCCGCTACAATATGATCCCGCGCTGTTTGAGAGTTCCGCCGGGAGCTTCTGCAGATGAGACCTGCCAGATCGTTCCGAACTTTACGACGATCGTGACGAACGAGGAGCAGAAGTCACGTCTCACAAAGGAAATGCAGTCTTATCGCCAGATCAACGGCGGCGATACGATGACACAGAAGGTCTATACGGAAAAAGCTTCGGTAGGCTATGTTTCCTTCCCGCTTGGCGGTGATTATAATCCGGCAGATTATAACGGAAACACAGGTAAGAATGCATATGTCTGGAATCCGAAGTGGCACGGAGCGCTCTTAAAGGCTTTTGAGAACCCGGGCGAGATCCGGCTGGATGATACGATGATGACCACGGACCAGTATCCGGCGGCAACGGAGAAGGACCAGATCAATGCGTATCTCGGAAGCTTTCATGGAAATGATACATATGCGCTGACGATCCTTTACCGGGGTCAGCTGGAAAATTCCAGACTCGGAAGCTTTTATGCAAGACCGTCCAAGGGATCCTTCTCCTTCAATCAGGATGAGATGCCGGTGGTACAGGCGGATCCGGATATCGAGCAGTCCGGTCAGGGCTCAAATCTCTCAAAGACAGATCCGAAGATCAAGCTTCCGAACCTGAACCTTGGTTTTGGCCCGGCGGAGCTGATCATGGATGGTGATACCGTCGGATTTTCCATCGGTATTCCGCTTTACAGTAAGAAAACGGAAACCGAGTATGTGGAGAAGGGAAACAATCTTCCGAATTCCAAGGAAACGCCGAAGATCGAGAAGATCAGTAAGACAAAGACGGGAAATACCTTTACGGAATCCAGAGACGCATTAAATGACATGAAGAATGCGGTTGGATTTGGAGAAAAGGGGGAAAACGCGATCTCCCAGCTTCGCGACGCGGCAAACAGGAAATCGAATACCCAGACAACCGGAACATACGGTACGAACTATGTCAAACCACAGGGAAAGACCAGCGAGAAAGGCTTTGATCTTGCCCTCAATATGACCTTCCTGTGGAAATACAGCCAGATCAGCAACAAGTTTGAATTCCAGCAGGCCGCATTTCTTCTGGCGGCGGGCGGTTCTGTGAAGATGACGGTCTATCCGGAGCCTGTCCATATTGTATATGTGTTTGTTGTATTTGGCGCAGATCTTGAAGTCCAGACAGGGCTGGAGGTCGAGGAGTATACAAAGGCGGATGGCACAAGGGGAAGTAAGGTGATCTTCTCCGGTGTTGAGATCAGCCCGACGGTCTATATCGAGGCAGGCGGCGGTGTCGGCGTGGAGGTCGCAAATGTAGAGCTTTACCTGAAGTTCTCTGTGGCGATCGCAGCATCCTTTGGAACAAAAGACGCGGCAGCAAGCTTTGATAAATTTGTAACGACCGGTGCGGTCGGCATGAGGATCACACTTCTTTTCTTAAGCTATGAGATGGATCTTATCGGCTATGAGACTGGCTATGATAAGAGCCGATCTGATGACGGAGAGAACACATGGTTCTTCCGCTGGCATGCGCTTGGAGAGAATTTCGGCGGCGGGACAAGAAGTCTCATAAGATCGAGAAAGAGCATCGACGATGCCTACGAGGAACGTGGAATCCACATCCTATGGCCGGAGGATCGGGAATACGACCAGTGGATCTATGCGCCGGAGGACAATCTTCCTGATCCGTCCTCAAGAGCAATCCAGTTAAATGATATGCCGTTTGAGGTCAGCGGTTTCGGTTCTTCCGCCAGTGCCTATAAGCTGGCAGAAAATCTTGGAAGTGGTACAAGATACCAGCTTCTCACCTGGACGGACGCTCAGAGAGAGGACCATAACTACCTGCTCTATGTGATCAGCAAGAACCTGACTGACAACGATGAGGATCGCGACCACAACATGCAGGACAGCAAGCTTGTTCTTTCAGAGCTTGTATCAAAATCGGGAGCAGGAAATACGGGACTTGGCCTTGTAAATCCGTTTGATCCGGATGGCAGTGAGCTGTATGTCGTTGTAGACAAAGATCTCAGAGCTCCGGATGCAGCGGGGGATCTGGACTTTTACGGTTCTGTTGACAAGGACGGAACGCTCCATGTTTCATGGGTGAGCTATAAGGGAACAGGCCTGCTCCCGCCGAATGCGTCCCCGTCCAATGCAGCTTATTTCATGAGCCGGAATACGGTTGTAAAAACAACAAAGATCCGGCTTGGTGGAACATCCACGGATGAAGACTCTCGTGTGACAGAGATTGTCCGTGAATGGAACGAGAGCGAGCCGAACGGTTATCGTTTCCAGCCGGTATCTGCCGGGAATGACCTTGTGGTATTCTCTGAGGCACAGCCGTATGGAAATGAGGATCTGGATAACAGAAAAAAAGCGTATGACAAGTACTTTGATACAAGACACGGTCAGACGATCGACAAGGATACCAGAGAGGGCGAGGGAGATCCCCATGCGGCGGCGAATGCGGCGGTAAACTACGACATCGACCGCGTATACGGCGATTATTCCTTCCTGAACTTTGCGGTCGCAAGCTCCTCAAATGCATCTGAAAACTGGAAGATCTATGCGGCAAGCCCGTCCGACGCATGGAAGGAAAACCATACGAGGATCGACAGCATCGTGATGCGGAAAGCGGATGATAATGGTACCTATTATCTCGCGTACAGCACGACCGGAGTTCAGATCGACGGAAGCAATGAGAAGAGCAGCGTAAAACAGCTTTTCCTGCAGAAGATCACACTTTCGGAAGATGACAGGGAACCGGAGATCGGTACCCCGGTACTGTTATACACCCTGATCGATAATGACAAGGATTCCGAGAAGGACGGTATTTACGAGGGCGGAGCTCTCAAACAGCCGTTTGAGAATCCGTACTTTACAAACCTGAACTTCCTTCATGGGGCACTTCATATGTCTGCTGACGGAACTGCTTTGGAGGCGGAAGATTTCTTCCTCTTTGGCATGAACGGAAATACGTATGTGATCGATGAAGAGGATGTGAAGTCCCTGTTGGGCGATGGAACCGGCGGAGCAGTAACAGTGATCCCGTTCTTTACGCCGTCCCTGTATCAGGATTCCGATGGAAATGAGAGACAGGAGGCGGATGTCCGCTCCGATGTGATCATTGGCGCAGACGGAGACGGAAATCTCTCTGCGGTCTATACGGATACCGTGGCAGATACGGTGAATAACGCGCTGTACATCAGCCGTTATGACGCATCCATCGGGTCCTGGGGCGCGCCGGTCATGCTGGCGATGAACCACATGCAGGTCTATGAGGATACTGCAGGAAGCGGACTGGATCATGAGACGATCCGGGACTATTATTTCGATGAAGTCCACAAGGGCGGCATGGACCGGTTTATCTTTGCGGCACCAGCGATCGCTCTCGGACAGAAAAAGTTCGCGGCAGTGATCACTCCTGACACCGGAGAGGATGAGAATGGCAGCGATGCCGGTATCCAGACAGGAGAAAACGGCGGTGCGGAAGGAACGGATCTTTTACAGGATGAAAAGGCGGCAACGCTTCTGATCGTGACGAAGGGAACCCTGACGGAGCTTATAAAGGCAGAACCGTATGAGAATCGTTATGGCAAAGAGGTGAAGGAGATCGTTCCGGCGACAAGAAATGGCCGGATGGCATCCGATACCGGCTACTATGCGATTTCTTATGGAATCGGAAACCAGAAGATCGGGGAAGCTTCCCTGAAATTTGACTCCTACAATTTCGTGGAGGGCGCATGCCTGACACCTCAGATCTCTTTCCGGAACAGCGGAGATACGGCGATCCGTGCGAGCGAGGCAAATCCTGCAACCATCAGACTTATGGCAGCGAAGCTTAACGAGGATGGTTCCGTAAACGGAGAGGCGAAGGAGCTCATGAGCTGGACGGTGAAGGAGAATATCCTCGCAGGCGCGAAGGCAGATACCTCGGAGCTTGTGGATGCGTCCGGTCTGAAAGCCCAGACGAAAGCACTTCCGGCAGGGATCGATGAGATGACCCTGTACTTTACGGTCGCGGAGGATCAGAGCTATTTCCTTGAAAACGCGTTCTCCTGGAGCTCGATCGGAACGGCAAATGCAAGCTATGTTGTCGGGAAAAAACCGGAGCTTGGCTTTGGCTATCTGAAGGTCGGAGCGGAAGGTCACACGACGATCACGACAAGAAGCCGGACAAGGGCGGCGGGAGAGCCGACGGTTGAGGTTTATGCGGATATGCAGATCAACAATACCGGTACGGAAAACGCTGAGGGTCTGAAGATCAAGGTCGAGTATTCGAAGATCGAGGAGAAAGCCGGTGTTGAGGAGACGGTCTGGTATCCGGTCGATACAGAGGGAGAAGCCCTGATCGCCGGACCGGAGTGGAAGCTTGACAAGGCAACCTCTCTCTTCAGCCTCTTTAGAAGGAGCGCCGGCAGCGATGGAATCTTTACTCTGAAGGATCAGGACGGACATGCGGTCAACACCCTGAGCGCAAGATCCGCGATCAATGTGACAGGAACCATGAAGCTTCCGGTTTCCTGCTACGATGAGAAGGACCCGACAAAGTCCATGAATCTCAGATTTACGATTCTTGCCGGGGACGAGGCAGAGGGCTATGAGTACACAACCGACAATAACAGCCTTTACAGAAGTCTGGAGCCGGTCAGCCTCTTTGAGGTTCCGGATACCTTAAACCTGATCCTTGGAAATACCGTGGAGATCCCGGTGGGAATCAGCAATACAAGAGTGACGGAGGAACCGTCCGTGACGGTCCGTGAGGTCAGCGGTGCTGACGGAAGTGAGGAGAAGTATCTTGGAAGTCTCTTCTACAATGCGGATACAAAGAAGCTTACCATCACACCGGAGAAGACGGGAACCGGAATCATCCGGATTGCAGATCTGAAAACAGGTTCGTTTACCGATATGGCATTCGCTGTCAACACAGAGGGTGTCAACATCGTGACAACAAACCCTGCACTGACATTCACGGATGGAAAGGAACCGTTCCGGGATGAGACCTCCTACAGCACCTTCACAGATGTATTCCCGTACATGAGAGACACCTGTAAGGGATATCAGGATGGAACATTTACATTCGAAACCTTTGCGGACAACATGGATCTCTACTTTAAAGGAAAGGTAAAGGTTGCGATCCGCGGAAATGATTTCGGCTTTATCGAGACGGAATATGAGAGCGACAGCTTCTTCAATCCGGTTGCGGTGAACTTTGGAAACCATGAACTGAAAAAGTGCAGGGTGGAAGTCACAGTTACCGGTGAGATGACAGAATTCGATAAATATGTGGAATTTTATGGACCGCGTGGACTTGATTCCGATAAGAATCTTCAGGAGGAGATCGAAAAGAATAAGGATACGGCGAAGCCGAAGATCCTGTACGGAAAGAGTATCCCGGAAGCCGGCACGGTAAAGACCGGTGAGACGATCCTGTTCCCGGTATGGTTTGCGGACAATACGGGAATCCAGGCGGCGACGATTGACGGAAAGACAGCAGATCTCGTATCCAATACCGGAAATCGGCTTGCAAAATCCGAGCTTTCGATCAATAAGAACGGAACGTATCAGATCCTTGTCCGCGATGCGGCGGGACTTGAGACAGTGGAGACGCTGCGGGTCGACTGGTTTGATGAGAATGGAAAACTCACGAATGATTCCTGGCCGGAGGGCACCGTGAAGATCACGGATAAGGACGGAAAGGAACCGGTAGACGGAGAAAAGCTGGATGAGGGCAATGCGTATCTTGTATACACAAGCTCGGATGCAACCGATACTGCAAAGGTATCTGAGCTGGAGCTTTCTTCTAAAAAATCGATTACTGAGAAGCAGGTTTTGGCAGAACAGGAGGATCCATATCAGTTTGCACTTGCGAAAAATGGACTGTATATTGTCCGGTCCACAAATCGTGACGGGCTTACGCAGCTGCAGATCATTCCTGTGGCAGACATCGATCTTGAGAAACCGGTTGTAAATGTCATGTGGATCAAGAAAGACGGCGAAGATAAGATCTACATGGAAGTGGTTGCTCCTGACTCTGAGGAAGAGAAGAAAAAGGTTACCTGGGAACTTGTAGAGAGCGACGATCCGGATAGAGGTGCGGATGAGATCCGGTTGAGTCAGAGTGATGATCCGACGGATTATATCCAAAATTACATCAAGATTCCGGATGAGGTCAAAAATTACTTTATTCTCAGGGCAACGACCGCTGACGGAAAGAAAACAGCACAGAAAGTTTATGATAACCAGGCGAAGCTTCGAAACATCGAATTTTCGTCAACAGGTCTCACCTGGGGAACCGAGTTCACACCGGAGATCACAAGCTTTCGCATCAATGTAGGAAAGGATCAGGACGGAAATCCTGTGATCCCACAGATTGAGAAGGCGGAAAGCCTGACAGGACGGGGAACCGTTACGATCCGTCAGGCAGAAGCTTCGCAGGATAAGCGGACGGCAGAGATCACGGTGAAAGAAAATGGAAAGACAAATGTTTACACGTTCCGCTTTACCGTAGATGGATGTACCTGTGGATTTGACGGACTTACGATCGCCGGGGAAGACGATCAGACGATCGAGACGGATAAAGACACCGTGGAGATCCCGCTGGAGCCGAAGGCGGAGCGGAAGACCTGTGATGTTGCCGGACATATGGCAGCGCCGCTGACTTACACGTATGAGATCCTTTCCGGTGCGGATATTGCGTCTGTGGATCAGGATACGGGAATCCTCACTGTGAAGGATCAGGGCGATGTGAGAGTGAAGGTCACAGCGACAAGTGCTTTTGCGGGCAGCATGTCGGAGGAGAAGGAATTCCATGTGACGAAGCTCTGCGAGGCGAAGGTAGTGAATTATCATGGCGGAACTGTAACGCAGGAGAGCCAGGTATTGAAGAAAGGGGAGATATTTGAATCAGAGGCATCCGAAGGAAAGGGCTTTGTATTCCTCGGGTGGAGAATTGCCGGAACAGACGGAAATTATCTGAGCACGGATAAAAAGCTTTCGATGACCATGGAACAGTCCACAGAGCTGGAAGCAGTCTTCCGGGATGTGGAGGATCCGACCGGTGAGCTGATACTCGGGGAGAATTCCTGGAAGTCATTCTTAAATAAAGTGAGCTTCGGTCTCCTTTTCCAGGAGGATGTGGAGGTTGAGATCATTGCGGATGACAACGACCATGTCGCTTCCATCGAGCACTACGAGTACAAGGTGCCGGAAGGAACCGGAAAAGAAGTGGAAGGGCTTACAAGAGAAGAGCTGGCGAACGTGGAATGGAAAGACTGGGCATGGGCTGACATTGAAGCGGATAGCAAGTCCATCGTCTACGCGAGAATCACCGATGACGCAGGAAACTACATTATCATCAACAGCCAGGGAATCATCGTGGACAGCACCGGGCCGAAGATCGAGCAGATCTCGGCGAGCAGAACGAAGCGCGTGCCGTATGAGATCGGTATCAGGATTCTGGATGATCTGACGGATGTCACGAAGGTGACTTACATGACAGACACGAAGGTGGAGAAGGAACTGACGCTGACAGACGGCGAGGCGAAGATCATGCTGTACCATTCCGGAAAGTACGATGTTGTATTCAAGGCGTGGGATGAGCTCGGAAATGAGAGCACACTTACGATTCCGGTAGAACTCGCAAGAGGAAACGGCGGCGGCTCAACGAAGCCGAATTCCGGCTCCGGAACGGTCCGCAGAAAGAGACTCATGAAGATGGACGGCACGCTGGCGCGCAATGAGTGGGTATTTAAGAACGGTTTCTGGTATTACGGTGACGCAGACGGATACACGCACATCGGATGGCTGCTCGATGCATCCGGACACTGGTACTATCTGGACACAGACGGAAGAATGGCGACGGGTTGGAGATCCGTGAACGGAAAGTGGTATTATCTGGATGCGGACGGAAGAATGGCGACAGGCTGGAGATCCGTAAACGGAAAGTGGTATTATCTGAATGAGAACGGAGATATGGCAGCGGGCTGGATCTTTGTGAACGGAAGATGGTACTATCTGAACGCGGACGGAGATATGGTGATCGGCTGGATCCTTGTGAACGGGGTCTGGTATTACCTGAATCCGATGGCAGGAGTCCTTGATCCGGGTGGAAATCCGATACCGGAGGGCGCAATGTACGTAAGTGCTGTGACGCCGGATGGCTATCGTGTCGGAGTCTCCGGGGCGCTGATCGGAAGATAACAGACAGCGGCAGATATCGAAAATGATATCTGCCGCTGTTTTTATGTGCTTTATCTAAGTTAGATAAGATCCCACCTTTTTCAGGTGGTAGTAACAGCAAATTCGTCTCAGTAGAAATCCGGTTTTCGACTGAGACGAATTTGTATTTAGAAGCTTATGGTATGTAGATTACAACCGGCACTTATTGACACGCTTGGAAGAAAGTTCTTCCACCTTCTTTAATGTCTTCGCCAGATTCGGATCCACATATTCCTCCTTTTCAAGGTTTTTCTGAGCTGTGGAAAGCATCAGCTTGATACGGTTTAACTGGTTTACCTCACTGGCGCCCGGATCATAGTCGACGGCGATGATGTTTGCCTTGGGGTTCGCGTAGCGAAGCTCCTTGATGACACCTTTTCCGACGATGTGGTTCGGCAGGCAGCCGAAAGGCTGGACGCAGACGATGTTGTTGACACCGCTCTTGATGAGCTCCAGCATCTCACCGGTCAGGAACCAGCCCTCACCGGTCTGGTTTCCAAGGGAGACAAAGCCGTTTGCCATCACTGCCAGATCCTTGATCCTTGAAGGCGGAGTGAAGTGAGTGCTCTTTTCAAGAGCAATTCTTGCGGCCTTTCTCATGTACTCGAGAAGGGAGATCGCCATGTTGCAGAGATGCGCCGTGGAGCGCTTCATTCCCAGATTATCTGCCTTGAAGTTGCTGTTGTAGAAGCAGTAAAGCAGGAAATCCATGAGATCCGGCATTACCGCCTCAGCGCCCTCGGACTCTAAGAGCTCCACGATATGGTTGTTGGCGGTCGGTGAGAATTTGACGAGGATCTCTCCGACGATTCCGACCTTCGGCTTGTGGACATTCGTGCGCTCTAAGTTATCGAAGTCGTGGATGATGCCGCGGATATTCTTCACAAAGGTCATCATTCCGGCGCTCTTTGTGGAGAGCGCTTTGACACAGATCTTCTTCCACTTCTCGTGGAGAGCGTCTGCGGAGCCTGGAACGGCCTCGTAAGGTCTTGTAGCGTAGAGAACACGCATAAATACATCACCGTATACAACAGCCTGAAGAGCCTTCACAAGCATGGACGGCGTGTAGGTGAAGCCCGGGTTCGTCTCCATACCGTTCGCGTTGATGGAGATGACCGGGATCTGCGCCATACCGGCTTTTTCCAAAGCGCGGCGGATAAATCCGATGTAGTTCGACGCACGGCAGCCGCCTCCGGTCTGGCTCATGAGGACGGCCGTGTGATCGAGATCATACTTTCCGGACAGCAGGGCATCCATGATCTGTCCGATGACGATCAGGGACGGGTAGCAGGCGTCGTTGTTTACATATTTCAATCCCGTATCCACGGCTGTCTTGTCATCGTTCTGGAGAACGACGAGGTTGTAGCCGAAGCTGCGGATCGCCGGTTCGATGAGCTCGAAGTGGATCGGGGACATCTGCGGGCATAGCAGCGTATAGTTCTTTTTCATCTCCTTCGTGAAGATTACGCGGTTGTAGGAGCTGGACACGATATTTCTCGTGTAGCGGCGCTCCTCACGGACGCGGAGAGCGGAAATCAAAGAACGGATACGGATCCTTGCGGCTCCGAGGTTGTTGACCTCATCGATCTTTAAGACCGTATAGATTTTACCGGATCGGGTGAGAATATCACTGACCTGATCGGTGGTCACGGCGTCGAGACCGCAGCCGAAGGAGTTTAGCTGGACGAGATCCAGGTTATCCTGTGTCTTTACAAAGGCCGCCGCCGCATAGAGGCGGGAGTGGTACATCCACTGGTCGGTAACGACGAGCGGGCGCTCCACCTTTCCTAAATGGGATACGGAATCCTCCGTGAGGACAGCGAAACCGTAGGAGGTGATCATATCGGCGATGCCGTGGTTGATCTCCGGATCGATGTGGTACGGACGTCCCGCAAGGACGATACCGTGTTTTCCGGTATCTTTTAAGTACTGTAAGACTTCCTCGCCTTTCTTCTCCACATCGGTTCTCGCCTGGGCGAGTTCATTCCAAGCCTTTTTAGCGGCCTTCTTCGTCTCGGATTCCGGAATATCGAATTCCTTCTTAAAGACTTCCTGAAGCTGCCTGGAAAGGATCTCTTCGCTTGTGAACGCCATGAACGGATTTAAGAACTTCACGTTCTTTTCTTTTAATTCCTCCATGTTGTTCTTGATGTTCTCCGAATAGGAGGTGACCATCGGGCAGTTGTAGTGGTTTCCGGCTCCCGGAACCTCTTTCCGCTCGTAAGGAATACATGGATAGAAGATAAACGGCACATCGCGTTTGATGAGCCAGGAAATGTGACCGTGGGCAAGCTTTGCCGGGTAACATTCAGACTCACTCGGGATCGTCTCGATGCCCAGCTCGTAGATCTGGTGGCTGGACTGTGGGGACAGCATCACGCGGAAGCCGAGCTCCTTAAAGAAGGTTGCCCAGTACGGGAAGTTCTCGTACATGTTGAGAACCCGCGGGATTCCCACAACGCCGCGGGTCGCCTTGTCGGCTGTCAGCGGCTCATAGTCGAAAAGTCTGTGATACTTCCATGTAAAGAGATTCGGGATGTCACGTTTTGCCTTTTCCACGCCGAGACCGCGCTCACAGCGGTTTCCGGAAATATACTGACGTCCCCCCTCGAACCGGTTGATGGTCAGGACACAGTGGTTTACGCATCCGCGGCAGCGGCTCATGGTGGTCGTGTAGGTCAAATTGATCATATCGTCCAGAGAGAGCATCGTCGTCTCATGGGGACGGTGCATGTAGCGCTCACGGGCGATCAGTGCCGCACCGAAGGCACCCATGATACCTGCGATATCCGGGCGGACGGCATTGCAGCCGGAGATCCGCTCGAAGCTTCGGAGGACTGCGTCATTGTAGAAGGTTCCGCCCTGTACAACGACGTTCTTTCCGAGGTCGCCGGCGGAAGTGATCTTGATGACCTTAAACAGGGCGTTCTTGATCACAGAGTAAGCGAGGCCTGCGGAGATATCCGCAACGGAAGCGCCCTCTTTCTGCGCCTGTTTTACGTTGGAGTTCATGAATACGGTACATCTCGTTCCGAGATCCACGGGGTTCTGGGCAAAAAGTGCCGCCTTTGCGAAATCCTGAACGCTGTAGTTTAAGGATTTTGCGAAGGTCTCGATGAAGGAACCGCAGCCGGAAGAACATGCCTCGTTGAGCTGGACACTGTCCACGGTGCCGTCCTTGATGCGGATACATTTCATATCCTGACCACCGATATCGAGGATGCAGTCTACGGACGGATCGAAGAATGCCGCCGCGTAGTAGTGGGAGATCGTCTCGACCTCGCCCTCATCCAGCATGAAGGCCGCCTTTAAGAGGGCCTCGCCGTAGCCGGTGGAGCAGGAGTAGGCGATCTTCGCGCTGTCCGGAAGCAGGGACTTGATCTCCTTTATGGAAGAGATCGCGGTTGCCAACGGGCTTCCGTTGTTGCTGCTGTAAAAGCTGTAGAGCAGGGAACCGTCCTCGCCGACGAGTGCCACCTTCGTTGTGGTGGAACCGGCATCGATTCCTAAGAATACATTTCCCTCATAGGTGGCGAGGTCACCGCGGCGGACCTTGTACTGGTCATGGCGGTCGGTGAATTCCTTATAATCTGCCTCATCCTTAAATAAAGGCTGCATTCTCTTTACTTCAAATTTCATCTTGATGCCGCCGGAAAGATCTGCGATCAGCTTGTCAAGAGAGAAGATCTCCGCGCGATCCTTCGCATTCATGGCAGCGCCGACGGCAGCGAAAAGATGGGAATGGTCCGGGGCGATGATCGCATCACCGGTTAAATTTAAGGTGCGGATAAAGGCGTTTCGAAGCTCCGGTAAAAAGTGCAGCGGACCGCCGAGGAACGCTACGTTTCCGCGGATCGGTTTTCCGCAGGCAAGACCGCTGATGGTCTGGTTCACAACCGCCTGGAAAATAGAGGCTGCAAGATCCTCACGGGTCGCACCGTCGTTAATCAGCGGCTGGATATCGGACTTTGCGAACACGCCGCAGCGGGCAGCGATCGGGTAGATCGCCTTATAATTCTTTGCATATTCATTCAGACCGGCAGCATCCGTCTGTAATAAGGAAGCCATCTGGTCGATAAAGGAACCGGTACCTCCGGCGCAGATCCCGTTCATACGCTGGTCGATTCCGCCTGTAAAGTAGATGATCTTCGCGTCCTCGCCGCCAAGCTCGATGGCGACATCCGTCCGCGGAGCATAGTCCTGAAGTGCGGTCGCAACCGCTACGACTTCCTGGACAAATGGAATATGTAAGTAACCCGACAGAGTGAGTCCGCCGGAACCTGTAATATTGGGCCGTAAAGAGAGTTCACCGAGTTCTCCCTTACACTTTTTCAGAAGCGAGGCCAGGGTTTCCTGGATATTGGCGTAATGCCGCTCATAATCCGCGAATAAAATTTTGTTGTTGTCGTCGATCACGGCAACTTTTACAGTAGTGGAACCGATATCGATTCCAAGACGATAGCATTGATTCATACGAGCGGGGAGTTCTCCCCATACCTCCTTTTCAACAGAAAAAAACGAGCCGTCCGCAAAAAGCAGGCAGCCAGCCGGAATGCGGGCATCAACATGCCGAACCGTTCAGCCATACAATTTTCTGCCGAAATCGGCACATAGCTGAACTGTTATGTCAAAATTCCGCACCTAGTATAACACATTAAAAAAGGAAATACAATTGACGGAACTGGCATCTTGAGGTTAAAAACGGTTAAAATTCTGTAAAGAATGTGTAAAGATTTTAGAAGAATGCGTTGAGGGGATGGATAGACATTCCAGTAACGATATCATAAAGCGTTTGACAAAAGAAACGGTTGGGAATTATAATACGGGGCGTAGGAGAAATAGATATTTCTATTAGGAAAGGAAAGCTTCAATGAATTTTATGAACAAGATGGAGCGGAAATTCGGACGGTACGCGATTCCGAATCTCATGTATTATATCGTGATCCTGTATGCGGTGGGCGTACTGGTCCAGATGATGGCACCGGCATTCTACATCCAGTACCTGATGCTGGATGCGAGGGCGATCCTTCACGGACAGATCTGGCGAGTTGTTACATTTATGATCTGGCCGCCGTCTGGCAGTCTTTTCTTCAACCTGATAGCGATCTACCTTTACTACAATCTGGGAATGACTCTGGAGCGGGTTTGGGGAACCTTCCGGTTTAATGTGTACTTTTTTATGGGTGTGATCGGTCATGTCCTTGCGGCGCTGCTGATCTACATCATTACAGGGCAGGTCTATATTCTCACCACAGATTATCTGAACTTTTCCCTGTTTTTTGCATTTGCGGCCACATTCCCGGAAATGCAGTTTTACCTGTTTTTTGTACTTCCGATCAAGGCGAAGTATCTGGCACTTTTTGATGGACTTTACTTCGTCTATGGATTCCTTTTCGGCGGCATGTCGCAGAGAATTGCGATCGTTATGTCTTTACTTAATTTTATCGTATACCTCTTCATGTCCAGGGGGAGCCGTCTGAATCCAAAGGAAATTCGGAGAAAACAGGTCTTTCACTCACAGATGCGCGAGGCGCAGAAGACAGCGGAAAAGATCGGACGCCACCGCTGTGCTGTTTGCGGACGTACGGAGGAGGACGACCCGAATCTTGTATTCCGCTACTGCTCCAAGTGCGAAGGCGACTATGAATACTGTCAGGACCACCTGTATACCCACAAACATGTAACAAAAGGCGGGATGGATCCAAGACAGGCAAACAGCAATCAGGAGGCATAACATGAAGAAAACAAAAATTATCTGTACCATGGGACCGAACAGCGATGACAGAGAGGTCATGAAACAGCTGCTCTTAAACGGAATGGATGTTGCCCGTTTTAACTTCTCCCATGGAACGCACGATGAGCAGAGAGCCCGCTACAAACAGCTCCGCGAGGTTGCGGAAGAGGTTGGAAAACCGGTAGCAGCTCTTCTTGATACAAAGGGACCGGAGATCCGTACCGGTGTTTTAAAGGACGGAAAGAAGGTAACCCTGACAGCAGGCGAGGAGATCATCCTTACAACAGAGGATATCGTCGGTGACGCAAAGAGAGTCCACATCAACTACAATGGCTTAAATGAGGACGTAACAGAGGGCAACGTGATCCTGATCGATGACGGCCTGATCGAGCTTCATGTTGAGCGTGTTGAGGGAACCGAGATTTACTGCAGGATCATGAACGGCGGCGAGCTTGGAGAGAGAAAGGGCGTAAACGTCCCGAACGTAAAGATCAAGCTTCCGGCGTTAACAGATAAAGATAAGGAAGATATCCGTTTCGGTATCGAGCTTGGGTTCGACTATATCGCGGCTTCCTTCATCCGTTCCGCAGACGCGATCCGTGAGATCCGCCAGATGTTAGACGAGGGAGGTTCCTCAATGGGAATCATCGCGAAGATCGAGAACGCTGAGGGACTTGAGAACCTTGACGAGATCATCGAGGCCAGCGACGGAATCATGGTAGCCCGCGGTGACCTGGGTGTTGAGATCGCACCGGAGAAGCTTCCGCATCTTCAGAAAATGATGATCAAAAAGTGCAGCGCCGCATGTAAGGTCGTTATCACAGCGACCCAGATGCTGGATTCCATGATCCGTAACCCGAGACCGACCCGTGCGGAGGTTTCCGACGTTGCGAACGCTGTATATGACGGAACAGACGTCGTTATGTTATCCGGTGAGACTGCAAATGGTAAATATCCGGTCGAGGCATTAAAGATGATGGCTCATATCGTTGAGGAGACCGAGTCCCATATGAGCGGTGATTTCTACGAGAAGAGAACCGTATCCGATGATAACCGCCACAATATTTCCAATGCGGTGAGCTATGCGTCCGTCGCAACGGCACAGTCCCTTGATGCAGCGGTTATCATCGCGCCGAGCATCAGCGGCTACACGGCGAGAATGCTTTCCAAGTGGCATCCGTCAACAAAACTTGTGGGAATGTCCCCGAGTATCTCTGCAGTCCGAAAGATGATGCTCTACTGGGGTGTAACTCCGTTCCAGGCAAAGAGAGCGGAATCCACTGACACTTTAATTGAGAACAGTATTGACATTTTAAAAGAGAATGGTATTGTAAAAACAGGCGATATCGCGGTCGTGACTGCGGGAGTTGTGGATTATGCGAGAAGACATGAGCCAGCGGCTTCCACCAATATCATGCGTGTAGTAAATATCGACTAAAAGAAAGAGTCCGGCCTGCCGGGCTTTGCACCGGGCGCGGCTGTCTGTAGTGCATGGTGTATACAGCACAGGATCGAGCGTCTCAGGGTGCGGAATATATTGACTGATAAGGAGAGAACGTACATGGAGAAGAAACCGTTTGTAACGAAGGAACAGCTGGAAGAGATCGCAAAGACCTATCCGACTCCTTTCTATCTTTATGATGAAAAGGGAATCCGTGAGAATGCGATGAAATTAAAGGAAGCATTTTCCTGGAATAAAGGCTTCAGAGAGTATTTTGCAGTAAAGGCAACCCCGAACCCGTTCATCTTAAAAACATTGCAGGAGCTTGGATGCGGAACGGACTGTTCCTCAAAGACAGAGCTTCTGATGTCCGATGCATGCGGTTTTTCTGGTCATGACATCATGTTCTCTTCCAACGATACCCCGCCGGAAGAGTTCAAACTGGCTTACGACCTCGGCGCGATCATCAATCTGGACGATTTCACTCATATCGAGTGCCTCGAGAAGACCATCGGAACGATTCCGGAGACGATCTGCTGCCGCTTCAATCCGGGTGGATTATTCAAAGTAGCGACCGATATCATGGATAACCCGGGAGATGCGAAGTATGGCATGACGGAGGCCCAGATCACGGAGGCTTATAAGATCTTAAAGGCAAAGGGCGCGAAGAACTTCGGTATCCACGCGTTCCTGGCAAGCAACACCGTAACGAACGAGTACTATCCGATTCTCGCGAAGATCCTCTTTGAGCTTGCTGTGAAGTTAAAGAAGGAGACCGGCGCTGATATCAAGTTCATCAACCTCTCCGGTGGAATCGGTATCCCGTACAGACCGGATCAGGAGCCGAACGACATCAAGGTCATCGGCGAGGGCGTAAGAAAGGTTTACGAGGAAGTTCTCGTTCCGGCAGGAATGGGCGATGTGGCGCTCTTCACAGAGCTTGGCCGCTTCATGCTGGCTCCGTACGGTGCGCTTGTCACAAGAGCGATCCATGAGAAGCACACTTACAAAGAGTATATCGGTGTGGATGCCTGCGCGGTAAACCTGATGCGTCCGGCAATGTACGGCGCTTACCACCACATCACTGTGCTGGGCAAGGAGAACGAGCCGTGTGATCACAAGTACGATGTGACAGGCTCCCTCTGCGAGAACAACGATAAATTCGCGATCGACCGCATGCTCCCGAAGATTGATATGGGTGACCTTTTATTCATCCACGATGCGGGTGCACATGGATTCGCGATGGGTTACAATTACAACGGAAAGTTAAAGAGCGCAGAGCTTCTCCTCAAGGAGGACGGCAGCGTTCAGATGATCCGCCGTGCAGAGACTCCGAAGGATTACTTTGCTACATTTGATTTCTGCGATATTCTTAAGAATGTCAGAAACGTGTAAGGGAAAAAAGAAAAGCCTGATCATATGAGATGGTGTGCGGCCGGATCCATGCCGGCGGGCAGGATCTGAAAAATGACAGGCGGTCAGTTAAAAGAAAAAAGAGGCGGTATGGTTCCTGGTGAACGGTACCGTCTCTTGTTGTTTACGCGAAATTGGGACCGATTTCAGGTGACCGCATGGGCAATAGAGAATCATGCTTTGTCTTGTGGGTGTCAGGTCTGCCAGAACAAAAAGATATGAAAAAACCCTGTACATCTCGTACAGGGATTCATCATTTAGGATTTCAATTTCAAAAAGGTTTAGGATAAAGGATTTAAAATATCTCGTGCATTTCTTATGGTTAAAGTATAGCACACCGGGCCGGAAAATGATTGTATATTCTTTGAATGAATTATTAAGATTTCTTTAAGATTTGACCGTAATTCTGAAGAATGTGGAAAACAAAGAAAAGACAGGGAATGCTGTCAGAAGATATGCACAGACCGGAAAGCGGCAGGGCGCACAAAACAGGCAGACAGAATATTTTATAAGTAAGAGAGAATGCATGGAGGAATCCTGCATGTGAATCATATCAAAGATCAGATCCATTGTGAGCGCGCATATCGGATGGGGCTTTCCGGGAAGGGGATCGGCGTGGCCGTTCTGGATACCGGGATCTTTCTTCACCGGGATTTTGACAGCCGGGTGACCGGTTTCGCGGATATGGTGAACCGGCGGAATTTTGCGTATGATGACTGCGGGCATGGGACGCATATTTGCGGGATCATCGGCGGCAGCGGGCGAATGTCCGGCGGGCGGTACAGCGGGATCGCACCGGGGTGTAATCTTATCATGGTGAAAGTCCTGGACCGAAAAGGAAATGGCTATTCTTCGGATGTTCTGGCGGGGATCTCCTGGGTTCTGGAGAGAAAGGAACAGCTTGGCATCCGGATCTTAAATATATCGGTGGGCGCCTGCTCGAAACGCGGGATGAGTGAGAATTCCGCCCTCGTGAAAGGCGTGAACCGGGCATGGGACGCCGGGCTTGTGGTCGTGGTGGCGGCCGGAAACAATGGGCCGCGGACCATGAGCATCACGACGCCGGGGATCAGCCGGAAGGTGATCACGGTCGGCTGTTCGGACGATGACCGGGAGGTACTGGTCGGTGGAAACCGGATGGTGGATTATTCCGGCCGCGGCCCCACGGCGGCCTGCATCTGCAAACCGGATCTCGTTGCACCGGGCTGCAGCGTTGTGAGCTGCTCCAGCAGAGCCGACAAGTATACGATCAAGAGCGGCACTTCCATGAGCACACCGATCGTCTCCGGAGCTGTCGCTCTTTTATTGGAACGCTTTCCGGACATGTCAAATAAGGATGTGAAACTGAGACTGCGGGAAAGTTCGGTGGATATCGGATTGCCGAGAAACCAGCAGGGATGGGGACTGTTGGATGTGGGGAAAATGCTTGAGAGATAAAGATAGCAAACGAAAACATATTGAAATGTTGTTGCGAGTATGTTATATTGTTTATAAAGAGGTGTCACCGATAGACGGGTGATCCTAGACATTAAGTAAAAAAATAACCGTTCGATTTGCTAGGTCGGGGCGGTTATTTTTTTGCATTTACAGTATCTTTTCCAAGCGTATACCCCAGTCCGAAACAAGCAAGACCGAAGCTCACGACCGCAATGAAATCAATAATGCTCATGGCATCCCCTCCTTTCCATAAGATTCCTTTACAGGTTCTATGTAATTCGGGGACCAACCGCCTACCGTTATGGTGACACCATGAGAAAATTCTACCATAATCTACAGATTCTATCAATCGACTCCAGTATAAAAACATCTCATTTTTTAAACACAATTTTACACAGATTTTACATAATCCCTGTCAAGCATTTTACATTTCCTTGATATTCTGATACATGGTAAGAAAGAAATGTAAAAAGTTAATGAATGATCAAAATTTTGAAGAGGGGAATTTTATGGACTTTTTTGGAGTATTGACGATGCTTGGCGGGCTCGCGCTGTTCCTTTACGGAATGGAGACCATGGGAAATGGTCTCGAAAAGCTTTCCGGCGGCAGACTGGAAAGAATTCTTGAAAAACTGACATCAAATCCGATCAAGGCGGTCCTTTTAGGTGCCGGAGTCACAGCGGTGATCCAGTCATCTTCCGCGACTACCGTCATGGTCGTAGGTTTTGTAAACTCGGGCATCATGAAGCTGACGCAGGCGGTCGGCATCATCATGGGCGCCAACATCGGAACGACTGCTACTTCCTGGCTCCTGAGCCTTACAGGAATTGAGAGCGGAAACTTTTTTGTACGTCTTTTAAAACCGACATCGTTCTCACCGGCCCTTGCACTCATCGGTGTCTGCCTTATCATGTTCTCCAAAAAGGAGAAGAAGAAAGATGCTGGAACGATCATGATCGGCTTCGCGATCCTGATGACCGGAATGGAGACCATGAGTGGTGCTGTAAAACCGCTTGCGAATGTACCGGAATTCACAGGGATCCTGACCATGTTCTCAAATCCGGTCCTTGGAATGATCGCCGGAGCTGTCCTCACTGCGATCATCCAGAGCTCTTCCGCATCGGTCGGAATTCTTCAGGCGTTATGTGCAACGGGAGCAGTCAACTTCGGCACGGCTCTTCCGATCATCATGGGACAGAATATCGGAACATGTGTGACTGCAATGCTTTCCGGTATCGGCGCCTCCAAAAATGCGAGACGTGCAGCGCTTGTTCACCTGTACTTTAATATTATCGGCACCGTGATCTTTATGATCGTCTTTTACACGATCAATGCGGTCGTTCATTTTTCGTTCCTCGATACAGCGGCAAATGCGATGGGGATCGCAGTGATCCACAGCAGCTTCAACATTGCGGCGACAATCCTGCTCCTTCCGTTTGGCAACGGACTTGTAAAACTGGCATGTCTCACGATCCCGGATGAGCAGAAGAAGGAAGTTCCTGTCGCAGAGCAGGAAAAGAGTGCGTTCCGTCTTCTCGACCCGCGTTTCCTCGACACTCCTGGTTTCGCAGTAGAGCAGTGCCGTCAGACAACGATCCAGATGGCAAAGCTGGCGAAGGAATGCTTCTTTACATCAGTAGAACTTTTAAAGGAATTTTCAGAAGAAAAGGCAGAGCGCGTGGAGGCGCTGGAGAACCTTGTAGACCGTTATGAGGATGAACTCGGAACCTATATGGTAAAGCTCGGCGGAAAAAATCTGTCCAGAAACGACAGCCATACGGTATCCCTGCTCCTTCACTGCATCGGTGATTTTGAGCGGATTTCCGATCATGGCATGAATTTAAAGGATTCCGCGAAGGAGATGCAAGAGAAAGAGATGCATTTTTCAAGCAAGGCAGACAAAGAGCTGGAAATCTTTTTAGATGCCGTCAAGGAGATCCTGGACATGTCCATTGATGCGTTCGAGACGAATAATACGGATGAGGCGTCAAAGGTGGAGCCGTTAGAGGAAGTCATCGACGATATCAATACCGTGGTGAAGGCAAATCACATCAAGAGACTCCAGAAGGGAAAATGTACGATCGAGCAGGGCTTTGTCCTCTCTGACATTTCTATGAATCTGGAGCGTGTTTCCGATCACTGTTCCAATATCGCGATCAGCGTGATCGAGATCGAGCGCGATGGTTTTGATGCCCACGGATATCTGGAAAATTTAAAGAGAGACGGAGATCCGCAGTTTGCGGCGATGGTGGAACAGTATCGTGATAAATACGCGCTTCCAGTCTAGGAAAATGTGTAGTAAGATAGTAGGAGAAAAGGGCGGTATGCCGTGGGAACGCATAGCTGCCCGGCACTATGGATCGTGAAATAAAAATCATGATCTGAATCAGGCCGATGACGGAAAATGACAGAAATTAAGACAGGAGGAGAAGAACATGGCTCTGATCTATGCAGTGGAAGATGATAAAAATATTCTGGAAATTGAGATGTTCGCACTGAAAAACAGCGGATATCAGGTAGAGGGCTTTGAGTGCGCTCATGATTTTTATAAAAAGCTGGAAGAGAAGCAGCCGGATCTTGTCCTCCTGGACATCATGCTGCCGGATGAGGACGGACTGGAGATCGTAGCGAAGCTCCGCCGCCGCCCGGAGACGAAGAAACTTCCGGTGATCATGGTGACGGCAAAGAGCACCGAGATCGACAAGGTGAAGGGACTCGATGTCGGCGCGGATGATTATCTGACAAAGCCGTTCGGTGTGATGGAGCTTATCGCGAGAGTGAAGGCGGTGCTCAGAAGAACGATGGAGGAGGACAAGTTCCTGACCCTGGGGGATATCTTCCTGGATGATGAGAAGCACATGGTGTATGTGAAGGATGTCCCATGCAGCCTGACCTTCAAGGAATATGAACTCTTAAAGCTGCTGCTCCACAATGCCGGGATCGTTGTGACGCGTGAGATCATCCTGGAGCGTGTCTGGGGCATCGATTTTGAAGGAGAGTCGAGAACTCTGGATATGCATATCCGGACGCTCAGACAGAAACTCGGCGAGGCGGGTTCCATGATCCGTACAGTGAGAAATGTGGGGTACATGATCGAATGAAAAGAAAAATCCATATAGAACTTCTTGCCACGGCAGTGTTTTCAATCTTGTTGACACTGCTGTGTGTTTTATTCGTTTTTTACGGGGTCTATCAGAAACAGGTGATCGGGGATCTGAAGGCGGATGCACTTGTCATGAAAAATATGCATATCTTTGACAGTATCTCGGATCTGCACCCGGATGCCTATGATCTGAATCCCGATACGCTGCGCATCACGGTGATCAACGCCAGCGGAAATGTGATCTTTGACAGCAATGCGGACTTTACCGCGATGGAGAACCATGAGGACCGTCCGGAGATCCATATGGCGCTGGAAAACGGGGAAGGAAGCGATACCCGCCGCTCGACCACACTGGATAAAAACATGTTCTATTACGCGATCCGTCTGGACAATGGCCGGATCCTGCGGATCGCAAGGGAAGGCGACAATATTTTTGCTCTGACCCAGAACATGATGCTGACAGTTGTCGGCGTGTTTGTGCTCCTGTTCTTCTTCTGTATCCTGATGTCCAATTACTTTACGAAGAATCTGGTGGCACCGATCGAGAAGATGGCGGAGAATCTCTCGGAACCCGGGACGCAGGCTGCCTACAAGGAGCTGGTCCCGTTTATGAACAAGATCCGGCAGCAGCATGAGGATATCTTAAAAAGTTCCCAGGTGCGCCAGGAATTCACGGCAAATGTTTCTCACGAGTTAAAGACGCCGCTCACGGCAATCTCCGGATACGCGGAGCTCATCGAACATGGGATGGCCGGGGACAACGCAGAGCGGTTCGCCGCGGAGATCCACAAGAATGCATCGAGACTGCTCTCACTGATCAACGATATCATCCAGCTTTCCCAGCTCGATGGCGGGAAAAAGGATGTGGAGTATAAAGATCTGGATCTGTTCCCGCTTGCAAAGGAATGCGTGGACATGCTCCAGATGAACGCGAAGAAGCAGAATGTGACGATCAGCGTCCGCGGCGGGGCTGCCCCTGTCTTTGCGGACCGGCAGCTTATGGAGGAACTGATCTACAACCTGTGCGACAATGCGATCCGTTATAACAAGAAGGACGGATCGGTGACGGTGACGACGGGAACGGAGAACGGACATACCTTCCTCTCTGTAAAGGATACCGGGATCGGGATCTCGCCGGAGCATCAGGAGCGGATTTTTGAGCGTTTCTACCGTGTTGATAAGAGCCGCTCGAAGGCGACCGGCGGTACGGGACTTGGCCTTGCGATCGTCAAACATATCGTGGCACAGCACGGTGCGAAGCTTTCCCTGGAGAGCGAGGCAGGAAAAGGAACGGAGATCCGGGTGGATTTTTCGGAGACTTTGAAGCAGCAGGAGCTTGAGAAAGAAAGGCAGCAGGAAGAACAGAAGGAAAATACGGAAGAGTGAGAACTTGATCAGTTGCCGTGCGCGTGCAGTGAGTGTCCGCGTACGGCAACTTTTTATGATTTACGCGAACAACGAGCCAAAGTCCGCGCTTGCGCGAGAACCTGGCGACTGCCGCGATAACAAGGGGAAACTCGAGAAACGTGTTTTCACTTGTTCCCGGACGATGTCTGTGATCAGTGTGCAGGCCGGGTGAGAGTGATTGGAATCCCGTTCTCCGGCTGAAGGAAACGCAGCTGATCCGGGATCGTGCAGCTGAGAGATGTTGAATCCGGGCTGCACAGGAGATGAGGAGGCGAAGCGAAATCCACATTCGTCAGATTGCAGGAAATCACTTTTGATTTCTGCCATCATTGCATCACTTTTTACAAAAATTACAAAATTCATTAGTTTAGCTTAAAAATACGTTGATGTATAGAAGAAATTGTGATAGGATGTTATGCATAAGTGCAGTCCAGACGGACAAACGTCCGCATGGACACTCTGGAGAGTCTCCGAATGGAGCGCCGAAGGTGTAAGACCGGTTCATGTCCATGGTACCGGTTGATCTCTCAGGCAAAAGGACAGGGCATACAAATAACCACAATGGGGAAAATCCCCGTTGTATGCAAATGTTCTACTCTTTGGAGAGCTGATATCTTATCAGCTCTTATTTTTTGCGCGTGAGCCCGGGAAATTGATTGCAGGGGCCGCGGCTATGATCATGAAAGAGGAGGATAACAAAAATGGACACACTGATGCAGCTTGTAACAAAAGGAAATGATTTTCTGTGGAGCTTTCTCCTGATCATTCTCTTATGCGGAACAGGGTTTTACTACACGATCCGCTTAAGATTCATCCAGGTCAGAAAGTTCGTGGAAGGCGTCCGCCAGGTATTCGGACATTTCAGCATGAACGGCGAAAAGCATGAGAAAGGCGAGATGACCCCGTTCCAGTCCATCGCCACGGCGATCGCTGCTCAGGTAGGAACCGGAAACCTCGCAGGAGCGGCGACAGCCCTCATCGGAGGCGGACCTGGTGCGATCTTTTGGATGTGGGTCAGCGCATTCCTCGGAATGGCGACGATCTATGCGGAGGCAGTTCTGGCACAGACATATAAGACAGAGGTAAACGGCGAGGTGACAGGAGGCCCTGTCTACTATATCAAAGCGGCGTTCAAAGGAACGTTCGGAAAAGGACTCGCAGCTCTGTTTGCGGTATTTATTGTTCTTGCTCTGGGATTTATGGGGAACATGGTCCAGTCCAACTCGATCGGGGCGGCGTTTGTGGAAGCATTTCAGGTATTCCATGTGGAACTTTCGCCGGTGATCGTCGGCATTGTTGTCGCAGTGATCGCAGCGGTGATCTTCCTTGGAGGAACAAAGAGTCTGGCAACGGTAGTTGAGAAGATCGTTCCGATCATGGCCGGTGTTTATATCGTCGGCAGCCTGATTCTGATCTGCATGAACATCACGGCTCTTCCGGCAGCGTTCCTTTCCATTATTGAGGGGGCGTTTGCACCGGAAGCAGTTCTCGGCGCAGGCGCGGGAATCACAGTGCGCGAGGCGATCCGCTATGGTGTTGCCCGCGGCCTTTTCTCCAACGAGGCCGGTATGGGTTCCACACCGCACGCGCATGCGAGAGCAAAAGCGGAATCCCCGCATCATCAGGGACTCTGCGCGATGGTCAGCGTCTTCATCGACACATTTATCGTCCTGAACCTGACTGTATTTTCCGTTCTCACGACAGGCGTTATGAGCAGCGGAAAGGACGGCACAGCGCTCACACAGGCGGCATTCATGAAAGGATTCGGCAGCGCCGGCATCATCTTCGTCGCGGTGTGCCTGTTCTTCTTCGCATTTTCCACGATCTTAAGCTGGCATTTCTTCGGACTTGTCAACGTGAAGTATCTGTTCGGTGAGAAAGCGTCAAAGCTTTACTCCATGATTGTTGTTGTCTGCATCGTGATCGGTTCCTGCCTGAAGCTGGAGCTTGTATGGTCTTTAGCAGACTTCTTCAACGGTCTGATGGTCATCCCGAACGTCCTTGCACTGCTGGCACTCAGCGGGCTCGTGGTGAGAGCATCGAAGGAGCGGTAGACGCAGAAAGTCTTTTAAAATGAAATATTGACAGCCGGAAAGGCTGAGCGTAAGGCGGCAGACTGTGTATTGTGGGCATGGGCTGCCGTCTTTTTGATTTACGCGAACAAAGAGCCAAAGTCCGCGCTTGCGCGAGGCCTTGGCACTGTCGCGATAACAAGTGGTACATGTAAAAAAATCTCCCCGGAATTTGTGAAGGATGCCGATTGACAGCCGGATGGAAATCCGATATAGTACCCATATCTGAAATCTTTCCGGAGTTTATCCGGATCACCGATCTGATATAGTGAGCACGAAAAAATATGTGCTGCAGATCGTCACACCGGCGGGTCGCCGAAAGAATCGTGGAAAGCCAAATGAATAAAACGAAAGGAGACGGGAGGGAAGTATACTGCTTCGCAATGCGAAGAAACAACAAGAAATGGTTGACTTTTTACAGGGATTATATTATGATTAACGAGTACAGAACACTTGTTCGCATCTAATGACTGATCGGGCGGCATCTGCGTTGATCCTGCAGATTTTACGGGAGACCGCCTGGATTCTGATCGATTTTGTTATCCGGAAAATAAAAAGTGCAGTTCCGGATTTTGGAGGAAAAATATGAATAAAGATGATAAATTAAAAGCCCTTGATGCGGCTCTCACACAGATCGAAAAAGCTTACGGAAAAGGTTCCGTTATGAAACTCGGAGATTCCGGCGCAAATATGAATATCGAGACGGTTCCGACCGGTTCTCTGAGCCTTGATATCGCTCTCGGCCTCGGCGGAGTCCCGAAGGGACGTGTTGTAGAGATCTACGGGCCGGAGTCCAGTGGTAAGACGACGGTCGCTCTCCATATGGTAGCGGAAGTACAGAAACGCGGCGGTATCGCTGGATTTATCGACGCGGAGCACGCACTTGATCCGGTATACGCGAAAAATATCGGCGTTGATATCGATAACCTCTATATCTCCCAGCCGGATAACGGCGAGCAGGCGCTGGAGATCACGGAAACAATGGTGCGCTCCGGTGCCGTCGATATCGTGATCGTGGACTCCGTAGCGGCGCTTGTTCCGAAAGCAGAGATCGACGGCGATATGGGTGACTCCCACGTCGGCTTACAGGCCCGTTTAATGTCCCAGGCGTTAAGAAAACTGACCGCGATCATCAGCAAGACAAACTGTATCGTGATCTTTATCAACCAGCTCCGTGAGAAGGTTGGCGTCATGTTCGGAAATCCGGAGACAACGACCGGCGGACGTGCGTTAAAGTTCTATTCCTCCGTCCGTCTCGATGTGAGAAGAACCGAGTCCTTAAAGCAGAGCGGAGAGGTGATCGGAAACCATGTCCGTGTAAAGGTCGTAAAGAACAAGATCGCGCCGCCATTTAAAGAAGCCGAGTTTGACATTATGTTCGGAAAAGGAATCTCCCGTGAGGGTGATGTCCTTGATCTCGCTGCCGATGCGAATATTGTTGAGAAGAGCGGTTCCTGGTATGCATACAAGGGCGCAAAGATCGGTCAGGGACGTGAAAACGCAAAGAATTATCTGCTGCAGAATCCGCTGATCTGTGAGGAGATCGAAAACCAGGTGAGAGAGCTCCACGGACTGGAAGCACAGCACGTTGTCCCGGGTGAGATGGCTGCAGAGACAGCTCCGGAGGAGACACTGGCTGCGGAGACAGAGGCAGACGAGTAAAAAGCAGGAACAGCGTTACCTTTCACGGAACGTCAGAAACAGCATTCCTGCAGACAGTACAGGGACTTCTCTGAATAACAGGGAGAAGAATAACTGTAGATAGAAAGATACAGGAAACACACGGATGAGAGAGTGGATACAGGAAGAACATCGGGAACATAAAATGTATGCCGGTGCAGATGGGGAGGCGATCCCGGAGGAGTTTCGGGAAGCCCGAAATAAGGGACTCTACTATCTCCAGTTTTCCGGAAAAACAGAAAATGAGATGCGTAAGAAGCTGGCGGAACAGGAGTTTTCGCCAGCCTCTGTTGAAGATGCGATCCTTTTTCTGAAACATTACCGGTATCTGGATGATGAGGACTATGCAAGGCGGTATGTAGAGAAAAACGGACATAAAAAGAGTATCCGCCAGATGAAATTTGACCTCCGCCAGAAAGGTGTCAGCGATGATCTGGTGGAAATGATATTCGAGGATATGGAAGTTGACGAGTCTGCCCAGATCCTCGGACTGCTGAGAAAGAAAAACTACGATCCGGAGGAACCGGACCCGGCAAAGCGTCAGAAGATCTACGCGTTCCTGGCGAGAAAAGGCTTTTCTTATGACGCGATCAACAGTGCGATGAAACAGTGGGAGTGAGAAGCTGTTTTTGATCGGTGAACAGGAACTGCAGTGCTGCTTTTCAGAGGCTGAGAGAGCCCGCGGACTGCAGTTCGACAACCTTCGTGGGGATGCACAGAAGTCCCCGGAATGCGGGCATTATACTTGACATAATGCATAAAACAGTTTAGAATTGAAGTGTTGTAATTAGTACAATGAAAACTAAATAAAGGAGGTGCTCCTGTGTCACCAATAATCAGCATGTTGATAGCAGCAATTATTGTGGCTCCTATTACCTGGAAGATAGCTGTGGCTCACCATAAAAAAAGTTACGAGAGTAAGATCGGAAGCGCAGAGGAAAAATCCAGAGAAATAATAGATGAAGCATTGAAGGTCGCCGAGACGAAGAAGAAAGAAGCTCTCCTGGAAGCGAAGGAAGAGAATTTAAAAGCGAAAAACGAGCTTGAAAAGGAAACCAGAGAACGGAGAGCCGAGATCCAGCGTTATGAGCGCCGCGTACTGAGCAAAGAGGAAAACCTTGACAAAAAATCTGAGGCAATGGAGAGAAAAGAATCCAGTCTTGCCGCGAAGGAAGAAACTTTAAGAAAACGTTCTTCCGAGGTCGAGGAATTATTTGCTAAGGAGCAGGAAGAACTGGAGAAGATCTCCGGACTTACCAGCGAACAGGCGAAAGAATATCTTCTGAAATCTGTTGAGGAAGATGTAAAACACGACACTGCAAAGCTTATCAAGGAATTAGAAGCCAAGGCAAAAGAAGAAGCAGACAAGAAAGCAAAGGAATACGTGGTTACAGCGATCCAGAGATGTGCTGCTGACCATGTTGCAGAGACAACAGTTTCTGTTGTACAGCTCCCGAGCGACGAGATGAAAGGCCGCATCATTGGACGAGAGGGACGTAATATCCGTACTCTTGAGACAATGACAGGTGTGGAACTCATCATCGATGATACACCGGAAGCTGTCGTATTATCCGGTTTTGATCCGGTAAGACGTGAAGTCGCAAGAATTGCTCTTGAGAGACTGATCGTGGATGGACGTATCCATCCGGCGAGAATTGAAGAGATGGTGGAGAAAGCGCAGAAGGAAGTTGAAAACATGATGCGCGAGGAAGGTGAAGCTGCGATCCTTGAGGTCGGCATTCACAATATCCATCCGGAGCTCGTCAAGCTCCTCGGCAAGATGAAGTTCAGGACCAGCTATGGTCAGAACGCATTGAAGCATTCCATCGAGGTCGCACAGTTATCCGGTTTACTGGCAGCCGAGATCGGTGTGGACGTCAGAATGGCAAAGCGTGCCGGCTTATTACATGACATTGGAAAATCCGTTGACCATGAGATGGAAGGTTCCCATGTACAGCTCGGATCGGAACTGTGTAAGAAATACAAAGAATCCCCGATCGTTATCAATGCTGTGGAATCTCACCATGGCGATGTTGAGCCGACGAACCTTATTTCCTGCATCGTTCAGGCAGCAGATACGATTTCCGCTGCAAGACCGGGCGCAAGAAGAGAGACGTTGGAGACATACACGAACCGCTTAAAGCAGCTTGAGGATATTACAAACTCCTTCAAGGGAGTTGATAAGTCCTTTGCGATCCAGGCGGGACGCGAAGTGCGCATTATGGTAGTGCCGGAGCAGATCAGCGATGACGATATGGTTCTTCTCGCAAGAGACATATCCAAGAAGATCGAAGAAAGCCTGGAATATCCGGGACAGATCAAAGTCAACGTGATCCGCGAGTCCAGAGTTACCGATTACGCGAAATAAAATTGAAAGCCGTTGCTGTGCAGAGAGGATCTGTATGGCTGCGGCTTTTTTATTTACGCGAACAACGAGCCAAAGTCCGCGCTTGCGCGAGACCTTGGTGACTGTCGCGATAACAAACAGGCACTGCGTGCCTAAGATGCGCACTCGCGCGAAGATGAGGATTGTCGCAAGCGACCGCGCTCGGCGCGAGAATGTGTCGAGATACATTTTTAGGAGGAAATTTCATATGGCAAAAATTGGTTTTATCGGCATGGGAAATATGGGAACCGCGATCATGCGGGGACTTTTAAAGACATATCAGCCGGAGGAGCTGCTTTTTACGAGCGCTCATGAAGCGAAGATGCAGAAAATTACGGAGGAGACGGGCGTTGCCCACGTTTCCACAGCAACCGAGTGCGCAGAGCAGGTAAAATATCTGGTCCTCGCGGTAAAACCTCAGGTTCTTCCGACTGTGTTTAAAGAATTAAACGGAAAGATCCGTAAAAATCAGGTTGTGATCTCCATCGCGGCCGGATATGCGATCGCGGATCTTCAGGCAGGACTCGGAGACGAGGCGAGAATTGTCCGCTCGATGCCGAACACCCCGGCGATGGTCGGCGAGGGAATGTCCGGTGTGAGCTATGATGAGAACCTGTTTACGGACGAGGAAAAACAGGTGATCGACGGTTTCTTCACTTCTTTCGGAAAGATGGAGAAGGTGGACGAGAAGCTGATGGATGTTGTGGGAAGCGCCAGCGGCTGTTCACCGGCATATGTATACATGTTCATCGAGGCGCTGGCTGACGGCTGCGTGAAGAACGGACTTCCTCGCCAGGCTGCCTACAAGATGGTTGCCCAGGCGGTGCTCGGCAGCGCGAAGATGGTCCTTGAGACAGGAAAACATCCGGGCGAATTAAAGGATATGGTATGCTCTCCGGGCGGAACAACGATCGAAGGACTTGCCGCCCTGGAAGAGAATGGATTCCGCGGTGCGATCATCAAGGCCTGCGATGCGAACTTTGAGAAGAATAAGAAATTAAAGGGCTGATTGCTGTAAAAAGAATTCTCCTATTATTCACAGATAATGAGATAAATTGCGAACAAGAAGCAAATCGCAGACAGTTCTATGCAGACATGTCGGATTTTGTGAAATGATTGACTGTGGATCAGAACAAAGCATAAAGTGAGAGGAAATGAAAGAAACATGGAAAAGACAATTCGTTTAAAACGTGAACTTGCCTATACAGGAATGATCTTAAAGATCTACCGGGACACCGTCGTTGCGAACGGGATCGAGGAAGTCTATGACTATATCCATCATGACGGCGCTGCCGCTGTTCTTCCGGTGACAAAGGACGGAAAGATCCTGATGGTGCGCCAGTACCGGAACGCCCTGGACCGCTTTACTCTGGAAATCCCGGCGGGAAAGCTGGATGCGCCGGATGAGCCGAAGATCGAGTGTGCAGCGAGAGAACTTGAGGAGGAGACGGGATTCCGCAGTGAAAATCTGGAATTCCTGATGACGGTCAATACAACGGTGGCATTCTGTGACGAGCGTATCGGCGTCTATATCGCGAAAGATCTGATCCCGTCGAAACAGCACCTCGACGCAGACGAGAGCATCGACGTGGAGGAGTGGGAAGTGAAGGACCTTCTGGATCTGATCTACAGCGGGAAGATGACGGACGCAAAGACGATCGCGGCGATCCTTGCGTATGCCCAGAAGGAAGGAATCCGGTAAGAGCAGGTACTGGAAGACTAAAAAATCAGAAACAATATTGTGGATAAAGCATGGGACTGTGCGCATACACTGTGAAAAAGGAACAGGGGCGGCTGCGCTATGACTGGGATCCGCAGACACCGGAGACTATTGGACAGTCAGTTGTTCTGGCTGTCCTTTTTTTTATTTGTGGGGACTGCAGTGGGGACGATTTTTTGCAATCACATGAGCATGGAGATGAAGAATACGCTGGAACAATGGTTTGCGGGGATCTTTGCACCTACGGAGCTGTCGTCAGTGGATTATTACAGCCTGTTCGCAGGCATTCTGAAGAAGCGCTTTGTGTGGATCCTGGTGGGGATCCTGATCTGCCAGACGTCGCTGTCCGGGATCATCTGCTATGCGTCGGCAGTCTGCGTATCGTTTCAGGCGTCAGTGATCGTCTGTGCCCTGACGATGCACAGCGGATTCAGCGGGATCCTGCTCTTTTTTGGGCTGGTCTTTCCACAGGGGATCTTTTATGCGCTGGCGGCGTATCTCTTGTGGATCGTGGTCCGGGAACCGGTGCGGGGGAATGAGCAATCCCGGATCTTGAGTATGATCTTATTGACAGCACTCGGAATCGCAGCAGAGACTTTGATCAATCCGGAAGTTTCAGCAGGAGTTTTTCGGTTCTTTTCGTAGACACAAGTGAGGATGAAGGCACGGAATTGCTGCAAAAAGGTACTGAAAAAGGTTTCCGGGCTGCGTGAGTTCCCTGCAAAGGGATTCAAGTGGGAAAAATCCGTTTGATTTTGCCATAAAATGGGGATATAATGTAGAAAAATATTGGTTTTGCCGGGAAAAATAAGGGAACAGTGGATTACAGTGGCCGCAAATGAACGGGGAAAAGGTATGAGAGAGGAAATTCAGACCTTCATCCATTATATGGAGGAGGAAAAACAAGCGTCAAAAAATACAACGTTTTCTTATCAGAGGGATCTTCTGAAGATGGCGGATTATCTGGAAGAGAACGGGATCACGGAGTGCGGAAAGGTAACAAAGACCGCGCTGAATTCTTATCTCCTTTTTCAGCGAAAAGAGGGAAAGGCGGCATCGACGGTCTCAAGGTCCCTGGCGTCCGCAAAGTCATTTTTCGGCTGGATGTATAGGAGAGGAATGATCCGGAGGGATCCTGCAGAATCGATCCATGCACCGAAGATCGAAAAGAAGGTGCCAGTGATCCTCACAGTAGATAAGGTGACGAGACTTCTGGACCAGCCGTCCTGTGCGAATCCGAAAGAGATCCGTGATAAGGCGATGCTGGAGCTTTTATATGCGACCGGGATCCGTGTGACGGAGCTTGTAACCCTGAAGCTTTCAGACGTGAATATGGCGGTCGGCTTTATCACCTGCCGGGATGAGCATAAAGAGCGGATGATCCCGTTCGGCCATGCGGCGAAAAATGCGCTGGCGAAGTATCTGGAGGCCTCGCGGGAGACGTTCTTAAAGGGAATGAGTTCGGAACTTCTCTTTACAAACTGCAGCGGAGGAGTCATGAGCCGTCAGGGCTTCTGGAAGCTGATCAAATATTATGGGGAGCGGGCCGGGATCGAGGAGGACATCACACCGCACACCCTGCGCCACTCTTTTGCGGTCCATCTTTTGAGCAACGGCGCTGACATGCGCGCTGTTCAGACCATGATGGGGCATTCCGACCTGGCATCCACGCAGATGTATACGGCATATGCGACGGAAAATACAGTCCGGGAGGCGTACCAGGGGGCACATCCGAGAAAGTGAAAAAACATTTTGCGAATATACACATTCTTCGCAGACAATATACCGATATCGATCGAAACAAACGGCAGAGAACGGAGCCTTTGAGAAAATTTGTCGGCCTGCGCTGACTGGAACACAGAGGCTGAACTCGAATTGAACTAAGAAAAAGAGCACCTATCGTGTTACTGTACACGGTAGGAATTTTCTGAACTGAAAATTCCGTACAATACAGTTGTGGCAGCAGATTTTGCCGATTCGGAATGCGAAGCATCGGCAAAATCCTGTTACAGTGCGCGGGCATGGAGTGCCCGTGTACTGTAACCCTATCATCACAATGTCAGAAAGAAAAATCCCTGAAACATTGATCGTAAGGTGCTCTTTTTATCATTTATTTCTGATCCATTCTCGCCAAGATACTTCTCGCAACGGAAAGTCCATTCGCGGATGCCTGCTGAAGACCGCGGGTCACGGATGCACCGTCACCGATGGCGCGGAGACCGTGGATGTTTGTCTCAAAGTCCTTATCGACAACGACCTTGTTGGAATAGAATTTAACTTCCACGCCGTAAAGCAGTGTCTCGTCACTGGCGATACCCGGAGTTACCTTGTCCAGAGCTTTTAACATCTCCTTGATGTCGACCATGATGCGGTGTGGGAGAACTAAGGAAAGGTCGCCCGGAACAGCATCCTTTAAGGTCGGGATGATATTGTTTCTGCAGAGACGCTCCTCTGTGGTGCGGCGGCCTCTCTGGAAGTCTCCGAAGGTCTGGACGAGGATCTTTCCGTCGCAGAGCATGTTGGAGAGCTGGGCGATGTGTTTACCATACTCGATCGGGGTCTTGAACGGTTTTGTGAAGTTCTTGGATACCAGGATCGCGAAGTTGGTGTTGTTTGTCTTGTATTCTTTTGATTTATAAGCATGACCGTTTACGACAGCCAGACCGTTTTCGTAATACTCGGTCGCAACCTCACCGGACGGGTTCGTACAGAAGGTGCGGACTTTATCGTCGAAGGTCGGTGTGTAGTATACGAGTTTTGCCTCGTAGAGGTTCTTGTTGAGGAATTCCATGACCTCGTCGCGGACCTCGACACGGACACCGATATCAACGGTGCCGACCTCGGTATCGATCCCGTGGTCGTTACAGATGTGGGAGAACCAGTCGGAACCTTCGCGACCGATGGCGGAGACGATCTCGTCTGCGTAGTATGCCTCGTCTTTATCGGTAATGACACCTTTTGCAGCTCCGTCTTCGATGATGATATCTTTTACCATCGTGTTGAATTCCATGTGGATGCCGTTTGCGAGGAGGTGATCCTGCAGGCGGGTATAAATCTTGTAGCCTTCCTCGGTTCCGAGGTGACGGATCGGGCATTCGATCAGTTTTAAGTTTGCATTGATGGCCTTTTTACGGATCTTGCGGATCTCCTGCTGTTTGTCAACACCGTATACGTTCTGATCAGCGCCGAACTGCAGATAGATATCGTCGGATTCCCTGATGAGCTCTGTCGCCTTATCGTATCCTAAGATCTCCGGCAGATTTCCTCCGACATCCGGGGAAAGGGAGAGTTTTCCGTCGGAGAAAGCTCCGGCTCCTGCAAAGCCTGTGGTGATGGAACATGGTTTGCAGCCAACGCATACTTTTGTTTTTCTCTTTGGACAGACACGTTTCTCGATCGGTCTTCCTTTTTCAATCATCAGAATGTTTAATTCTGGCTTTTCTTTGATCAGCTCATACGCGCAGAAGATTCCGGACGGGCCGGCGCCGATGATGATCACGTCAAAATGTTCTCCGGATTTCATATCACAAGTCTCCTTTCGGGTGAGCATATACGGACACCAGGACAGGGAGCGTTCCTTGCACACCATTCTTTATCGTATCATAGTTCTCCCCGACACGCAAGATGAGAGAAACGAAAATCAGATCATTGATATGGGAAAGAATACCGGCAAAATTGTCTAAAAATTAACGTTAAACAAAAGATTATTAAGTAAAGTGCATAAAAGACTTGATTTATTTAATAATTACGTGATAAAATCGACAATATGTTAAGAAACAAATTCAATAAGCCATAGAGGGGAAAGCAGGCATACCTGCGTGAGCAGGTGTGACCGATGAAAAAATTGCAGAGGAGTGAATCATATGAGCAGATTGGAGATCATGTCCCCGACCCGCGCGCGGATCGTGATGGAGGGACTTTATAAAGATCTGGAGAGAAGAATCGAATCGAGCCCGCCTGGGCTCTGTCCTGTTGATATGGCGAGAGCGTTTCTGGAGCTCTGCCACGCGCAGACGTGCGGAAAATGCGTTCCGTGCCGGATCGGTCTCGGGCAGTTAAACCAGCTGATCCGTGACGTATTAAACGGAAAAGCAACAATGGATACGCTGGATCTCATGGAGAAGACGGCGCTTTCCATCATGGATTCCGCGGACTGTGCGATCGGCTATGAGGCGGCGAACATGGTCTATAAGGGGCTGATCGGCTACCGCGATGACTATGTGGAGCACATCAAGAAAGGCCGCTGTACCTGTACATACAACCAACCGGTCCCGTGTGTCGCGATCTGTCCGGCCCATGTGGACATTCCGGGTTATGTGGCGCTCGTGGAAGAAGGAAGATATGCCGATGCGATCCGCCTGATCCGGAAGGACAACCCGTTCCCGACGACCTGCGGTTTTATCTGTGAGCATCCGTGTGAGGCGAGATGCCGGAGAAACATGGTCGACGATGCGGTCAATATCCGGGGACTGAAACGGTTCGCGGCAGATTACGCGGGTGTTGTGGATCCGCCGAAATGTGCTCCGTCGACCGGGAAAAAGGTCGCTGTCCTCGGCGGCGGTCCGGGAGGTTTAAGTGCTGCTTACTACTTACAGCTCATGGGACATCAGACGACCGTGTACGAGATGCTGCCGAAGCTCGGCGGTATGCTGCGGTACGGGATCCCGAACTATCGTCTCCCGAAAGATCGGCTGGATGACGATATCAACGCGATCTTAAAGACCGGCGTGGAAGTAAAATATGGCTTAAAGATCGGTGTGGACATCACGATCCAGGAACTGCGGGAACAGTATGACGCGGTGCTCATCACGATCGGCGCCAGCACGGATAAGAAGCTTGGACTTCCGGGTGAGGACGCGGACGGCGTTCTCTCCGCGGTACAGTTCCTGCGGAGTGTCGGAAAAGACGAGATCATCGACCTGACCGGAAAGGAAGTCGTTGTCATCGGCGGCGGAAACGTGTCCATGGATGCAGTCCGCACGGCAAAACGACTTGGAGCGAAGAAAGTCAGCATTTTATATAGAAGACGGAGAAACGATATGACGGCGCTGCCGGGTGAGATCGAGGGCGCGATCGCGGAGGGGATCGAGATCGTGACCTTAAAGGCTCCAGCGTCCTTAGATGTCGGGGAAGACCACAAGATCCATGGCATCTACGCGACCCCGCAGATGATCAGCGCGATCAGGGACGGCCGCGCCAGCGTGAAGCCGACCGGAGAGCCGGATGTCTACATTCCATGTGATGTCCTGATCAAGGCGATCGGACAGGATATCGAGTCCGGACATTTCGAGAAAGCCGGGATCCCGGTATCCCGCGGAAAGATTGTGACCTTAAAGAGCGGTGCATTTGAAAACATGCCGGGCGTCTTCGCGGGCGGCGACTGCTCCAGCGGTCCGGCATCTGTAATTAAAGCGATCGCAGCAGCGAAGGTTGTTGCGGCGAACATCGATGAATACCTGGGTTACCACCACGAGATCACGAGCGGAGTGGAAATTCCGGAGGCGAGCTTAAAGGACAAGACTCCGTGCGGACGTGTGAACTTAATGGAGCGGGAAGCAGGCGAGCGTGTCTGTGATTTCGAGGCAGTCGAGAAGTGCATGACCGAGAAGGAGGCGAAGCAGGAAGCCGGACGGTGCCTGCGCTGTGATCATTTCGGATACGGAATCTTTAAAGGAGGCAGGAGTACATTATGGTAAATATTACGATCGACGGAAAAAAGATTTCGGCAGAGGAAAATATTACGATCATGGAAGCTGCCGAGAAGAACGGGATCCCGATCCCGAAGCTCTGCTATTTAAAGGGGATCAACGAGATCGCGGCCTGCAGAGTCTGTGTTGTGGAGCTGGAAGGAAAGGAAAAACTGATCACCTCCTGCAACAACCTCGTGAAGGAAGGCATGGTCATCCATACGAACAGCCCGAAGGTCCGGAATCACAGAAGAAATACGATCCAGCTGCTGCTGTCCCAGCATGATAACCGCTGCGTGGTCTGTCCGAGAAACGGAAACTGTGGTCTGCAGCAGGTGGCATATGATCTGAATATTCTGGAAATCCCGTTTAAGCAGGAACCGGAATATCAGCCGTGGGATAAGAATTTCCCGCTGGTCCGTAATTCCGCGAAGTGCATCAAGTGCATGCGCTGTGTTCAGGTCTGTGATAAGATCCAGGGACTCGGGATCTGGGATGTGGAAGGAACCGGTTCCAGAACGACCGTGAATGTCGCAGGACATAAGACGATCGGGGAAGCGAACTGCGCTCTCTGCGGTCAGTGTATCACCCACTGTCCGGTTGGCGCGCTCTCCGAGAGAGATGATACGGAGAAAGTCTGGGATGCGATCGAGAATAAGGATAAGATCGTGGTGGCACAGGTTGCACCGGCGGTCCGCGCGGCCTGGGGCGAGGAACTCGGCCTGACGGACGAGGACGCGCCGGTGGGCAAGATCTTCGATGCCTTAAAACGCATGGGCGTGAACTACGTTTTTGATACGGTATTCTCTGCGGATCTCACGATCATGGAGGAGAGCACGGAGTTTATAAAACGGTTTACGAGCGGCGAGCTGAAGGAGAGACCGATGTTCACGTCATGTTGCCCCGGCTGGGTGCGCTTCGTGAAAACACAGTTTCCATACATGGTGAACTATCTCTCCACGGCGAAATCCCCGCAGCAGATGTTCGGCGCTGTCATGAAGACATATTTCGCGGAAAAGCTTGGTGTTTCTCCGGATCAGATCTTTACGCTGTCCATCATGCCGTGTGTGGCAAAGAAAGGCGAGCGGGAGATGGATCTCTTCTACGGCGAGTATGCCGGACATGATGTGGATGCGGTGCTTACGACGAGGGAACTTGTAAAGATGATCCGCTCCGCCCATATCCGTCCGGATACCTTAGCGGAGATCCCTGGCGACAGCCCGATGCACGCGGGAACCGGAGCGGGCGTGATCTTTGGAGCGACCGGCGGCGTCATGGAGGCGGCTCTCCGCACCGCGTATTTTACCTTAAAAGGCGAGAATCCTCCAGCAGACGCTTTCAAGGCGGTCCGCAGCGGAGGTTTTCAGGAGAATGCCGGAGTTCAGGAAGCGGAATTTGCCATCGGTGAAATCAGGCTCCGCATCGCAGCGGTCAGCGGACTTGGAAACACGAGAAGACTCTTACAGCAGATCGAGCGCGGTGAGGTCCACTACGACTTTGTGGAAGTCATGGCCTGCCCGGGCGGCTGTGTCGGCGGAGGCGGACAGCCGATCCACGACGGTGAGGAGCTGGCGTTTGCGAGAGGCAGAAAGCTCTATGCGCTGGACGCAAAAGCAAAATTGCGCTATTCCCACGAGAATCCGGATATCAAGGAGATCTACAGCGATTTCTTTGGAAAGCCGATGTCCCATAAGGCGCATATGTTATTGCATACGGAGCATTGGAAAAATAAATAAAGTGCCGGTTAAATTACGGATACAGGAAAAGCACGCAGATGCAAAAACGTCTGCGTGCTTTTCCTGTATTGAAAGATCTTGGATGCTATGCCTTTTGACGGCTCATGAATGAATATGCGGAGTTTATTTGGCTGCGCTCTGAAATACAGCGTTTATTGACTGAGCAGCCAATCTATGAGATTTTCGGATCTGATGCCGTCATAGGAAGCATCAAGCCCTGGTTCAAGCGATAAAACGATTTTTTCGTAGTTATCACGGATGTTTTGCAGCGGTGTAAGTTCCCGATTGCGTACATCCTCACTCATCATAGATTCTGTCACCTGGATATACTTTTTAGCATCGGCTTTCGTTGCAATAAAGTCTACTTCGGCGCTGCCGATCTTGCCGATCGCTACATCATAACCCCTGCGAAGCAATTCAAAGTAAACGACATTTTCGATGGCATGACCGCTGTCACGATTACGGAAGCCCAGCAGATAATTGCGAAGGCCGATGTCAACGATATAGTATTTTCCCAACGTGCGGAGGTATGCCTTTCCCTTGATGTCAAAGCGCTTGATCTCATAGAAAAAATAGCTTTCCAGAAGTGCATTCACATATGCCTGCACAGTATGTGCGCTAGGAGCGCCCTTGCGTTTACCATCGTCAAGGAGCCCTTCGTTTATCAAAGTGTTGCCTATGGAGGAAATGGATACGCTGGAGCCGATATTGTCGGCAAGGAACAGGATGATCTTGCGCAGAAGCGTGGGGTCTGTGATCTGTTTTTGCCCCCTGCGTTTTTCACGTTCCAAAATATCACGGATGACTACCGTGGAATAGATACCGTCAAGAAGAGACAGTGCTTTTTCCTGATCCAGACCGACATCGGCGATTCCCGGCATTCCGCCGAATCTTATATAGGCATCAAATACCTCACGCAATTCATAATGTTCCCCGTTTTTGTCGAATACCTGTTTGCGGAGTCCCCCGAGCGCACTTTGTATTTCATGTACTTCAAAGCCGTGAAAATCAAGAAATTCATGGAATGAGAGCGGCAGCATTCTGATTTCTACACACCGCCCGGAGAGGTAGGTGGAATACTCCGAAGAAAGAAGGTAAGCGTTTGATCCAGTAACATAGATGTCACAGTCAAAATCTACACGGAAGGCGTTTACCGCGTCCTCCCATGCTTCGATCCTCTGCAGCTCATCAAAGAAGAGATACATCCGCTTTCCGGGAACAATACGTTCTTTTACATAGCGATAAATATCGTCGGCATTCATCCTGCGAAAATCAAAGGATTCAAAATTCATTTCAAGGATCTGTTCCGGAAGAACACCGGTATTTTTCAAATGCTGAACCATCAGCTTTAACAGACTGGACTTTCCGCAGCGGCGAATACCAGTAATCACTTTGACCGGTTCTGTATCTTGAAAACCTATCAGCTTATTCAGGTAACTGTCACGCTGCCTGAGTTCATGGGAACCTATCATGTCTATCACCTCCTGCAGTATTAGTATGGCATAAACTGGTGAAATAATCAAGTAATTGCATTATAGTACAAAAACTTTTTACTTTCGACAGTTTTTGCAAACATAAACAAATAATAAAAAGATCCGGCAGGATATCTGGACAATATATCCTGCCGGAGAGAGGGGGATGAGTGAAAATTACTGCTTCTGTTTTTTAGTGAGTACGTTTTTTAAAACAGGAACCATTGCGAAACCAATGATTACAAGCAGGATGATGATTGCAATCGGGCGGGAGAAGAAATACGGGATGAGTCCGCCCTTCGGTGCAGCCATGATCAAGGTTCTGCGGAAGTTGGATTCCAGAATATCGGCAAGGACAACGCCGAGAACCAGAGGTGCCGGTTCAAATCCGTAGATTTTCATAAGGTATCCGATGAGACCGAACACGAGCATGATGATAACTTCGTACATGCTGTTGCTCAGTGCATAAGTACCGATGCAGGATAATGCGACGATGATCGGAACGAGAACAGAGTTTGGAACGAGGCAGACTCTTGCCATCTGTCTTGCCATGGAAACTCCGATGATTCCCATCAGCACATTCGCGAAAAGGAAACCAAGGAAGATCGCATAAGTAGTTGGAGCCTTAGAACCTGTAAACAGGTCACTGCCAGGCTGTAAGCCATGCATGAGAAGCGCTCCGTAAAGGATTGCTGTGACCGGGCTTCCAGGAATACCTAAAGTGAAAAGTGGGATCATGGCACCGCCGCAGGCTGCGTTGTTTGCGGCCTCAGAGGCAGCAATTCCGACAATGGAACCTTTTCCGTATTCTTCCGGATTTTTAGAAGTCCGTTTGGAAAGACCATAACTGATCCATGCGGCGATGGAACAGCCGGCAGCAGGGATAAATCCGATAAATGCACCGATAACAGAACTTTTTAACATGGTAGGAGTTAATAGACCGGCATTGCCTTTTTCCCAACGCTTTCCCTTTAAGGCAGCTGCCGGGTCGTCAACAATGGTTGCACCGGTTCCTGTCATCAGCTTTTCAACGAGGATGAGAACCTGGGAGATTGAGAATAATCCGATCAGGATCGGTGTGGAGTCAAGACCATCCTCAAGCCAGAGCTGTCCGAACGTGAATCGAGACACACCGCTGATGGAGTCCATGCCGATGCAGCCGATCAGAAGACCTAACAGAGCGGCGAAGATTCCTTTTGCCTGGTTATCTCCCGTGAGTCCGGCAACGACGAGAACACCGAAGCAGGCAACGAGGAAATACTCAAGGCAGGAGAACATCTGACTGATTCTTCCGAGTGCCGGGGCAAATAAGATCAGGCAGATGGCACCAATGATACCACCGACAACGGATGCGATGGTTACGACGGACACGGCCTCCATGCCGCGGCCTTTTTTCGTCATTTCATAGCCATCCTGTGTGGTCGCCGCAGATGCCGCGGTACCTGGTGTATGGCACAAAACAGCAGTGATGGATCCGCCGTACACACCGGTTGTGTACATTGCGGTCATCATGACAAGGGCAGCTGTGGGACTCATGGAAAATGAGATCGGCAGCAGCAGGGCAATACCGACGGACGGTCCCAATCCGGGAATAATTCCGATGATCATTCCGCCTACAACACCGACGAGCAGTCCGAGAAAGACATCAATGGAGAGGAACGAACTCAATGCGAGTGATAAATATTCTGCCATTTTATAAGCTCCTTTCCTTAAATATAACGGAACAGTTGTCCGAGAATGCCGACTTTATAGATCGGGAGATGAAGAATGATAACGAAAACAACATAACAGATCAGGGTGTAGAGAACGGTGATCACAATGTTTACTTTCCAGGACTTCAGCTTTAAATATTTCATGGAAAGCAGCATAAAGATCGGTGTCGCGATCCAGTATGTGATATAGCGGAGGCCAAGGAAATAGATAAAAATAAAAAACATGAACAGGAATGCGTATTTACTGCTCTTTATAGTCATGGAGTAGTGGAAATCCCCATCCTGCTCCTTGGTGAGCCGGAGACCTTTCAGAATAATAAATACAGAACATAATCCCATTAACAGGGACAGAGTGATCGGAAGATAGGAAGCCTGTCCAGGAATCTGTACCGCAGTAAAGAACACTGCGATACAGAAGATGAGAAGAACGGTTCCTACCCATACGTCGCGATGAAACTTTTTTGCCATATGGATAAACTCCTTTTCTTATGTGGGAATGATCAGTTACTGTACGTTCCAGATCATTTTTCTGGTTTCAACCTGGCTCTCAAGAAGTTCTTTGAAGTCCTCACCGGAGGTATTGTCGAGCTGAAGACCAAGAGCAGCCATATTTTCGATATAGTCAGGATCTTCCATTGCTTTTAATAATGCGTCAGTGGTCGTGTCGACGATATCCTGTGGAACACCATTCGGATAGAAGTATCCGCGAGCTGCGAATGCGACAAAGTCTTCACCGGTTGCCTCTTTGATCGTAGGAACATCCGGTATGAAGTCACTGCGTTCGTCGGAAAAAATGCATGCAACCTTCATCTCACCAGACTGATAGGAAGCCATGACATCAGAGATGGATGCAAAAAAGATATCTGTGTCACCGGATAAGAACATTCCGCGGCTGTCGGAAGCTCCGTCTACCGGAACAACAGTGATCTGGGTTCCGAAGGTCTTGTTGAACCATTCAGCAGTTGTTGCGTCTCCGTCGGTAATTCCTGTTGCCTGGGCGGAAACGAGAACAGGATTGGATTTGGCGTACTCGATAAAGCTGTCAATATCGGAGAACCGTGTGTCATTAGAACGGATCGCCATGACATTGTAGTCGAGAGCCTGGTTTGCAAGGACAGTGACGTCATCGAGATTATATTTTCTAGGGTTATCCGGATCAAGCTCACCCATCGCATAGTTATGGTTGATCAGACCGATCGTATAACCGTCTTTGTAATCGCCCTGGATCAGATCGGTCCATGCGACCCATCCGCCAGATCCTGTCTGGTTTTCAACGACAACATTGACTCCCATTACTTTAGAAAGAGCCTGTGCAAGATTGCGGGCACCAATGTCGGTTCCGCCGCCGGCTGAGAACGGGCAGACGAGAGTGATCGTTTCGCTTGGGAAAGAACCATCGTTTTTGGCGGCTGCAGTATCAGTGGAATCAGCAGATTTTGTTGTGGTGTCTGTTGTCTGCTGGCTGGAAGCTTGGCATGCGCTAAGAGATAATGCTAAAGCTCCTGCGGTCATAAGTGCAAATATTTTTTTCATGTGAGATCCTCCTTTTATAGTAGAACTAAAAAATTTTGTCGTCATAATAGACTGGTCCAGCAAGAAACGCGTTTGCTTTTGTTACATTCATTCTAGTGAATTTTATGTCAGAAAACAAACAGCTTTTCCGTGTTATATCACAATATAATGACTGTAAAATGGATAAAAAAGAAAAAAATGAACAAAAAACATACCGAATTACAACTGAATGATTGTGAATAAAAGAACAAAACTTGTTAGACATTTGTAATCTGAATTCTTATACTGGCATCGAAAACAAAAACGTGAACGGCTAAAGGAGGTCGCTATATGATGACAAAGAAAGAGAGAATTCAGGCAGCTATTGCAGGGGAAAAACCGGACAAACTTCCATATTCATTCTGGACCCATCTTCCGGGAATCGATCTGAATCCGGAACTTTTAGCGGAAAAGACATATGAGTTTTATAAAAAGTATGATATCGACTTTATAAAGACTATGAATAACGGAATGTACGCCATCGAAGACTTCGGTTGTGAGATTGATTATTCAGATATTGCGAAAGGCGGAGTGGCGAAAGTCACAAAAACACCGATCCACGAAGCGAAGGACTGGTATGAACTGAAACCGTGTTCTGTAAAGGAAGGAAGTCTTGCGAGAGAATTAAAAGGATTGAAACTTGTTCTCGATAAGGTAAAGAATGAGGATGTGCCAGTCATTTTCACGATATTCAGCCCGTTGACAACAGCGAATAAATTGTCCGGAAATACACTTCTTCAGTATCTGGAAAATGGTGACGGGGATGCAGTTCATCATGCGCTGAAAGTGATTACGGAGACGACCTGCAATATGGCTCGGGCAGCGCTGGAAGCCGGTGCGGACGGAATCTTCTTTGCGGCGCAGAGCAGTACTTATAATTTTATGACTGCAGAACAGTATAAGGAATTTGGCGTTCCTTATGACTTGGAGGTCCTGAATGCGGCGAAAGATGGATGGATGAACACACTGCATGCCCATGGAAGTAATATCATGATGGAAATATTGAAGGATTATCCGGTACAGGTCTTCAACTGGCATGCATGGGAGACATATCCGTCAGTGGATGAGGCGGCGCTTGAGTCTGGAAAATGCCTTATGGGCGGACTAAACCGCACCGATATCACAAAAGATGACCGCAATGCCATCCATCATCAGATTTATGAGTGTTTTAAACTGATGGGTGGCTGCGGTCAGATCTTAACACCGGGTTGTGTGATCCGCTATCCGTTAAATGAGGAAACTTTAAAATTTATCCGCAAAGCGAAAGATGATGTGGAGGCGAAGATCCATCCGATCTACGCTTAGCAGGAAAACTTTTCCTGTGCCATCCGGATGAATTCATCGGCGGCTCGGCTGAGATAGTGGTCTTTCATGTAAGCGATTGTGATCGGCCGGTAGCCCGCCGGATAGTTTAACGGAAAGACAGACACCTGTTCTTTCCAGTCGAAGGAATTCCAGAATGTCATACGGCGGCTGACGAAGATTTCGGGAAGCACGATGGCACCGATTCCGGAAGAACAGAGGGAAACCATGGTGGACATACTGGTGGTCTCGAGGAGGATTTCCGGTTCAATGTTGTAGCTTTCACAACATTTTTCAAACATTTCGCCCAGCCATGTCTGTTTCGGCATTTTGATAAACGGGCAGTCGGCAAAAATGTTGAAACTTTGAACAGAACCCGGAATCAAAGTGGAGTCTATCTTCAGATAGCGCGGCAAAAATGAGTTTGGAATAACGCAGACGAGAGATTCTGTATGGAGCAGTTCCTCGTGTACTTTTTCTGGATCATTGATCGCAAAACCGATGCAGAGATCTGCCCGTCCTTCAAACAATGCCTGGTTGATCTCTTTTGTTGTACCTTCTACAAGATTTAGTTTGATCTGGGGAAAGGCAGAGCGGAATTCTGGAAGTATCTTTGGAAGCATGACAGCTCCGCGGGAGGTACTGATTCCGAGAGTCAGTTCACCTTTTCGGAAGTCCCGGATATCCTGCATGCTTTTTTCAATCTGTTCTTTCTGATGAAGCAGAACCTTGGAACTTGCATAGAGGGATTTTCCGGCTTCGGTGAGTGTGATCGGTTGGGTACGGTTAAAAAGGATCACACCGAATTCGTTTTCCAGGCGGGAAATGTGGTTGCTGAGGGATTGCTGGGATATAAATAAACGCTTGGCAGCATTTGTGAAACTGAGTTCTTCAGCGGCCACGCGAAAGTAGTAGAGATTTAAAAAGTTCATAGTGTGCTCCTTAAATTTTTTCTGCAGTAACATTGATGAAAGATATGAATTATTATAGCAAAAATAATCGAAAAAGAAAGAACAGAAGGAGAAAAAGCGCTAAGAAACTGTTAAAAATATCATGAGGAAAAATAAAAAATGGACCAGAAATTATACACAAACCATCTTGAAATATTAAAAGACGAACTGATTATGGCGCTCGGCTGCACGGAACCGATCGCAATCGCCTACGCGGCAGCAAAAGCGCGGAAACTGTTAGGTCAGATGCCGGAGAAATGTGTAGTGTCCTGCAGCGGAAATATCGTTAAAAATGTCATGGGAGTGACGGTACCGAACTCCGGCGGATTAAAAGGAATCGATGTGGCAGCAGTACTGGGAATCGTGGGCGGAGATCCAGATATGGATCTGGCAGTGCTTGAGAGTGTGACAAAAGAGGATCAGGAGAAGACAAAAGAGCTTTTAAATCAGAAATTTTGTACCTGTAAACTGATCGAAGGCGTGGCGACTCTTTACATTGTAGTGGAACTGCGCGCCGGAGAGCATACGGCGCTGGTCGAGATTCAGAAGACCCATAAAAATATCACCCGGATGGAAAAAGATGGGATGAGTGTTCTGAAAAAGACTGAGGCAGATGAGGAAAATGGTCATAAGGCAGGTGACAAACAGCTTCTCACAGTGAAAAATATTCTGGAGTTTGCGGATAAAGTAAAAATTGAGGATGTTGAAGAGATCCTGAATCGCCAAATCGAGTGCAATATGGCGATCTGCCGGGAAGGCCTGGAACATCCGTATGGAGCAGAGGTTGGAAGAATCCTGATCGACGGAAACGAAAAGCCGACGGTGGGTCTGAAGGCACGTGCATTTGCGGCCGCAGGTTCGGATGCCAGAATGAACGGCTGTCCGATGCCGGTGGTCATCAATTCCGGAAGTGGTAATCAGGGGATCACGGTCAGCGTGCCGGTCATTGTTTACGCGAAGGAGAAAAACATCGAAAAAGAAAAACTTTTGCGTGGACTTGTAGTTTCGAATCTGATCGCAGTTCATCAGAAAAAATATATCGGAAGTCTGTCTGCATACTGTGGCGTTGTGAGTGCCGCATGCGGAGCAGCCTGTGGTATCTGCTACATGCTTGGATATCCATATGAAGTGGTCTGTGAGACAATTACCAACACCATCGCAACTGTTGGAGGTATGGTGTGTGATGGCGCGAAATCATCCTGCGCAGCTAAAATTTCGACAGCCCTTCAAACTGCGCTTCTTGGAATGAAAATGGGATTACATGACAGGGCATTCCAGCCAGGTGAAGGTCTGGTGGAGGATGATGTTGAAGAAACAATCCGAAGTATCGGACGCATGGGACGAGATGGTATGCACTCCACGGATTTGGAAATTTTGAATATTATGCTTGGAAATTAAAAAAGAGGATCTGCCAGCGGACATTGACTTCTGGTAGGTCCTCTTTTTTATGAAAAGTCTGATCCCTCAGCTATGCTGAGGAGAATGGAATCAGTGCAGATAGTAATAGTATATGCGATACCGTTCTTTGGGACGGGTAGTTCGGACTTCCGGGCGAGGACGCGGACGGCGTGCTCTCCGCAGTACAGTTCTTAAGACGTGTTGGAAAAGACGAGATCATCGATCTGACCGGAAAAGAAGTCGTTGTCATCGGAGGCGGAAACGTGTCCATGGATGCGGTCCGAACGGCGAAGAGACTGGGTGCGAAGAAAGTCAGCATTTTATATAGAAGACGAAGAAACGATATGACAGCGCTGGCGGCGATCGATCCGGATCCGGCTCAGTATGAGGTCGTGGAGGACAGGGACAGCTTTGATTATATTTATTCCGGGGAGGAGATGCGTCTTCTTCCCGGAAGGAAATATTCAAAAATGAAAAACAGGATCTCCAGATTCCGGAGAGACTATGGAGACCGGGCAGAGTTTGTTCTTCTTGGACCGGAGGATGAACCGGAGATTTTACAGTTTCTGGATCGCTGGTCATCGAAAAAGGAAAGTGATGATGCTCTGAACCGGTTGGACAGTGAGGAGACCGGGATACGGGAAGCAATCCGATTCTGCAGGGAAGCGGAGATCACGATTGCCGGTGTTCGTGTGAACGGGATTCTGGAGGCATTTTCCATGGGAACGGAGTGTAAGGAGACTGATATGACGGTGACACATGTGGAAAAGGCAGATACTGAGCTTCGTGGTCTGTACAATTATCTGGAAAAAGAGTTTTTGCTCCATTCATATCCGGAGACAGGACTGGTGAACCGGGAAGATGATATGGGACTGGAAAATCTGAGACGGACGAAAGAGAGTATGCATCCGGTACGGATGGAGAAGAAATATACGATCCTGGAGCGGGAGAGAAATTAAAGTTTGTTAAAAAATATACAGACAAATTCAGAAAAAGCATACATATGACACATAAAACCCTGTATTTAATGGAATTGATTGCATTATATGAAGAAATGTGGTAAGCTATAGAGTATGAAATTCCGTACAACCGAATGGATGCTGGAGATAATGCGAAAGCATGATCCGGGGAAATGTACGGACGGTACTTAGGGGGTACCTGCCGGAGTATGAAAAGGTGAGTATATCACATAAAAACTGCCGTCAGCAGAGACGTTCCGGGAGATCAGAGAGATCTCATCCGGGATCGTGTCTGGTGGCGGCAGTTTTTGCTTACCGGCGAGTTCTTGTGAAACTTCCCGGCAAATAAAAGGGGCCGAAATCCTGCTCATGTGTGGCAGCAGGATCTTTTTATAATGTGGCCAAGTTCAGCCTTGCGCAGACAAGGTAAAGCTGATAAAATGGAAAAACCGGGGGACTGAAAAATCCCCCTTAAGTGCGTTGCAGAAAGAAACGAATGAAAGAATGGTAACTGCGAAGATATGGAACAGTTACGAACAGCGATAAAAACTTACTGCCGCGGAGAGCGGAGAAAAAAAGGAGATAAAAATGTTAATAATTGCAGGTCTCGGAAACCCGGGAAAGGAATATGAAAATACAAGACACAATGCAGGTTTTATGGTGATGGATGCTCTGGCGGAGAAGATCGGGGCGGACATCTCTGAGAAGAAGCACAAGGCGCTCTGCGGAAAAGGCGTGATCGGCGGGGAGAAAGTGATCCTCATGAAGCCGCAGACGTATATGAACTCCAGTGGGGAGAGTATCCGCGCGGCGGCCGATTATTATAAGGTGGATCCGGAAGATATCCTGATCGTGTACGATGATATCAGTCTGGCTCCGGGTCAGTTAAGGATCCGCGCAAAGGGAAGTGCCGGCGGTCACAACGGAATCAAGAGCATCATCGCACATCTCGGAACCCAGGAATTCCCGCGCGTGAAGGTCGGAGTCGGTGAGAAACCGGCGAGAATGGATCTTGCAGATTATGTGCTTGGACACTTCTCAAAGGAAGAGCAGGCGACGATGGATGACGCCGTGAAGGAAGCGGCCGACGCAGTCTGCGAGATCGTGAATGTCGGGATCGCGCAGGCGATGAATGATCATAACCGGAAGAAAGAAGAAAAATAAAAGAAGTATTGGCAAAATTTTGCCGCAGTGTGCGTGCGGAGAATGCCTATGCACACTAACTGGAATAGAATCAGAAATATGATCGGACAGGAAACGAATAAAAACAGGAGGAACCATGGCTGAAGTTTTTGCAAATCCGCTCGCGGAGCTGGCGGAGTATACCGATATGAAACAGGATATGGATAAAGGAAAAGGTCCGATCCAGGTCAGCGGCGTGACGGATTCCCAGAAAGTTCATGTCATGCATGAACTCTCAAAGGACAATCCGTGGCGGCTCGTTGTGACCTATGACGATACCCGTGCGAAGGAGATCTTCGATGATTTCAGCTATTTTGAGCCGAATACCTGGCTGTACCCGGCGAGAGACCTTCTGTTTTACAGCTCTGATATCCACGGAAATCTCCTGACAAGACAGCGGATGCAGGTGTTTAAACATCTTTTGGAGGACGAAGGCGGCGTTGTCGTGACGACCGTGGACGGTCTCATGGATCATCTTCTGCCGCTTTCCATGATCAGGGAGAGCTGCCTGAACATCATGGCGGGACAGACGCTCGATATCGAGGAGATCAAGACACAGCTCACGAACATGGGCTATGAGCGGATGGGACAGGTCGATGGAACGGGGCAGTTTTCTGTCCGCGGCGGAATTCTTGACGTCTTTCCGCTCACGGAGGAGGTTCCGGTCCGGATCGAACTCTGGGGAGACGAGGTGGACTCGATCCGCTCGTTTGACGCCGAGAGCCAGCGCTCGATCCAGCAGATGGACGAGGTCACGATCTACCCGGCAGCGGAACTGATCCTCACGAAGGAATATATCGAGGACGGGATCCTGCGCCTGGAGGCAGAGGGAAAGAAGCAGGAAAAGACCTTCCGCGACCAGAAAAAGCCGGAGGAGGCGACGCGGATCAGGCGGGCTGTCGGGGAGCTTGTGGAATCCTTAAAAGAGGGCTTTGATGTCCAGATGCTGGATGCGTATATCAGGTATTTCTGTAAAGATACGGTTTCATTTCTTGACTATATGAAAGAAGTCGGCGCTAAGGTCACTTTGGTGTCTTCTGCGACAGAAACAGGAAAACAGGCGGAAGTGGGAGTTATTGAAACTGAAGCTGAAGAGGCAGGAAAGAAGACAGTAGAATCAGGCGGGAACGTAGATCAGAGTGATACTGGGACAGCTGGGACGAAGACATCAGGAAAGAAAACAGCAAGGGCGGCCGGAAAAACGGCCGAAAAGAAACAGGCATCTGGCCTGGCATTAATTTTAGATGAGCCCCAGCGGATGAAGGAAAAAGCGGAGACCGTCGAGACGGAATTCCGCGAGAGTATGTCCCACCGTCTGGAGCAGGGCTATATCCTGCCGGGGCAGGCGGACCTCCTGTTTTCCTCGAAAACGATCCTGGCGGACGCGCACACGCCGCACACGATCTTCATGACAGGACTCGACCAGAGACTCCCCGGCATGACTCCGAAGGCGAAGTACAGCCTGACCGGAAAGAACTTAAATTCCTACCAGAACAGCTTCGAGATCCTGATCAAGGACCTGACGAGATGGAAGAAGGACGGATATCGCGTTGTCCTCCTCTCCGCGTCAAGGACCAGAGCGAGCCGCCTCGCAGGAGATTTAAGGGAGTATGACCTGCGGGCATTCTGTCCGGAAGACCCGGGACAGCCGGTCGCTCCGGGGGAGATCATGGTTACCTACGGAAAACTCCATAAGGGCTTTGAGTACCCGCTGATCAAGTTCGTCGTCATCACTGAGGGCGACATGTTCGGCGTGGAAAAGCGGAAGAAAAAGCGAAAAAAATATAATTACGAAGGAAAGAAGATCAGCAGCTTCTCCGAACTCTCTGTCGGCGACTACGTGGTGCATGAGAGTCATGGTCTCGGCATCTATAAGGGAATCGAGAAGATCGAGCAGGACCATGTCATCAAAGACTACATCAAGGTCGAGTACGGGGATGGCGGAAACCTCTATCTCCCGGCGACCCGTCTGGAGGGGATCCAGAAGTATGCGGGGGCTGACGCGAAGGTTCCGAAGTTAAACAAGCTCGGCGGGACCGAGTGGACGAAGACGAAGACGAAGGTCCGCACGGCAGTCCGCGAGATCGCGAAGGAGCTCGTGCAGCTCTATGCGGCGAGACAGGATGCGGAAGGATTCCAGTACGGGCCGGATACGGTGTGGCAGAAGGAATTCGAGGAGATGTTCCCCTATGATGAGACGGACGATCAGCTCACTGCGATCGACGATACGAAGCGGGACATGGAGAGCAAGAAGATCATGGACCGCCTGATCTGCGGGGATGTGGGATACGGAAAGACGGAGATCGCACTCCGCGCGGCGTTCAAGGCGGTGCAGGAAGGAAAACAGGTCGTGTACCTGGTCCCGACAACGATCCTGGCGCAGCAGATCTACAATACGTTCGTCCAGAGAATGAAGGATTTCCCGGTCCGCGTGGACATGATGTCGCGGTTCCGGACGCCCGGAGAGATGAAAAAGACGATCGAAGGTCTGAAAAAAGGATATGTGGACATCGTGGTCGGCACGCACCGGGTGCTTTCCAAGGATGTGCAGTTCAAGAGTCTGGGACTTCTGATCGTCGATGAGGAGCAGCGGTTCGGCGTGACACACAAGGAGAAGATCAAGCAGATGAAGCAGAACGTGGATGTTCTGACTCTGACGGCGACGCCGATCCCGAGAACGCTGCACATGAGTCTCATCGGGATCCGCGATATGAGTGTTCTCGAGGAGCCGCCGGTGGACCGTGTTCCGATCCAGACGTACGTCATGGAGTACAACGACGAGATGATCCGCGAGGCGATCCACAGAGAGTTAGGACGCGGCGGGCAGGTGTACTATGTATACAATCGTGTCAACAACATCGACGAGGTGGCAAACCATGTGGCGTCGCTCGTTCCGGAGGCAAATGTGGCATTCGCTCATGGTCAGATGAATGAGCACCAGCTCGAGAAGATCATGCTGGATTTCATCAACGGTGATATCGATGTGCTCGTCTCCACGACGATCATCGAGACGGGACTCGATATCCCGAATGCCAACACGATGATCATTCAGGATGCGGACCGGCTGGGCCTCTCCCAGCTTTACCAGATCCGCGGGCGGATCGGGCGTTCGAACCGGACATCCTATGCGTTCCTCATGTACAAGCGCGATAAGATGCTGAAGGAGGACGCGGAAAAGCGTCTCCAGGCGATCCGCGAGTTTACAGAGCTCGGCTCCGGCATCAAGATCGCGATGCGGGACCTTGAGATCCGCGGTGCGGGAAACATCCTCGGTGCGGAGCAGCACGGACACATGGAGGCGGTCGGATACGACCTCTACTGCAAGATGCTCAATGAGGCAGTCATCGCTCTGAAGGGCGGACAGGAGGAAGAGGAGACGTTTGAGACGGTCGTGGACTGCGATATCGACGCGTTTATTCCGGATGGATATATCAAGAATGAGTATCTGAAACTGGATGTGTATAAGAGAATTTCCGCCATCGAGACGGACGACGAGTACATGGATATGCAGGATGAACTGATCGACCGCTTCGGCGATATCCCGAAATCTGTGGATAACCTGCTGCGTGTAGCGGAATTAAAAGCCCTGGCCCACCGCGCCTACGTGACCGAGGTGGACATCAACACCCAGGAGATCCGCATTGAACTTTACCCGAAGGCAAAGCTCGATGTCACCGGGATTCCGGCCCTCATCGCCGGGTACAAGACCGCTCTTCGCTTTGCACAGGGCGAAAAGCCAGTGCTGTTCTATCAGGATAAGGGAAAGAAGTATAAGGATTGCGAGCCGATGATGGAGAAGGCGAAGGAATTGCTTGGGAAGCTGGGGGAGTTGGCTGAGAGCAGGAAATAAAAGCATATGATATTAATAGCGCATTATACATAAGCAGGAAAATGAATGTAATGCGCTATTTTTATGGATAAATCCTCTTTATGTTACGGGACAGGTTAGTGTATAATATAAATGTAAGCGAACAATTTGACGAGTATGATCTAAAAGAGGTGTTTCAATTTGAAAAAGCAATCAAGTTCAGATATATTATTAAATGAAAAATGTGATAAGAGAAAAGAAATTGAAAGCATCATAGGAAAATTGAAATATAGTGAATTATCAATAAATGAAATTCCATTTGAATATCAACAGAATATGGATATTATTAGAGAAGAAAGAAAACTCAATTTAAGAAGATCTGGTAGACGCGGATTTGATGTTATTAGACAAGTGTTCTTTGTCAAAGAATGGGAAAATACAGGCGACAATGGAGATGAACTTCATCAAGATGAAAAATTGTTTGGTTCATTTGAAGAATTTTATAACTTTTTAGATGGTGATGTGTACGATAACGCTTGTTACTATCAATATAAATTTCCGAAAGATATTTTGAAGAAATATCACTTAAATATAGAAAAACTAAAAAGTAAGATATGCTTTCAAACTGAAACGATTGATGATTATGCGGAGCTTGTATTACAAAGAGATATTGATGAATATAACAGATGTGAAAAAAATAAAAGAGAAGTTAAACAATGGATAAATACCTTCAATGATTGCACTAATTACGATGAGTTGAAAGTTGTATGTAAAGAATATGAAAAAACAGCATTGTCTCAGAACCTGTTGATTTACTTTTTCTTTTATCAATATGCTTATTGCAACCAATATAGTAAGTCAAAAATGAGAATACTTATGAAGTATTTATCGGATGACTGTTATATTGATTTTAATACAGTTCAAGGATTATGCTTTATTTTTGACCCTAAGGATGTGATTGCAGAATATAATTATTCTCAGGGTACGGAAGTCACTAATGCAAAACATAAAAAGCAATTAAAAGAATTTGTAAAAGATATCAATGATAATAACATTGAAAAAGATATTAAATGCATTTTTGACAATTTTACACACTATTATTATGAAATAACATGTATTAGTAGATATACAAATAGTAATAGTGGACAACGTTTAGAAAAGGGATATCCGATTTATATATGCCGCGCTTTTGAAAAATTTAATGATTTTATTAACTATAGAAATGGAGATTTGAGAAATTGTGATTTATCAAATGCATTTGAATTGAATGAAGAATTTGATAAATATAAAATAGATATAACAACAAAACTACCGATGAAAAACAAAAATGTAAGTTACAAAATAAATAAGATATATAAAGATGGATATTTCTGGGTTGAACAAACTTGGTATAATACTGCCAAACAAGTGGTTAAAGAAAGGACCCATAAATTTAAATATTTCTTTGATTTTGTATATTTTCTCAAAGGAAATTTATCAAATGCCAATCTTATTTTATGTATTGGATTAAAATACTTGAATGATATATCGAATTTAAATTTACATGATGCCCAGATGACTAGTGAACTTTGTGATAAATTTAAAATTCCATATGATGAATTTAAATATAATAAGAATGTTATTAGAAGTTTCTCTGAGGTTGTGAAAAATGAAAAGGATACAGCGTTAATACTACAGACATCGAGAGATGAGTTTATAGGAACTGAGAATTTCTATTTAGGTAAAAGCAGAAGAATTAGTTATATTTCGGATTTACATTTGATGCATAAAATTATGGATGCGAAGTGCAGATCAAAGGAAGACGTTATTTATTTAGTGCAAAAAATTATTGATAGAATATTGTGTGAAAGTAGTGAACTAACACTTATTGGAGGAGACGTCTCTGCAGAATTTTCTGTATTCGAATTATTTGTAAGGATGTTAAGAAAAAATATAGTTGATAAACACATGGGGAAACAGTTCATATTTATTCTTGGTAATCATGAACTGTGGGAATTCCCAAATTTCACATTGGACAAAATTGTAGAAAAATATAGAAAACTATTAAAAGAAAATAATATGTATTTATTACATAATGAATTATTTTATAGAAATGAGCATGCTGATGCGAAAATTATATCCTATAATGAGCTATGCCAAATGAGGAATACTGATATTTCAGAAATGCTTCGATGGGCAAGATTAGTTATATTAGGTGGAATTGGATTCTCTGGATATAATGAGAAGTTTAATGCCAATATCGGATTATATAGAAACACGATTGATAGAACTGTAGAAATTAAAGAAAGTAAAAAATTTGAAAGTTTATATAATAAGTTGATCAATATTCTTAATGATAAGAATACTATCATATTGACTCATATGCCTAAAGAGGACTGGTCAATGAATAGTGATTACCATGGCAAGTTTGTATACGTAAGTGGTCATACGCACAAAAATATATTTTTTGATGACGGAGAACAAAGAATATATGCGGATAATCAAATTGGATATAATAATCAGGATGTACATTTAAAGAATTTCTTGATAGATAATGACTATGATTGCTTTTCGAGTTATAAAGATGGGATTTATAAAATTACAAGTCAAGAATATCAAGATTTTATGCATGGAAAGAATATTCAAATGACCTTTACAAGGGATATTTATGTACTTTATATGCTGAAGAAAAATAATTATTATTGCTTTATTCATAAATCAAAGAAGAATCAATTATGTATTTTGAATGGTGGAGCATTAAAGAAATTATGGATAAATGATATACAATATTTCTTTAGTAACATGGATCGAGTGATTAAAATCATCAAGGAACCTTTAGATAAATATACACGTTATCAAGAAAAAATCGCAGAGAAAATTAAAAAAATTGGTGGTAGTGGAAATATTCATGGATGCATTATAGATATTGATTTTTTTAATCATGTGTATATCAATCCAAATGATATGAAAATTACAGGATATCGGGCATCTGATATGGTTAATAAAATAGTGTATCCTAATGTAGTGGCTTTGTTAAAGGCTGAGTGTCCTGTATTGTATAGTAATTATGTAAAAATTATAGAAGAAGATAAAAACAATTTATTAGTTCCAGATATAAAACATAATGAGGTATCAGAATTACCCCTAAAATATTTAGAAACGGATATTTATCGTGTTTCGAGAGAAGTAAAAAAGATGCAAAGAATAAACGACAATATATTGACTGCATGGTATGAAGTGGATTCCGGTAGATACATTGACATAGAATATAATATTTGATATATTTAATTATATATATAATGTTATATTTTGGAGAAATAGCATGAAAAATTTGATAAAAAAAATTAGGCTTTATTTGAACATGAGTCAAACCGAGTTCGCAGAACATATGAATGTGTCTTTTGCAACAGTGAACCGTTGGGAAAATGGTCGGGCTGTTCCTAATAAACTGGCGCAGATGAGATTGTTTGAGTTGTGTAAGGCACAGGCAGTTCCAGTTTATGATATGACGTTGGAGAAAATTACGGAAGCGGCAAAAAAAATAGAAGTTGTTAAAGGAATGGTGCTGCTTTATCATGGATCGAAATCCGGTATAGAGGGAATGATCGAACCGAAAAGCCGGAAGCAATGTGATTTTGGCAGAGGTTTTTATGTGGGAACGGATCCAAGTCAGGCACTGACGTTGATTTGTGACTATGAAAAATCAAAATTTTATATTGTCTCTGTCGATACGAATAAACTTGAAATGTTAACGATACCAGCAGATATTGAGTGGGCAATGCTTGTAGCATATAACAGGGGAAGAATGGAGAGTATAAAGGGTACTGAATTTTATAACAAGTATCGAAATATGGCAGCAGGAAAAGATCTGCTTATTGGAAGCATTGCGAATGACAGAATGTTTTATGTGATTGATAATTTCTTTATTGGAAATATCACAGATGCAGCATTGGTGCACAGCCTTTCTGCATTGCAATTAGGAAGTCAGTATGTTGCTGTCTCGCAGCGAGGATGTGATGCAATTCATATCGAAGCGGAAATAGAACTTTCATATTTAGAGAGGGCATTTATTAAGGAAGTTGCTGAGGAAAATCGTGCAAGGGGAGTTTCTCTTGCGAACGATATCTGCAAGAACTACCGCCGTGAAGGTTTATTTTTTGATGAGATTCTGGATAATGCAAAAACCGGAGGAAGATAATGAATGAGATAGCTTTGAAACTTTGTGATATACAGGGAAGACTTTTTGAACTGTCGGCGGATCATAATTACGGCAGCATGGAGTTTATTAAACTGTTTATGAATTCTGAGACGGCAAAAGCATTAGATTCCGAGTATAATCGTATGCAATGGGCAGGAGAAGAATATCTTTTAGATGAGGTTATCGGAAATTCCAAGACAGAAAGCTTGATTGGCGGAGAAGTATTTTCAAAAGATGTCCTGTATTGGATCGGTTATATTTATCGTTATTGGCATTATTACAGCGGTGAGGACAGCAAAAAGATATATAAACAAGCAGCAGTCGAAGTTATGAAACGAAATTATATGATGTTTCATACGATGGATCCGGTTCTTGCGATTGAGGATTTAAAAGAAATTTATAATCAGAAAAGATAAAAGAAACACGTACTGATTGAAGTAAGGTAGAATCAACTTCGGGCAGTACGTGTTTTACTTATGTGAGCAATAGTCAAAGATTGTGTTTGCATGAGAACCTGACGTTGACAGGTATCGGTGGTGCTGGGCTGGCAAAATCTATTTCTGGCACCCAAGTATCTCTTCCGCCCGCTTCACAGATTCCGCAGTCGGCGGATCCACATCTTTTAAGGTATACGGGATCCCGAGGGACTCCCATTTGTAGATGCCGAGTGTATGGTACGGAAGAACTTCCACTTTTTTTACATTGGACAGTGTATCTAAAAACGCACGGATGCCGTGAAGATTCTCATTGTCATCGGTCACGCCGGGGACGAGGACGTGGCGGATCCACATGGGTTTGCCGATCTCATTCAGGTATCTGGCGAAAGCCAGAATATTTTCGTTGGAATGGCCGGTGAGAGCGCGGTGCTTTTCCGGATCGATGTGTTTTAAGTCCAGCATGACAAGATCGGTATTTTCCATGAGATTGGTGAGCTTTGAGAAAAATGGATCTTCTCTTGTAAACGGCTGTCCCGCGGTGTCAAGCACTGTGCCGACGCCGTTTTCTTTTGCAAGACGGAAAAGTTCATTCATGAAATCGATCTGTAAGAGCGGTTCGCCTCCACTGACCGTGATGCCGCCCTCTTTGCCCCAGTAGCGCTTGTAGCGGAGCGCCTGTCTGATCAGGGCAGAGGGGGTCATTTCCTTATAATTACAGACGGAGGAAGGTGCGGCGCTGTCAGAAGCTGTATTTTGGACAGTATTCGCATGAGCTGCGTTTTCGGAGGTCTGTGGTCCGGAAATGGCAGCAGTGTTTGCCAGCTTCCACGTATCCGGATTATGACAGTACCGGCACCGCATATGGCAGCCCTGAAGAAAAGTCACAAAGCGGACGCCGGGTCCGTCTACGGAACCAAAACTGTCGATGGAGTGAATGTAGCCTGTTGTTTCCATATAAAAGTTTCCCTTCTCCCGGAATCTGCCGGGGATAAAAATAAAGATAAAATGAGCAGTGCGGTGCAAAAGTGCAAACATTAAAACCCTAATGCCAAGCCAGAAAAAACCTTCATAATTTAGACTCAGCCGGGAACAAACAACATTCCCGGCTGATTTTTAAATGGATAAATTTACATTGCCTCGTGGCAGGTTCTTGCGATGACATCCAGCTGCTGCTCTCTTGTCAGATCAATAAATTTAACCGCATACCCGGAAACACGGATCGTGAAGTTCGCATACTCCGGTTTCTCCGGATGTTCCATCGCGTCTTTTAACTTATCAAGACCGAAGACATTCACGTTGAGATGATGAGCGCCCTGGTCAAAGTATCCGTCGAGAACATGAACCAGGTTGTTCTTTCTCTCGTCCTCGGAATGGCCGAGTGCACCAGGAGCGATCGTCTCGGTGTTGGAGATTCCGTCGAGTGCGTACTCATACGGAAGCTTTGCGACGGAGTTTAAGGAAGCGAGAAGACCATTCTGCTCCGCACCGTAGGACGGGGTAGCGCCCGGGGCAAACGGAGTGAACGCTGCACGTCCGTCTGGAAGAGCGCCTGTCGCCTTACCGTAAACCACGTTGGAAGTGATCGTAAGGATGGAAGTTGTCGCCTCGGAATTCCGGTAGGTATGGTACTTTTTCACTTTCTTTAAGAAAGTCTTTAACAGCCAAACTGCGATATCGTCGGCGCGGTCATCATCATTTCCGTAGCGCGGGAAGTCGCCCTCTGTGATGAAACTGGATGCCATGCCGTTCTCGTCGCGGACAACCTTGACCTTTGCGTACTTGATCGCGGAGAGGGAATCCACCACGTGGGAGAAACCTGCGATACCGGTCGCGAAGGTGCGGCGCACGTCGGTGTCGATGAGAGCCATCTCGGCTGCCTCGTAGTAATATTTATCGTGCATGTACTGGATCAGGTTCAGGATATTCACATAGATTCCTGCGAGCCAGTCCATCATGAGATCATATTTGTGCATGACCTCGTTGTAGTCGAGATACTCGGAGGTGATCGGCGCATACTCCGGACCAACCTGCATCGGTTTTCCATCCTTTGTCATGTACTTCTCGTCCTTACCGCCGTTGATTGCGTAGAGCAGGCACTTTGCAAGGTTTGCACGGGCGCCGAAGAACTGCATCTCTTTACCGGTCTGGGTAGCGGATACGCAGCAGCAGATGCTGTAGTCGTCTCCCCAGATCGGACGCATCACGTCATCGTTCTCGTACTGGATGGAGGAAGTATCCACGGAGATCTTCGCCGCGTACTTCTTAAAGTTCTCCGGAAGACGGGAAGAGTAGAGCACGGTCAGGTTCGGCTCCGGGGACGGTCCCATGTTCTCTAATGTGTGGAGGAAACGGAAGTCTGTCTTTGTGACCATGTGGCGTCCATCCTGTCCGAGACCTGCAACCTCAAGAGTCGCCCAAACCGGGTCACCGGAGAAGAGCTGGTTGTAGGACGGGATTCTCGCGAACTTCACCATACGGAATTTCATGGTCATATGGTCGATCAGTTCCTGAGCCTGGGACTCGGTGAGAGTTCCCTCTTCCAGATCACGGTTTACATAAATATCAATAAAGGTGGAGATACGTCCAACGCTCATCGCAGCGCCGTTCTGGGTCTTGACTGCTGCGAGGTAGCCGAAGTACAGCCACTGGATTGCCTCTTTTGCGTTTGTCGCTGGGCCGGAGATATCGTAGCCGTAGATCTTTGCCATCTCCTTCATGCCCTTTAATGCACGGATCTGCTCCGCGATCTCTTCTCTCTGGCGGATGATCTCATCGTACATCGCACCGTTTCCGCAGAGATCCAGGTCTTTTTTCTTCTCCTCGATCAGGAAATCGATTCCGTAGAGAGCCACACGGCGGTAGTCGCCGACAATTCTTCCACGGCCGTAAGTGTCCGGAAGACCGGTCACGATATGGCAGTGGCGGGCAGCTTTCATCTCCGGAGTGTAGGCGTCAAAGACAGCCTGGTTGTGTGTCTTATGGTATTCGGTGAAGATTTTGTGGAATTTCTCGTTTACTTTATATCCGTAAGTCTCAGCGGCTTCCTCCGCCATCTTGATCCCGCCGTAAGGCATGAATGCACGCTTTAACGGCTTGTCCGTCTGGAGGCCGACGATGGTCTCGAGCTCTTTTAAGCTCTCGTCGATGTAGCCAGGACCGTAGGAAGTCAGGCTGGATACGACCTCAGTCTCGCACTCTAAAACGCCGCCTTTTTTGCGCTCCTCTTTCTGGAGTTCCTGAAGACGACCCCAGAGCTTATCGGTCGCCTCGGTCGGAGCGGCGAGGAAATCCTCGTTTCCGTCATACTGGGTATAGTTATTCTGGATGAATTCGCGGACATTGACCTCATCGGTCCATTTTGCACCCTGGAATCCTCTCCAGGCTTTTTTGAAAAGGTCAGCAGTACCGTTCGGGGTATTCTGTTCAGACATGATGGTTCCTCCTTATATGTTTCAATCTCATGTGCTGCGGAAATCCTGTGGTTGTCAGGGATTCCGGTTTCCCGGTCCGGGAAAAGCAGGTGATCATTCACCAGTACATTTTGTCGGATCGGATAAATTTTGAAATCTTCCGTTGTGAAGAAATGCTTTGCCATTATAACAGAGGGAAAAAAGAAAAACAATAGATTATATGAGAATGATTATCAGAATCATTTTCATAAGAAATTTTCTCATTACCTTGTATTTTTTAAAATACACGTGACTGTTCAGTACCTTCACATTTACAGGAACCTCCCCCGGAGCTTCCCTTCGGATACATGGCAGGTTACGAGCAAAAATCCATTCCAGATCGGCTTCGTCGATGGGATTTTTACCTTTAAGTCTGTGTTTTATAAGGCGGCGAGATCACTTTGGAAAATTTCGCTGTTACAGAATCACAGCGCGGTGCGAGAGACGTCGATAGACTGAAAAAGGGTAAAAAAATAACCCACAGTCTGCGCTATGATCGCCCAGACGGTCGGCTTTCTTCGATCATACTTCACGTGGTTCACCACTTATCCGTCAGTCATATGATCGGTATGACATATATATACCAGATGTTGTGGTGTGTGTCAAGTGGAAAAGAATGGTCGGACCAGATATGGGGAGAGAATGCTGGTCCTTTTTGGCAGATGTCAGCAAAAAAGCGTGAAGAGCGTCGCTCCATACCGGTTGACGGAATCATGCCCGGCGGGGTACAATAACCTTAATATGACTTTGGGGGAAACAGGGGGGAACGAGGATGTTAAAGGTACTGATCGCGGATGATGAGAGCAAGGTCTGCCAGCTGATCGAAAAGCTGGTGGACTGGGATGCTCTTGATATGGAGGTCGGAGCGGTCGCGGAGAACGGGATCGATGCGCTGGAAAAGATAAAGGAAGTTCATCCGGATATCGTGATCACGGACATCCGGATGCCGGGATATGATGGGCTGGACTTGATCCGGCTCGGAAAAGAGGAAGCTCCGAATGCGGAGTTTGTGATCATCAGCGGCTACCGCCATTTTGAGTATGCGCAGATGGCGATCCGGTACGGGGTGAATGCGTATCTCTTAAAGCCGATAAAAAAGGACGAGCTGACGGAGACATTAAAACGCCTCAGCACCCGTTTCCGGGCGCAGACGGAACAGCTGAGCCAGGAGGAGAAGACCAGACTGGCGATCAGGAGCGACGAGAAGAACCTGAGACAGGCCTTTTTACAGGATCTTGTGGGGAGAAGAAATAAGGAGACCCTGTCGCAGCCGCTTTTGGAGATCAACCGGGAATTTCACTATCGTTTTGAGCCGGGGGAATTCTGCATCGCCATCTTAAAACTGGATGGGCGTGTCTGCGATGAGGAGCAGAATGTCCAGTTTATGGCGGAGAAAGTCCAGTCTGCGGCGGAAAGATTTTTAAAAGACTATGTCATGGAGACAGAAAATACGGAGCTCAACGGATTCCATTTCTTTCTGCTGAACTATGACGCAGAGGACCGGATGCAGATCCGGAGACAGATGAAAGCCCTGCTCTCGGAGATCCGGGTCCAGGGGGACATTTTAAAGAACCTGTCGGTGACGCTGGCGCTCGGCGAGGGCGTGGGAAGTCTCCCGGAGATCGGCAGTTCCTTAAAAAATGCCAGACTCCTCATCGAGGAGCGGCTGCTCGCAGGAACGGGAAAGCTGATGGAAGGAAAGATCGAAAGCGGGGAGTCCTTCGCGGACAGTGAGATCTTTGCAAAGTTTAATGACCGGATCGCCCACACGCTGGAGAGTCTGGATTCCTTTGCAGTGCGGGAAGAACTGATCTATCTGAAGACGAAAATGCTGGCGGAGAAGGAGATCAGCGGTCATGAGATCCTTCAGATGACGAAGGAGATCTGCAACCAGTACCTGTTTTTCATGAAAAAGTACCGTCTTCCGGTGGAAGAGAACTTTATGGAGAACTTCAGCGTCAGCGCCGATAACTGTGCAGATGCGGCGGAGCTTTTCGATTATCTGACGAGACGGATCACGACTTCCTACGAGAAGGCAGCAAGGTTAAAGCGGCAGGATGAAAACCGTCCGATCCGCGTGGTGAAAAAGTATGTGGAAGAACATTTTGGAGAGCCGCTGACGCTGGAAGAACTCAGTCGGGTTGTGGATCTCTCCCCGACGTACCTCAGCACGATCTTTAAGAAGGATACGGGGATGACGTTTCTGGAATACCTCTCGAAGGTTCGCATGGACATGGCAAAAAAGCTCTTAAAGGAGACAAATGACACGGTGGCCGATATCTGCGGGAAGGTCGGCTACAGTGACGTGCGGTATTTCACAAAATCCTTTACAAAATATGCGGGCTTAAAGCCCAAGGAATACAGAAAGCTGTACTCGTGATGGAAAAGAAACATACCGATGAGAGAAATTACCTGTCCGTCCGGATCAAATGGTGCGCACTTCTCGCAGCCGGGCTGATCGGGGCATTGCTTGTGAGAATGTGGGTGGTGTGCATCCGGGAAATGCAGTCCCTGATGGTCCCGGCTGTATTTACGGCGCTTTCCGCTGCTCTGGCGGTGATCGTTTACCGGACGGTGCTGATCCCATACCGGGAGACTCGGAAGATCTATGAGCAGTTTGTCATGGGCTATGTCATGGAGGACCTTTTTAAGGTCCGCTATCCGTTTTCACCGGAGAGTGAGCAGGCAGTCCTGCGCCTGAACGAGATCATCGACCGGAACAACCTGATCGCGATCTCGAAGAAACAGGCGGAGTATCTGGCGCTTCAGAACCAGATCAATCCCCATTTCCTCTACAACACGCTGGAGGGGATCCGGAGTGAGGCGCTGATCGCGGGGCTGGACAGCATCGCGGAGATGACGGAGGCGCTGGCGACCTTCTTCCGCTACACGATCTCAAATCTGGAAAATCTCGTGACGCTGGAGGACGAACTTGCCAATATCGAGAATTATTACTATATTCAACAGTTCCGATTCGGTTCTAAACTGGACCTGAAGATCCAGTATGACCGGGATCCGGACGACGATTTCACGGAGATGGATTTTCTGCAGTGCAAACTTCCGAAGCTGACACTGCAGCCGATCGTGGAAAATTCCATCTACCACGGGATCGAGCGAAAGATCGGAAAAGGTCATCTTGTGATCCGGATCAGTGCGAGTGAGGAACGGCTCTACATCAGGATTTCCGATGATGGGCGCGGAATGACGGACGAAAAACTGAAGGAACTGAATGAAAAACTGCGCCGTCTTGATGTGGAGACAGATGTCCCGGAAAAAGAGGAGGAGAAGAAGCCGGCCCGCGGCGGGATCGCGGTGGTGAACGTGAACAGGCGGATCAAGCTCCTCTTCGGCGAGGAGTACGGAATCCATGTCTACAGCAAAGAGGGGATCGGAACTGATGTCATAGTGGAGCTTCCGCTGGTGCGCGACGGGGATCGTCAGGGAGGATGGCGATGAGAAAAGAGCTTCTTCGGATATCGCATGTTGATCTTGAACGGGACGGAGAGCTGCTCCTGGATGATCTGGAATTCCAGATGTTTGCCGGGGAGATCGTTGGCCTGGTGGCGCGGAACCGGAAAGGCCAGAAAGAGATGGTGGATCTGATCTGCCGGAACGATCCGATCAGCCTGGGATCCGTGTGGTATGACGGAAACGTTGTAAATAGCTACGCCTACAGCAGCGGGGCGTCCAATAAGGTGGCGCTCATCGAACAGAAGAGCCATCTCGTGCAGGGCTTAAGCGTTGTGGACAACCTTTTTATCCTGCGGGAAGGTTTCCGGAAATATTTTATCAATGAGCAGGTGATCTTCAGCCAGGCGATCCGCTTTTTTGAGGAAAAAGGGCTGAAAGTGGACCTGGAAAAGAGAGTGGAGAACCTGACAGAGCTTGAGAGATGCTTTGTGGAGCTCGGAAAGGCGCTGCTTTCGGGCTGTCATCTCATTATCGTGGACAACCCGGCGAACTATCTGAGCCAGTATGAGCTCTTCGAGTTCCAGCAGATGTTAAAGAAGATCCGGAAAGAGGGGATCTCCGTGCTCTATGTGGGAAACCACCACCAAGAGCTCTTTAAGATCGCGGACCGGACCGCACTTTTTTCGGACGGTCACATCTACAAGGTCTTTGAACGGGATGAGATGACGGACGAAAAGATGGCACCGTACATCTCAGAATGGAAGATCATGTCCACGGAGAATGATCAGGATGCCGAGGATGACGGGATCCTGCACTTTCACACCGTGGGAGTTGGAAATTTAAATGGTCTTCGCTTCATCCTGCACCGCGGTGAGTGTATGACGATCCTCGACAAGGAAAATAAGATCGCAGGGGACATGATGGATCTGATGACCGGAAAAAAGCGGTGCAGATCAGGATGGATCACGGTGGACCATGTGACCTACACACAGAAAAAAGCGGCGGATTATCTCGATGAGGGGATCGCCGTGATCCCGGCGGACGGGGTGAACCGGCTGCTGTTTCTGGATGAGAGCTACATGGAGAACCTGACATTTCTCCTGGACCGGAAACTCAGAAAAAGCCTGATCCCGCGGAAAATCTACAGGAGTATCCATTCAGAATATCTGCCGCTCGTGGGACCGGTGATCGATGCGCCCTGTGTGCGCGACATTCCACAGGAAGACCAGTTTGCCCTGCTCTATCATAAGATGAATCTTCTGCGCCCGCGGATCATGGTCTGCATCCAGCCGCTCGCAAAGGGCGACATGTTCTGCCGGATGAGGATCTTAAATGTGCTGCGCCAGATTCAGAAACAGGGGACGGCGATACTCATGATTACCGCGAGTATCTCCGATACGCTTGATATCTCAGACCGCCTGCTCGTCGTGGAGCAGGGGAAGGTGGCGGCAGTATATGAGAAGAGTGAGTTTAAGAGAATTGTGAGGTAGGATTGGAGCTGCCCCGTCCTGTTGTATACATCAAAATATTGTCCCCCATAACCGTAGGATTGTCCTCTGTTATGGGGGACATTTTTCATGTAAGATGGAACTAACAGGGGAGGTCTATATGAACGAGTACATAGGAATCGATATCGGCGGGACGAAAACAGCCATCGTTCGTGGAGACGAGAACGGAACAATCCTTGAAAAGAAGCGATTCGCAACGACAACGAAGGAAGAAACTCTGGAAATGATCTTTCAGAGCGTTGCGGATCTGAAAACAGATCAGACGAAAGCAATCGGCGTCAGCTGCGGCGGGCCGTTAAACAGCAGGACGGGCGTGATCCTGGGACCTCCGAATCTTCCGGGATGGGACGAAGTTCCGATCACGGATATGCTGACGGAGCGGTTCGGACTTCCGGCATATTTAAGAAATGATGCGGATGCCTGTGCCGTGGCGGAATGGCAGTTCGGAGCCGGAAAAGGCGCGGAGAACATGATCTTTCTTACCTTCGGAACCGGGATCGGCGCGGGGCTGATCTTAAACGGAAAGCTTTACGAAGGAACATGCGGGATGGCCGGGGAGATCGGTCATGTACGGCTTTTTGAGGATGGACACGTTGGCTACGGAAAGTCCGGCTCGTACGAAGGATATGTGAGCGGCGGCGGGATCGCCCAGTACGGAAAAGGAACCGCGGCGGAGCTCGGAAAGCGGGCGGAAGAAGGAGATCCGGAGGCGCAAAAGATCTGGGCGCAGACAGGAGAACATCTTGGAAGCATGCTGTCGATCCTGATCGATCTGTTAAATCCGGAGGTGATCGTCATCGGAAGTATTTTCGTCCGGGCGGAGAAGTATCTGAGAGCTTCCATGGAAGAAAAGATCCGGAAAGAGGCACTGAAATCTGGCGCAGAGATCTGCCGGATCGTTCCGGCGGGACTCGGGGAATCGATCGGAGATATCGCGGCACTCTGTGTTGCCATGAACCTGTAAAAAATGAAAATGCCGGGATTTGCGGAGAAACCACAAAAAGAATGTAACTGTCCGGAATCCCTGCAGTTACAGGAAAAACATTAGAAATATAGCCACAAAAGGATGTGCAGGACACATTTTCGCACACATAAAAAATGAACCGGGAGACCGGATCAAAATAGAACTGGAAAGCGGGGGAGAAGATGGGCGAAGTAATTGTTTCAATGAAAGACATCGTCAAGACATTCCCGGGTGTCAAAGCCCTGGATCATGTAAATTTCGAACTCCGGTCGGGAGAGGTCATGGCGCTTCTCGGGGAGAACGGAGCAGGAAAATCTACACTGATGAAGATCTTAAGCGGTGTTTATACAAAAGACAGCGGAACGATGACCATATTCGGAACGGAATATGACAATCTGACACCGAAGCAGGCACAGGCCGTCGGCGTTGCGATCATCCACCAGGAGTTAAACATGTGCCGCCACTTATCGGTTGCGGAAAATATGTTCCTCGGAAGAGAGAAGGTCAACGGGATCGTCTTAAATGACCGGGAGATGGAGGCAGAGGCGGCAAAGATCCTCGGAGATCTGAAGATCGACATCGACCCGAGACAGACCGTCGGCGATCTTCCGGTATCCAAACAGCAGATGGTCGAGATCGCGAAGGCACTTTCGATCCACGCGAAGATCCTGATCATGGATGAGCCGACTTCTTCCCTGACAGCGAAAGAGATCGAGGAGCTCTTCCGGATCATCCGCCAGTTAAAGGCAGACGGCTGCGGAATCGTCTATATCTCCCACCGCCTGGAGGAGCTGAAGGCTATCGTGGACCGGGTAACGATCATGCGTGACGGTCAGTATATCACAGACGGAAATTTCGCGGATATGACGATGGATCAGATCATCGCGAATATGGTCGGCCGTGAGATCAAAGAACAGTTCCCGAGAGTCTCCTGCCCGAAAGGAAAGAAGATCTTCGAGGTGAAAAACTTAAATGCCGGACATCTCGTCCGCGACATCAATTTCTCCCTCTATGAGGGCGAGATCGTCGGATTCGCGGGACTGATGGGAGCGGGACGTACCGAGACAACGAGAGCGATCTTCGGAGTTGACCCGAAGACCAGCGGGGAGATCTGGCTGGACGGAAAAGAAGTGAAAATCACCTGTCCGATGGACGCGATCAAAGCCGGGATCGTACTGGCGCCGGAGGACCGGAAAAAAGACGGTCTCTGCACGAAACTCAGCATCCGTCATAACCTGGCACTCCCGAACCTGGACCTCATCTGCAGCAAGCTCGGCGTGATCAGCAGTAAAAAGGAGGACGACCTCTGCGAGAAGGCGGTGAAGGACCTCCTGATCAAGACCCCGACGGTGGAGGTCAACGCGGGCAATCTTTCCGGAGGAAATCAGCAGAAAGTGGTTGTTGGAAAGTGGCTGGCGAGAAATTCCAGAGTCGTGATCTTCGATGAGCCGACACGAGGCATCGATGTAGGAGCGAAGGTCGAGATCTACAACCTGATGAACCAGTTAAAGAAGCAGGGCATTGCCGTTATGTTCGTCTCCTCAGAGATGCCGGAAGTCCTGGGGATCGCGGACCGCGTCATCGTCATGTGCGACGGAAAGATCACCGGCGAAGTCATGGCGAAGGAGACAAGCCAGAATGAGGTTCTGAAGTTCGCTACCGAATTTGAGAAGAAACAACAGGTTAGCTGAGGGAGGACAGGGGAATGAATGAAAAGAAGCACAGTACAGTAAAGCGGATCCTGGGGACACGCGGAATGGGCGCGGTCATCACGGCATTCGCGGGACTGATCATCATCTATGTAGCATTCGGTCTCATCGACCGTAAAGTATTTGCCGGACAGAACGTCATGAACCTTCTGCGTTCCATGTCAAAGTACCTTCTGATCGGCGTCGGACAGAGCTATCTTCTGATCACCGGAAACATCGATCTCTCGATCGGTTCCATGGTCGGAATGAGCGCCATGATCTCGGCAACCCTGATGGCGATGGGCGTCAATCCGTTCGTTGCGATGGCGGTTGCGATGGCGTGCTGCCTGGTTACCGGAGTGATCAACGGAATGTTAGTCGGAAAGTTCAAGCTTCCGCCGTTCATCGCGACACTCGGAACCATGTTCGTGACACGAGGCGTTGCCTACATGGTCAACAACAACCGAAACACGGACGCGATCGCGACCGGTATCGGAAAAGAGGCTGGCGATAAGTTCCAGAACTTCTTCTACTATGGAAAGACACTCGGTGTTTACAACACCTTCTGGATCGCGCTTGTGATCTTTCTGATCTTCTTCTTCCTGCTTTCCAAGACCCGCACAGGAAGACATATCTACGCGATCGGTTCCAACGTGGACGCTGCGAAATTATCCGGTGTCAATGTTGTAAATACAACAATTAAAGCGTACCTGGTCAGCGCTGTCTGCGCATGTGTCGTTGGTTACATCCTCTGCGCACAGGCCGGTATGGGCAACATGGAAGCAGGAAACATGTACGAGATGTACGGCGTTGCAGCCGGCGTTATCGGCGGCATCTCCCCGCTCGGCGGGACAGGACTTCTGCTCGGAACCTTTGCCGGTGCGGCTGTATGGCAGACACTGGAGAATGGTCTGAACATGATCGGTGCACAGGTCGGCATCCAGAGACTTGTCATCGGTATCATCGTTGTATTCTCTGTACTTCTTGATGTTGTCGTTCGTTCCGGAAACTTCGGAAAGAAAGCATCCAAATAAGACAGAAAAAAAACTGTTTTGTGTCTGCGGCATTTTGCAGCAACAGTCGGTCCGCGGTCCTGCATGAGAATAAGCAGGATGCTGGTCCGGAAATATCGTTACATGGATATCTAACTCCCATGGTATACGGGGGTTACATATAAGAAATCTTAAGGAGGATTTTTATGAAAAAGAGATTGTTCGCACTGTTAAGCTGTGCAGCCCTTGCGGCAGCCAGCATCACCGGCTGTTCCAGCCAGAAACCGGCAGAATCCGCAGCAGCCAGCGCGGAAGCCACAGAGACTACAGGAGCTCCGTCCAAGGAGGTCGGCGACTGGAAGATCGCGCTGATCACGATGGACTCCATCGACCAGCACTGGGTAACCTTAAATGAGGGCGCTCAGGAAGCTGCAAAGGAACTTGGAGTAACCGTAAGTTTCATGTCCCCGAACACAAAGGACGATGCACAGCAGATCGAGTGCGTGAACAACGCAGTTGCAGGCGGTTACCAGGCGATCATCGTAGCGGCAAACGGTCCGGATGCGATCTCTTCCGCCCTGAAGGAAGCGAAGGACGCAGGTGTTAAGATCGTTTATGTTGACTCTCCGGCAAACGTGGAGGCAGAGGCAACCTTCTCTACCGATAACGAGGCAGCTGGTGAGACAGCCGGTAAAGAGATGCTCAAAGCTCTTGAAGAGTCCGGCATCACATCCGGTAAGATCGGTATCGTAAATGTAAACGCAGCAACAGACTCCACAGTCAAGAGAGAAGCCGGATTCCGTAAGGCATTCGAAGGAAAAGGCTTTGAGCTCATGGAGACCCAGTACGGCGAAGGCGATGCAGCGAAGTCCCAGACGATCGCTGAGAACTACATCACACAGGGCGTTGTCGGCATCTTCGGCTGTAACGAAGGTTCCACGACCGGTACCGGTAATGCGATCAAGGCATCCGGCAAGACTGATATCATCGGAGTCGGTTTCGATAAATCCGATGCGATCATGAACCTCATCAACGATGGATATCTCCTCTGCACAATGGCTCAGAACCCGGATCTCATGGGTAAAGACGGTGTTGATGCAGCAGTCAGAGCTCTTCAGGGTGAGACACTCGGCGGCTTAACAACAGACACAGGCGTTTCTGTCATCAAAGCAGACAATGCGGAAGATGCAGCAGGCACAACAGATGTGACAGCAACAAAAGACTGGAAAATCGCACTGATCACAATGGACTCCATCGACCAGCACTGGGTAACCTTAAATGAGGGCGCTCAGGCAGAGGCAAAGGCACTCGGCGTTACCGTAAGCTTCATGTCCCCGAACACAAAGGACGATGCACAGCAGATCGAGTGCGTGAACAACGCAGTTGCAGGCGGCTATGAGGCGATCATCGTAGCGGCAAACGGCCCCGATGCGATCTCTTCCGCATTAAAGGAAGCCGCTTCCACAGGCGTGAAGATCGTGTATGTTGACTCTCCGGCAAACGTAGAGGCAGAGGCAACCTTCTCCACAGACAACGAGGCAGCTGGTAAGACAGCAGGCGATGAGATGATCAAGGCTCTCGAGGCAGCAGGCATCACATCCGGTAAGATCGGTATCGTAAACGTAAACGCAGCAACAGACTCCACCGTTAAGAGAGAAGCAGGCTTCCGCTCTGCATTCGAAGGAAAGGGCTATGAGCTTATGGAAACTCAGTACGGCGAAGGTGATGCAGCGAAGTCCCAGACCATCGCTGAAAACTACATCACACAGGGCGTTGTCGGCATCTTCGGCTGCAACGAAGGTTCCACGACTGGTACCGGTAATGCGATCAAGGCATCCGGAAAGACAGATATCGTAGGCGTTGGCTTCGATAAATCCGATGCGATCATGAACCTCATCAATGACGGATATCTCCTCTGCACAATGGCTCAGAACCCTGATATTATGGGTAAAGAGGGCGTAAAGGCAGCTGTCAGAGCGTTAGAGGGCGAAGAGCTCGGCGGCGCTGTCAGCGATACAGGCGTATCTGTTCTGAAGAAGAATTAAGATCAGTGGTAACTGTGAAGGTACTGAACAGTTACGATCAGTGAAAATAAACTGTAACTAACTGAAAAAATGAATTAAAATAATGGCAGTTGGAAAGAAAACGGCTGCTGGACATGCAGGATCAGGGAACGCCGGGCCGAAAGGATCGGCGTTCCCTGCATATCAAGGACAGGAGGAATTTTTCATGAAACGCAGTGAGATCAACGCAGCTTTAAAAGAAATGGAACAGATGATTAGGGAGTATCGCTTCGCGATCCCGCCATTCTGCAATTTCACACCGGAAGAGTGGAAGGAAAAAGGCCATGATTACGATGAGATCCGCGACAACATGTTAGGATGGGATATCACGGACTACGGTCTCGGGGACTTCGATAAGGTCGGATTTTCCCTGATCACGATCCGCAACGGCAACCTGAAGATGAAGGACAAATACACAAAGACATATGCGGAAAAACTCCTGTACATCAAAGAGGGACAGTACTCCCCGATGCACTTCCACTGGTCAAAGATGGAGGACATCATCAACCGCGGCGGCGGAAATGTGCTGATCCGTGTATACAATTCCACAAAGGATGAGGACCTTGATAAGGTAAATGATGTTCATGTCCATGTTGACGGAAGAGAAATGGTCGTTCCGGCAGGAACACAGGTGCGCCTGACACCCGGTGAGAGCATTTCCATATACCCATATATGTACCATGATTTTGAGGTGGAAGAGGGAAGCGGTCCGGTTCTCTTAGGTGAGGTCAGCCAGTGCAACGACGATAACGTGGATAACCGTTTCTATGAGAAGATGGGAAGATTCCCGGAGATCGAGGAGGATGAAGCACCGTATCGTCTGCTGTGCAACGAATATCCGGAGGCAAAATAGATGGCGGATCAGAGAACACTGATGGCGGTCTGCGGGAACATGGAGCAGATCGCCGGAGTCCGCCGGATCGAATTTCAGGACGGGCGGGCGTCGGGACTCCGCTGTGCGCTTGTGGAAAACGGACCGGTGGAGATGTCGTTAATGATAGATAAATGCCTGGATCCGGCGTGGATCCGGTATAAGGGGATCAATTTAAGTCTTCTCACAAAACCGGGACTTCAGGGGCGGAATCCCTACGATACGGCGGGGGATGAGGCGGTGCGCTCGATCATGGGCGGTGCGATGTTTACCTGCGGTCTCGGGAACGTCCACGGAAACCGCGTGGTGGACGGTGTGGAATATCCGACGCATGGGAGAATGCGGACGACTCCGGCTGAGAAGGTGTCCATGGACGCATTCTGGGAGAACGGAACGTATAAGATCCGGGTGTCCGGGGAGATGCGGGAGGCGCGGATCTTCGGAGAAAATCTCGTGCTGAGGAGAACAGTGGAGACGGTTTACGGAAAGCGGGAGATCGTGTTCACGGACGAGATCGAGAACCAGGGATTTGAGGAGCAGCCACTCTGTTTTCTCTATCACTGCAATGCCGGATATCCGTTTCTTGTGCCGGGGCTGCGGGTCGTGATGCCATCGATCATGACCGGACCGCGCGACGCGGCTGCAGAGGCAGGAAAAAGCCGCTGGAACGTCATGGATGAGCCGGAACCGGGAGCTCCGGAGCAGGTATTCCAGCATGAGCTGGCGGCAGATCAGAACGGAAATACGTTCGCGGCTTTCGTGAACGAGGAGCTTCAGATCGGGCTCTGCATCCGGTTTGAAAAGTCAGCGATCCCCTACCTGACCCAGTGGAAGAGCACGGCGGCCGGGGATTTTGCGATGGCGCTGGAGCCGACAAACTGCGGATTTGACGGACGGGCCGGAAAGACGCAGATCTTAAAACCATTTGAAAAACATGAGAACCGGATCCGGTTCCAGATCCTGGACGGAAAAGACGAGATAAAACGACTGGAAGATGAGTGCAGGGAGGTATTGAAATGTACGATGTGATCGCTCTTGGTGAGCTTCTGATCGATTTTGCGGCGAAGGAGACGGATGCGGACGGATATCCGACGATGAAGGCGAATCCGGGCGGAGCGCCGGGAAATTTCCTTGCGGCATTGAATAAATATGGGGCGAAGACGGCATTTCTCGGAAAAGTCGGGGATGATGCGTTCGGAAGGCTCCTCTTAAAGACATTTGAAAAAGCTGGGATCGAGACGAAGGGAATCGTGACAGATCCGTCGGTGTTTACGACGCTGGCGTTTGTGACCTTCTCTCCGGAGGGAGACCGGTCCTTCAGCTTTGCGAGAAAGCCGGGAGCGGATACGCGACTGAGCTTTGAGGAGATCGACCTGAACATGATCGATGAGTCGTCGGTCTTCCATTTCGGAACCTTAAGTCTCACGGATGATCCGGTGCGCAAGGCAACGAAAAAGTGCGTGGAATATGCGAAGGAACACGGAAAACTTATTACCTTCGATCCGAACCTCCGTCTTCCGCTCTGGGAGACGCCGGATGCGGCAAAGGAGCAGATCTTATGGGGACTCGCCCATGCCGATGTGGTGAAGATCAGTGATGAGGAAGTGGAGTTCTTATGGGGCATCACGGATGAGAAAGAGGCGGCGAAGAAGCTACTTGATGAGTTCGGGATCCGTCTCGCGATGGTCACGATGGGACCGAAAGGGGCATACCTGGCGAACCAGGATGGCGCGGCGTACGCAAAGTGCCCGGAGGTAAAACCGATCGATACGACAGGAGCCGGGGATATCTTTGGAGGAAGTGCGGTTTCAAGACTCTTAAAGACCGGGAAAGCGCCGGAAAAACTGACGGAAGAAGAACTTGCCTTTATCGGTCAGTTCGCCTGCACGGCGGCGAGTCTTTCAACAACGCAGTCGGGCGGGATCCCGAGTATTCCGGAGGAAGAGGATGTTCTGGATTACTTTTCAAAGGTAGGAATTTTCTGAACTGAAAATTCCGTACAATACAGTGGTGGTAGCAGATTTTGCCGATTCGGAATGCGAAGCATCGGCAAAATCCCGTTACAGGGCACGGACACGGAGTGCCCGTGTGCTGTAACAGTTTTGGAGAGAATGCAGGCTTAAATGGAAAGCCGCATCTATGTGACGAAGCTGGTATTTAGAGCAGTTCTGGCTGGATAGGAATCCGGAACTGCCGGGATACCGGCTTTGTTGCTTTTGGGGAATTGTTTGGGAAATGCGCCCAGAAAGACCATGTTTAGGTGGAAGGTGATTCCCGGGATTTCCGACATCATTGAAATTGTCGGAATTTTGCTGGAAGAGATCACCAACTCACTGCTTCCGGTATTTGTTTGGCGTGCATCCAACGATCTTTTTAAAGCAGCTTGTAAAATAACTCTGTGAGGAAAAGCCGGTATTCTGGGCGATCTCAGCAATTGCGAGACTGGGATCTGCCAGGAATTCCCGGCTTTTTGCGATCCTGTATTCCAGGAGATACTGAAAGGTCGTCATGCCGGTCATGCGCTTAAAAAAGCGCTCACATTCCTCCGGGCAGAGACCGATGGATGCGGCGATCTCGGACAGGGTGAGCTTTTCTGAAAAGTGTGCATGGAGAAATTCCATGGTCTTAGTGAGCCGCTCGTTTGAGGTACTGTTTCCGGGCGTGTCCGGCATCACGGAACATCTGGCAAGTTTTAGAATGTCCGGCCAGGCAGAGAGAATCTCTCCATGGAGCAGGAGTTCCCAGCCATCGAAATGTTCGCCCTCTGAGATGTTCACGATCCGTCTTACGGTCCTGGTGAGGCGGACACCGGCAGGATGGCTGGCGTCAAAGAGAAAGGCCGGAGGCAGATTTCCGGATAAAAATGGGGCAATAACAGCCTGATAGAGAGCCTGATTGTCTTCCACGGCAATCAGGCTGGGAAGAAAATCAACACAATAGTAGGCAGAATCCGGTTCGACAGGTTCTACAAAATGAGCGGACCGGCTGTTGATAAAAAATCCATTTCCTTTGCTGACAAAATAAGACTTTCCGGCAGTATGAAAACGAATTTTGCCTTTTGTGATAATACAGAGCTGGAAATCCTCATGCCAGTGCCAGCGCACAGTGGGATAATTCCGGTCTGAAAAATCGGTCATATAGACAGAGACTGGAAGCAGATCTGAAATCCGGATCGTATCTTCTTCCTGATTTTCTTTTATAGACAGTCTATTTCGGATCATAGGGAAAACCTCACGTTATAAAAAACGAGAATCTCAATATATTGATAAAATATATGGATATTTTGATATACAGAACCATTTAAACCCGATATACTGAAAAAGTCAAGTGAATCATACAATCGGTGAATGTGTGAAGAGTTACGATTGTGCCATGTGGAATTTTCAGAACAAAAATTACTGTTGATGAAAAGTAATATTACAACTAAAAAATTGGGAGGAACTTATGACAGAAACAAAGGAAAAGAACAGGCAGAAGCTGGGAATTTTCTGCTGTATTGCCGGTGGAGTCGGCTGGGGACTTTCGGGGACATGCGGGGAGGCGTTGTTTTCCCAGTATCCGATCGATACGTCCTGGGTGACGGCTGTGCGGATGACTGTGGCGGGAACGTTACTGTTACTCTTTGCGCTTGCGAAGCACAGTCTGGATTTTAAAGCGCTTGGAAAAGATAAAAAGGGGATCATGGAGATCGTTCTGTTCGCTCTGGCGGGACTTGCACTCTGTCAGTACGCGTACCTCAGTGCCATCAAATGGACAAACTCCGGAACGGCGACGGTGATCCAGAATCTCTCCATCGTATTTATCGCAGTTTATGTCTGCCTGACGACAAGAACGAAACCGGATAAGAAGACGGTATTCTGTATTCTGCTTGCACTCATCGGTGTCTGGCTCCTCGCGACAGGAGGAAAACCAGGAAATATGGAGCTGACACCGAGAGGACTCTTCTGGGGACTGATGGCGGGCATCGGCGCGGCGAGTTACTCGCTGCTTTCCAGAGCTCCGGTGGGACGTTTTGGAAGTATTCCGGTGACCGGACTTGGGATGTTGATCGGGGGAGTCGTGCTCTGGGGAATTGCCCAGGTATGGAAGGTTCCGGCTGGACTTGATGGGCGTGTGGTCCTCTATCTTGCGGTCATTGTTTTGGTCGGTACGGTCGGGGCGTTTACTTTATTTTTACAGGGAATTGCCCTGGTGGGACCGGTGAAGGCGGCGCTCTTTGCGTGTCTGGAGCCGCTGACAGCGGCAACGTTGTCGGTCGTCTGGCTGCATGCCAGTTTTACGGCGGCGGATCTGGTTGGGTTTGCGTGTATTCTGGCGACGGTGGTGTTGATGAGATAGGATATGTAGAATCAATGTACTCCTGCCCGGAAGCTCTCCGCTGGGGAATGGAAATGTGCTTTCCGGCAGGGAGGTCCTTTACATGATTTTTGCCATATTTTTACTTTACAATTCCCATAGAAAAATGTTATACTGCTGTGGGCGGAAATGGTATCCGCACACAGCAGTTTTTATGAAATTTAACGGAGGTGAATTGCATGGATAGTTGCGATAGTACAGGGCGAAGTACGAAATGCGGTGTAACATACAGACAGACGCAGAATGCGGCTATCGGTTTGCTTTTCACGGGTAGGAATTTTCTGAACTGAAAATTCCGTATGATCCGTTTTCCGGTAACTGTTCAGCAGATCCGCGCAGTGGATACGCAGACCTGCTGAATGGTTACAGATCCCGAAAGCTGGATTCCATATTGTTATGTCTTTTGAAACACCGCATGGGAACAGCCTGTCCATCACAGCGATGACGGTTGAACCCCGCCGGGGATGTCCCCCCGGGCGGTGTTCTTTTGTTGCCGGAATTATAGCGGCATGTAACCGGAGAAAGTAAAAAAGAGATGTTTCGTGAACGGAAGCAATCCGATGATTCACGAAAAAACAGCTCACTCCGGTAAAAAAAAAGACCGGATCTTTATGAAACGGTCTTAAAAGAAAAGGAGGCAGACATGGAAACAGAAGTTTTAAAAGAACAACACTACGTGGAAGAACTGGTCGATATCATCCGCAGCGGACTTCCGAAAGAGGAACTGATCGACCGGTTATCCGATTATCATGATAACGATATCGCAGATGCGCTCACAAAGCTGACGCCGGATGAGAGACGGGAATTATACCCGCTGATTGGTGTGGAGCGTGTCGCAGAGATCTTCGCATATTTGGATGATGCGGAGCCGTATTTAAAAGAACTCCCGATCGAGAGTGCCGCAAAGATCGTCTCCGAGATGGACTCCGATGATGCGGTCGATGTCCTCGAAGAGATGGATGCGACGACGAAACACAAGATCGTCGGCATGTTGGATAAGGAAGCCAGCGATGACGTCAGACTCCTGTTCTCATACGATGATGACGAGATCGGTAGCCGCATGACGACCAACTTCATCATGATCCACAACCATCTGACGATCCGCCAGGCGATGCGCGAACTGGTCGAGCAGGCGGGAGAGAACGACAATATCTCGACGATCTATGTGATCGATGAGGAAGATAAGTTTTACGGCGCGATCGATCTGAAAGATCTGATCATTGCGAGAGAGTATACGGATCTTGAGGACATTATCAGTCACTCTTACCCGTATGTCATGGACCATGAAAAGGTCAGCGACTGTATCGATAAGATCAGGGATTATGCCGAGGATTCCATTCCGGTGCTGCAGGAAAACGGAACCATTGCCGGCATCATCACCTCCCAGGACATCGTTGAGGCAGTCGATGATGAGATGGGCGATGATTACGCGAAGTTAGCCGGCTTGACCGCGGAGGAAGACTTAAATGAGACGCTGCCGCAGAGTATCAAAAAGAGACTCCCGTGGCTGATCGTGCTGTTATTCCTCGGAATGATCGTCTCCTCGGTTGTCGGCGCATTTGAGTCTGTCGTAGCCGTGATCCCGATCGTCATGTGCTTCCAGTCCCTGATCCTCGACATGGCAGGAAACGTTGGAACCCAGTCCCTGGCTGTTACGATCCGTGTCCTGATGGATGAGCAGCTCACAACAAAGCAGAAGCTGATGCTGGTTGTGAAGGAGATGAAGATTGGTTTTGCGAACGGTCTGTTCCTTGGATTTATGGCATGGATCTTCCTGGGGCTTTACATCTGCGTGATCAAGGGATATCCGATTCATCACGCGATGATGGTTTCCGGCTGTGTTGGTATTTCACTTGTGACAGCGATGGTGATCTCCAGTATGGTGGGAACATTGATCCCGATGTTATTTAAAAAGATCAATATTGATCCGGCGGTCGCTTCCGGTCCGTTGATCACGACGGTGAATGACCTTGTTGCGATCATTGTTTATTATGGTCTTGCGATGCTGTTCCTGATCGATCTGCTGCATGTGTCGGGCTGATGAAAATGTCAGAAGAAACTGTCGGCAGGTAGAATGCCGGATTGTTATAAAATATGAATATTGACGGGAAAAAGGGCTATCCTAGGAATGTAGGGTAGTCTTTTTTATATGCCGGAAAGAGTTTACAGTCAGATTTTTAGGACGGCACATCAAGAGAAAACAGGCGTGGAGAAAGTTGTTGATGTAGGATTTCAGCATGGATTTTCTGTACTTATGACAATTTTTCTCAATCTCTCCTTTTTTAGATGCGCTCCCTTGAAATGAAAAATTGAGTATGATAAAATTATAACGGTTAGTATGTACTAACCTGTGCGCGATGCAGTATTAAATGCTTCATGCAAAATTCGCAGGCTCCTGCCGTGAGCAGAAGCTGCAGACAAGATCATGTCGGTGCGTGCCCGCCTGACTTGACAGGAGAGCGGCCTTCATGAATACCCGAAAGGAGTTTATGATGATGAATTATCTGGAAATCGAGAAAGTCATTGGAAGAGAAATTTTAGATTCCCGCGGAAATCCTACGGTGGAAGCGGAAGTATATCTGGCGGACGGAACGATCGGGAGAGGAACCGCGCCGAGCGGGGCATCCACCGGTGAGTTTGAGGCGTTGGAATTAAGAGACGGCGATAAGGCACGTTACGGCGGAAAAGGCGTGACAAAGGCGGTTGAAAATATCAATACGATCATCAATGAGACACTGACAGGAATGGACGCGTCCGATATTTACGCGGTTGACCGGGCCATGATCAAGGCGGACGGAACAAAAGACAAGTCAAAGCTCGGAGCAAACGCGATCCTTGCAGTATCGATCGCATGCGCACGTGCGGCATCGATCTCCTTAGATATCCCGCTGTACAGATTCCTCGGCGGGATCAACGGAAATCGTCTTCCAGTCCCGATGATGAACATCGTGAACGGTGGCTGCCATGCACTTTCTTCCGGACTTGATGTTCAGGAATTCATGGTCATGCCGGTCGGCGCTTCGTCCTTTAAGGAGGCGCTGAGATGGTGTGCGGAGGTTTTCCATGCGCTGGCTGCGATCTTAAAAGAGCGCGGACTTGCGACATCGGTCGGCGATGAAGGCGGCTTTGCTCCGGCGTTAAAGTCCGACGAGGAAGCGATCGAGACGATTCTTGAGGCGGTAAAGAAAGCCGGATATGAGCCGGGCAGTGACTTCCGGATCGCGATGGACGCTGCTTCTTCCGAGTGGAAGACCGGAAAAGTCGGTGAGTACAAGCTCCCGAAGGCGGGAACTGTTTACACATCCGAGCAGCTCATCGAGCACTGGAAGAAGCTTGTGGAGAAGTATCCGATCGTTTCTATTGAAGATGCGCTGGATGAGGAAGACTGGGAAGGATGGAAGAAGCTGACGGCAGAACTTGGAGATAAAGTGCAGCTGGTCGGCGATGACCTCTTTGTGACGAACACGGAGCGACTTTCCAAAGGGATCAAGCTCGGCTGCGGAAATTCCATCCTGATCAAACTGAACCAGATCGGCTCGGTATCCGAGACCCTAGAAGCGATCAAGATGGCACACCGTGCCGGATACACCGCGATCGCGTCCCACCGCTCCGGTGAGACCGAGGATACAACGATCGCCGATCTGGCCGTTGCTCTCAACACCTGCCAGATCAAGACTGGTGCTCCGTCAAGATCTGAGCGTGTCGCGAAATATAACCAGCTTCTGCGGATCGAGGAAGAACTCGGTGAGAGCGCTGTTTATCCGGGAATGGACGCGTTTCATGTAGAGTAAGGAAATAGCGGAAGATATGTCTGATCCGGGCGATCTGCCCGAAATTTCATTTCATAGATTGCACAGGGAGCTCCCCGGTGGCTGATGAGGCTGCCGGGGAGTTCTTTTATTACGCGAACAACGAGCCAAAGTCCGCGGTTGCGCGAGATCTTGGCGACTGTCGCGATAACAAGGGGAAACTCGCGAAGCGTGTTTTTACTTGTTTTATAGGAAATCCAGATGGAACTTACTATGAAATAAAAGGCACTGCGTGCCTAAGATGCGCACTCGCGCGAAGATGAAGATCGTCGCAAGCGACCGCGCTCGGTGCGAGAATGTGACGCGGCACATTTTTTTTAACTTTGATACAAAAAAGACACGATTATTAGAAAATTTAACACAATATTTTCACAGGATTTTCACAAACTGCTTTTAAGCTATAAAAATAACAGAATCAGAGAATGAGATCATTGTCCTGTGAATATATTGAGCATATTGGGCGTCAGAGACGCCTGTTTGAAATTGAGCAGAGAAACGCGCGGATGTGAGAGTGTGAAGTACGTCATGATCCGGTTTCAGAAACATGGAACATAATGATGTGGGAAAAGGAGAAAAGATCATGGTGAGAGTTGGAAGAAGGATCGGGTTATTCTTAGCGGCGGCGCTGGTATTGTCCGGATGCAGCAATAATGCTGCAGGAAACGGAAGCAGCGCGGCGCAGACGGAAACGGAGACGAGTCAGGCAGCGACTGAGCGGGCCGGGGAGACGGCGGTGACATCACTGCCGCAGATCGACTCTACGAAGTGGAAATATAATTCTGACGATAAGGTGTACTGGCAGACAGGGATTTCTTACTGTGCAGATCCGGCGGATGAGAAATATGAAACGCTGGGAATTTTTGTCCCGGCGGCATATATGAATGCGAAAGATAATGGGGACGGAACCTTTACATGTACGATCAATAACCAGGCGGCAGTCAAAGGATACACAGCGGATTCCGCACCGATCGTGATCCCGGTCAACACGCCGGGATATTCCGCGATGGCAGCTCCGACAGACTATGTGGCAGATTCCGCGTCCTACACGGATGCCGGATTTATCTATGTGGCAGCAGGATGCCGCGGACGCGATGCAGGAGCTCCGGCGGGTGTGACAGATCTGAAAGCGGCGATCCGGTACATTCGCTACAATGACGGCGTGATCCCGGGCGATGTGGACCGGGTATTCTCCTTCGGAATGAGCGGCGGCGGAGCACAGAGTGCACTTTTGGGTGCAACCGGCGACAGCGAAGATTATGAGCCGTATCTGACCGTAATCGGGGCAGTTTCCGGCGTCAGTGATGCAGTGACAGGTTCCATGTGCTGGTGCCCGATCACGGAACTTGACTACGCGGATGAGGCGTATGAGTGGAACCTTGGAAATACGAGAACAGACCTCACGGAGAAGGAACAGACACTGTCGAACGGAATGGCAGAGGCATTTGCGCAGTATATCAATGATCTGGGACTCAAGGATTCTTCGGGAAATGTGCTGACATTGACGGAGTCTGAGGAGGGAATCTATCAGTCTGGCACATATTATGAGTATCTGAAAGGTGTGGTGGAGACATCACTGAATAATTTTCTGGAAGATACCACGTTCCCGTATACGGTGGAGACGAAAAAAGGACGCCAGGGCGGCGGCAGAGGTCAGGGCGGACAGAAGCCGGATGGAGCGTTGCAGGACGGAAACGGAATGCCTGATGACATGCAGAAAGGCGATGCTCCGGCAGACGGAAAACAGAGCGGCAGACCAAACGGAAATGCTGGCCAGGGAACTCCTGACTTTTACGCCATGGACGGTGTTGACCGGAATCTCTCTACCGGAGGCGTGACACTTTCTGGCACCTATGAGACAGCACAGGATTACATCGATGCTTTGAATGCGGATGGAATATGGATCAACTATGACAGTGTGGCCAACACGGCAACGATTACCAGCATCGCAGATTTTACAAACGCATGCAAACGTGCCTCTAAGGGAATCGGCGCATTTGATGCCCTGGATGAGAGCCAAGCGGAGAATACCTTATTTGGATACGGCGATGGAACGACGTCCCACTTTGACGCTACGCTGGCAGACCTTTTAAAGAATGACGAGACCTACGGCGCGGCATTCACGGAAGCAATGGAGAAGACAGATTCTGAGGGAAAGACGGTGACTGAGAGGGGAAACATGTACAATCCGCTTTATTACCTCTCAGGCTATTATGATGGTTATCAGAAATCTGCGGTTGCCGATTACTGGCGTATCCGCACCGGAATCGCCCAGAGCGATACCTCTCTCACGACAGAAGTAAATCTGGCGCTGGCGCTGAAAAATTATGGCGCAGATGTGGATTTTGCGACGATCTGGGGGGAAGGCCATACGATGGCAGAGAGTGCCGGGGACTCTGTGACGAACTTTATTGAGTGGGTTAATAAGTGCTTGAAATAAAAGTCTTAGATTAGGATATGATCAAAAAGACTGATATGTCAAACCATTATGATGGAATGAGATATCGGTCTTTTATTTTCGCAGACATGCATCAGGTAGACGCTGCCAGTGGAAGGTTCTGCATGTGATTAACAAATCAGAGCCTAAGCCAGAGGAGGGGGTGTTAGTTATAAAAGCGCGATGAAATTTTGTGCATTAGAAATCCACCAGCAATCATGGATACGACATACAGCAGATTTCCCCAGAAGATACCAGCCGTACACGCGATCTCGTGGAAAACCGGCTGCGAGGACGGATGAAATGGGGATATGTAGAACATGTCAGCGTCAGCGGTGGGACCTACGGCGATGTTGATCACGCAGGCGATTACACAGCATAGGAAAAAGAACGGAAGAATATTCATATAATCCCGCCGTTCATGTCTGGCGATGCCTGACATACAGGATAAAAGTCCAAGGAAGAGCAGAATAAAATGCCACAGGAAGCCATGGAGCGTCATCGTCCAGTACGGATGCATGAGTCCTGGCGGCACAGCCAGAGCCATGATTCCACCCAGCAGCCCGAAATCCTGAAGGAAGGTAGCGGCGCGGCGAAGTGTTTTTTCGGAGTGAAGGAGCGGTGCAGCAAGACAGATGTACATGGGAATGCTGCATAGCTGGAATGGAAAATACCACCAGTCGAAATGCCCATGAAATTCGATGACATATAAAAATGCCTGCTTATAGAGTTCCATGAGTGCGAGAAGTACTCCACAGGAAAAGAAAATATGGCGGAAATACGGTTCAGGCGATGCCATGGACCGTATTTTTTTGCCGAACAACCGCGCAAAAAAGACCGCAAATCCTGCCCCAAAGACGGTCAGCAGAATGTGAAAGGCAGAATAAGGCACCGGGGGTGTCATCGGCCATGCGGTCATGCGCAGGATGGACTGGAGAAAAATGTACATATAAGGACCTTCTTTCAAAAGGATAGTTTTGAAAAACGCGCACCGCATTCTCGTTACTTCAGTGATGAGTTAGGTGCGCTATTTATTTACTAAGACTTCCCACACCGATACGGTGTGTTGAAGCTTGAAAAATGGCTGCTTGCACATGTTTGGGCGGGGATCAGGGTTAAAATCCTCCTGCAAGCAGGCTTGTGTCGGGCTTCGGACCTTTTGCCCCTGACATCACAAATATTAATGCGAAATGAGAGATCTGTCAAACCTCACGGACGTTCAACTTGATTTTGGATTCTTTGATAGTCTGTCTGGAAATGTCATATTTTATATGATAAGATAAAAGAAAACTGCGGGGAGTGCGTATGGTGACAGGAAGTGGAGAAAAACGATTTCATGACCAGATATCATGGCTGATGTTTCTATTCAGCATATTTGTGATATGGGTCCACTCTTATAATGTGGATCTGTTTTCCGGTGGGGCGCGGGATGGGATATGGAGTCTTGCGGACCGGATCGAAAATTTCGTGTCGGTGGGACTGGGACAAATCGCCGTTCCTGGCTTTTTCCTGCTGTCCTCCTACCTGTTTTTCCGGAATTTTTCCTGGGAGAAGCTGACCGGAAAATGGAAGAGCCGGGTATTCAGCGTCCTGATCCCTTATGTAGTCTGGAATATCATCTACTATCTGGGCTATATGGCAGCATCCCGGTTTCTCGCCATACGATCCGTGGTCGGACGTGACATCATTCCATTTTCCGTGCAGGAGATCTGGCGGGCGGTCTCACAGTATGCATACGCGCCGATTTTCTGGTATCTTTATCAGCTGATCTTCCTGATCATCGTGTCACCGCTGATCTACGCACTTGTTAAGAATCGGGCGATCGGTCTTTTCTGGATCGTGGGACTTGTATTTGCAGTTCATCTCCATCTGGATATGCGCCATCCGAATACGGACGCCCTGCTTTACTATTCGGTTGCTGCATACTTTGCAGTCCATCGGCGCGGGCTGGTGGAGAGAAGTATGGAGGAAGAAGCAGCCGGGTGGGAGGAAGATCATGGAACGAAAGAAAAGAAAGCTGCTCCAGAGGACAAAGATGGAAATACAGCCAGTGTCATCCCGGACTATGTGAGAAGGCGCTGTTTTGCAGAAGGTCTGGCGGGAGTCGTGATCTCTGTATTTTGTTACCGGAGGACGATGGCACCTGAAGCAGCCGTCCTTTGGACCTGCTTTTATCGTATGGCTGTGCCGATGACGTGCTGGGCCTTTGCCTGCGGAGTGCGTCTTCCGAAGATCCGTCCATGGATGCGCCAAAGCATGTTCCTTTATGCGATCCATTATATCGTTGTACGATTCGTAAACAAAGGAATAGCTGTTGCGGCAAGACAGCTTGCCGGATCTGTATCCGCTGCGGGAATCGCGTTGATTGTTTATTTCCTGCTTCCTGCGATCGCCGTGATGGTTTCTTACATCCTCGCCAAATTCTTTGTCCGCTTCCTGCCGGGAGTGTGGAGAGTGCTGTCGGGAGGGCGAAAGTTGGAAGGATAGGGAATAAGAAATGCAGAAAATCCGTTACTGTCGGCGTACCGCATGGACAGCAGCATGTAAAATTCAAGTGTTCTTTTTTGTAAAAAATGCTAATAGTATTTCGATAAGAAATCCATTATACTATCAGTGAAAGAGTTAATCTTTCCTTCGCAGATGAGACGAGTGACGGTTCCGACTCGTCGGTAAAATAAAAAGTGACCGAACAATGAGACGAGTGACGGTTCTGACTCGTCGGTAAAATAAAAAATGACCGAGCGAAGAATCTTTGAGGGAGGAGAAATCCTCCCTTTTCTATACCAGTCTATTTTTCTTAGGGGGTTCTTACCATGAGTACATCAACTAAATTTTATATAAAGAACTATAAATGAGCAAATTTGAAAAACTGCACTATTAAGTCTATCACATGCAGACATAAAGAATACTAAGCGGACCAATGTCCATGTTACGTGCACAATAAGTTATAATTTTTGTGCACTTTTCGGTATTTGCTCATTTATAGTAAAGAAATTAAGCAAAGAATTCTATCAGAGGTATTCACCTAAAATATATGAGGAAATTTTAAGCAAAGAGGATAGACCATATTCATGGCTTCTTGTTAAACAACATGGATACTTTATATGTGTACCGTTTACGGACTGAAATACGTCATAAATATGCGTATCATTTCCAGGCATCAGAAAGATCGGGAAAGCATCATTCAGGGCTGGATTTTACAAAGTTGGTAATTGTCACCAATCAAGAATTTATAAATGAAGGTATCGTTGTTGTTGATCAGGACGAATACAAAGAAATTATATATAATATTGGAAAGATAGTAGATTCTGTGATAAAATTTGTTGATGATTATGTCGAACATATAAAAGGAATAAAAAAGCTTCATGAAAGAGAATTTGAACGTCGATATCATTTTTCATCATTAAAGTACTTTAAGAGAGAATTGGGACTCAGTCAGAAAAAAGAACCGGAGGAAGAGAATATGCTGAGAGATAACGTAAAAAAATACTATCTGGAACAGGATTATAATTGTGCGGAGGCGATCTTACGATGTATTGACGAGGAATACGGGATCGGTCTTACGGAAGACGATTTCAAGCTGGTCAGTGCGTTTGGCGGCGGAATGGGATGCGGATCATCCTGCGGCGCATTATGCGGTGCGATGGCAGCACTGGGACGGCTGACGGTAAATACCCGTGCCCATGCGACCGATGGTTTTAAGGATACGTGCGCGGACCTTGTAGAGGAATTCCGCAAGAAGCTTGGAAACACAGACTGCTCAGAGCTGGTAAAGATCTATAAGAAAGACGATGTGCGCTGTCTGGAAACCGTCTGTCTTGCAGCAGATGTATTTGAAGAGTTCTATAATACGTATATTGCAGAAAATAAGATTGGGAAAATTAAAGAAATGTGAACGGACGGAATAGGTTACTGCACACGGGTAGGAATTTTCTGAACTGAAAATTCCGTACAATACAGTGGTGGTAGTGGATTTTGCTGATTCGGAATGCGAAGCATCGGCAAAATCAGTTACTGTTTGCGCAAGGCGTGTACAGTAACCGGAATAGAACTGATATACTGTGAGAATTGTTCAGAGACTTGCAACATCAAAAACCATGTAGTATAATATATACGGTTAGCAAGAACTAACTTATATATTTTAAACATTTATAGTCCTAATAGATCAATACATGGTGAAAAAATGACATTACAACAACTGAAATACTACTGCATGGTCTGCGAATGCCACAGCATTACGCAGGCCGCGAAAAAATCTTTTGTGACGCAGCCCGCGGTCACGGCTGCGATCCGTGAACTGGAGAAGGAATATGCGGTCCGCCTGGTGGATAAGGAAGGAAAAAGTATCCGACTCACGAAGGCGGGGGAAGGATTTTACCAATATGCGTCTCAGATGCTGGATCACGCGAAGGAATTCGATGACCAAGTACATAGTATGGTAAAACTTACGAGAAATCTGCGGATCGGACTGACAAAATCTGCGGGTTCTGCCGTCTACATGGAGTATTTTTCAAATGAGGCCGAAAAGTATCAGAATGTGGAGATAAAAGTGACCGTGGATTCTACATCAGAGCTGATCGAGAAACTGCGGGACAAGAAGCTGGATGCCGTTCTGGTCCTGAATCACGGTGGAGATCCAATGGAAAATGATTTGGAATGGGCGGAACTTAAGACTACAGAAATGCTGTACTGTGTCTCGAAAAACCATGCGCTGGCACACGAAGAGCGGATCACAGTACCGATGATTGCGAAAGAAAAGATGGTATCCACAAAACACGATCATCACAAGACAGAGGCATTACGGCAGCTGTTCTTACAGGCAGGTTATGAGGAGGGGCCGCAGGTCTTATGGAGATACGATCAGCAGAGCACGGCGCTTCAGATGATCGCCGCAAATATGGCGACAGGGTACTTTCCGGCGGAGGCAATCTGTCAGAATGATGGAATCGTTGGAAAACAGCTGGAAGGCGATAAGTCTGTTCCAATCTGCATTGCCTGGACAAAAGATAGCTGGAAGCAGGAAGAAGTGCAGCAGTTTATAAAAGAAATCATGAAATTTTACGGGGCGGTCCGATAGCGGGCCGTCTTTTTTGATGCGCACTCGCGCAAAGATGTAGATTGTCGCAAGCGACCGCGCTCGGCGGAAGAATGTGCCAGGCTCATTTTTAATATATCATAGCTTTTATTTATAAATGAATAATTTAATTTATTTTACAAAATTCAGAAAATGATGTATAGTTAGCCATATCTAATTAGTCACAACTAACAGATAAGCCATGTGTAAGGAGACAACAATGGATCGAGGAATTCTGGAAAATAAAAAAAGACCGGCGATGTTCATCATGATCATCGCTCTGATCGCCCTGTTTCTGGTACTGATCTGTGTAGGACGCTATCCGATCAGTCCGTTTCGGGCATTCGAAATTATAGGGAGATCGTTCGTCGGAAAGACCGATGGAATGGATGTATACGAGTCAAGTGTGATACTGAGTATCCGTCTTCCGAGAATCCTTATGGGAATTCTGGTGGGAGCCGGGCTTTCTGTTTCCGGCGCGATTTATCAGGCCGTTTTCGGAAATCCGCTCGTAAGCCCGGATATTCTCGGAGTTTCTTCGGGAGCTGGATTTGGCGCGGCATTGGCGATCCTGTTATCGTGCGGCATGGCTGCCACACAGGTGACCGCACTCGGCTGCGGCCTTCTGGCAGTGGTGGTCGTTCTGAACCTGTCACGCATCAAGAGGCGCAGCGAACTGTTCGTGCTGGTGCTATCGGGCGTTATTGTGAAGTCCATGTTTGATGCGCTAGTTTCTTTTATCAAGTACATCGCGGATCCGGAGGACAAGCTTCCGACGATCACCATGTGGCTGATGGGAAGTCTGGCAAATGTCTCATACAGGGATGTCCTGCTCTGCGCAGCAATTGAGATTCCGTGTCTGGCAGTGGCCATGATCCTTCGCTGGAAGATGAACCTGCTTTCACTGGAACAGGAGGAAGCCAGATCTTTAGGAATCAACGTCAAAAAGCTTCGTCTCGCCGTGATCCTGATCGCGACGATCATGACTGCGGTCACCGTGTCCGTCTGCGGCATTATCGGATGGATCGGGCTGGTGATTCCCCATATTGCGCGACTTCTGATCGGAAATGACCACCGGACACTGATTCCGGCAAGTGCTCTTATGGGTTCGATCTACCTGCTGTTGATCGATACGGCAGCCAGGGCGGCAACAGCGGGAGAGGTTCCGCTATCCATTCTGACAGCGATGGTCGGCGCTCCATTTTTTGCCGTGATCCTCAGAAAAACGTCAGGAGGCAGGGAATGATACTGGAAGTAAACAATGGCAGTTTTTCTTATGGACAAAGGGAAATCTTGAGGAATGTCTCATTCTGCCTGGAGAAGCAGAAGATCATGACGATCTTAGGTCCGAACGGTGTGGGAAAAACGACTCTTCTAAAATGCATCATGGGTTTTTTGCCATGGAACAGGGGAGAGGCGCGGATCCTTGAGAAGAATTTAAACGCATATTCCGATAAAGAACTCTGGAAACAGATCAGCTATGTGCCGCAGGCAAAACGGAGCGCATTCTCCTATGGAGTTCTGGAAATGGTCGTCATGGGGCTCGACAAAGAGAACAGTTTCTTCTATACCCCGAAAAAAGATCATTTTGACCGGGCTAATGAGATGCTAAAGGAACTGGGTGTCGGAAAACTTGCTGGGAGGTACTGCAACGAACTGTCCGGCGGCGAGCTGCAGATGGTAATGCTTGCGCGGGCATTGGTCTCAGGACCGAAACTTCTGATCTTAGATGAGCCGGAGTCAAATCTGGACATGAAGAACCAGCTGCGGGTTTTGGACGCGATCTCGTATATCAATCAGGAAAAGAATACGGCCTGCATCATCAACACACATTTCCCGGCCCATGCGCTGCAGCTGTCAGATAAGACGTTGCTGCTGGGACAAAATTATCGGCAGAAGTTTGGAGACACGGCGGAGATCATTACCGAAAACAATGTGGAAGAATTTTTCCAGACGCATGCCAGAATTCTGGATTTTTCAGCGGAAGGAAGAACCTACCGAACGATCGCACCTTACCGGATCACTGACAATGACCGGGAAGATGAGGAAGAGAGGAGAGAAAAATGAAGTATACAGTTTTAGGACGTTCAGGAATTTCCGTGTCCAGAATTTCCATGGGGACCCATCATCTGAACGATCCGGCAGATATGGACAAACATGTTCAAAACTTCTTATATGCCTATAAAAAAGGAATCAATTTTTTTGAGACATCCGTCACCTACGGGGAAGGATATTCGGAACTGATACTGGGAGAGGCGGTAAAAGAAATGAAAAAGGAAGGCCGCCCGTTCTTCATCATGTCAAAGACACATGCAGGAGATCATGAAACATTTAGACGGGATCTGGAAAATTCCCTGAAACGGCTTGGTGTGGACAGCATCGATGCGTTTACCTGCCTCTGGGGCGTTAAAAGCGGCGTAGAATGGAGCGGCGCGAAGGCATATGGAGCACTCAAAGAGATGGAGAGGGCCAGAGAAGAGGGACTGATAAAACATATCGCGATCTCCGCGCATATGAAAAATCAGGAACTCGAACCGATCGTAAAAGAGTATCCCTTTGACTACAGTGTGCAGGGGTTCAATGTGGTCAACAGCGCGTACCGGGCGGACGGACTGAAAGCAACATGGGAAAGCGGGGCGGGAACCATAGCCATGAATCCGCTGGCAACGGGAGATATTCTGAAATATTCCCATATTTTTGACGCGATACGGATCCGGGAAGATCAGAGTCTCGTGCAGGCGGCTTACAGCTATGTGCTGTCGATCCCATGGGTACATTCCGTTCTGGGAACCTTTAATTCAAAGGAACAGATCGATGAGGCATTATCTGTTCTGGAAGAAGCGCCTTACAGTGAGGCGGAACTGAAAAAAGTGCAGACATGTCTGAAAGAGAGAATTAGAGGTACTTCTCTTAAAGAGCGGATCGACACTGGAAAAGGATTGCGCCAGAGACCGTATATCCTGCGGGAAGAGGCGGCAGATCTGATGGAGGTTTATCCTTTAAGTGTTTAAATAAGGTATTCATATAGCATTATAAATTTAGAAAACTAACGGAGGAATAAAGACATGAGAAAAATGATGGGATTCGTTTTAGCGGGAGCTGCTGCATTTGTGCTGACTGCCTGCAGCGGAAACAATGCCAGCCAGAGTACGGAGGCGGCTGCGACAACAGTTCCTGAGACGCAGACAGAAGCGGCAGCTGAGACGGAGAGCGGAAGCTATACAGTCACAGATGTGCGCGGAAAGGAGATCGAATTTGACGCGGTTCCGGAGCGTGTTGCCACAGTCGGCAAGCCGTTCCCGTCCATCTACTATGCGATCGAGGGCGCAACGGACAATATCGTCGGCTGCAACCCATCTTCCATCACAGCGTACAATGAAAGCGTGCTGAAGGATATGTACCCGCAGCTGGAAAATGCAGAGACAGACTGGTGCACAAAGGATTCCACCGTAAATGTTGAGGAACTCCTGAAACTGCGCCCGGATGTTGTATTCATCTATTCGACGAATGACAAGGAAATCGAGAAGATGGAAAACGCGGGACTTAAAGTTGTGGCACTTCGAAGTGCGGAACTGGACAGTGTAAAAGAAAATCTTCAGATCATTGCAGCTGTTTGCCAGAAAGAAGAGCGCGGAGAGCAGCTGGTGCAGTATATTGACGAGGGAATCGAGGAGGTCACCTCATGCCTTGCCGATGTGTCAGAAGAGGACAAACCGACAGTCGTTGAGCTTTACAGTGATATGAATGTGTCCGTAAAACAGTATGACCACTGGATGATTCCGAGTGGAGCTAAAAATCCGGCGGAAGATCTGACGGGAAAAATGGCAGAGGTTGATATGGAGCAGATGCTTTTATGGAATCCGGATATTATCTATATTGGAAACCATTCAGATCTGATGCCGTCTGATCTTCTTGAGAATAAACAGGATGGAAGAGACTGGTCCGTTATCAATGCAGTGAAGAATCATCAGGTCTATAAAATCCCGATCGGCGCTTACCGTTGGGATCCGGCAGGTGTGGAGACACCGCTCATGGTCAAGTGGGCTGCAAAGATCCAGTACCCGGATATTTTCGCTAATATGGACATGAAAGAGGAAGTGAAGGAATTCTTTGAGCTTGTTTATCAGTATGAGTTGACAGATGAACAGGTCTCTGAAATCCTGGACAACAGACAGAAATAATACATGAGGAATCTTAAGAAAAAGGAGAAATAAAAATGGAAAAGATTACAGTGCTTGAAAAGGGACAGAAACTTGAATTCAGCTTCGAGGACCTGTTAAAGTATCACGGAGTAGGATATCCGGGCGGTGTAGCACACGCGTTTCAGGTCATGCAGAGAGCGTTTCCGCTGCTTGATGACGGAAAACTTCTGGAGCGCAGGGAAATCGAGCTCGTCACCGCATTTCCGGGTCCTGGAGGACGGGATGCTTTCGAGATGGTGACCCGCTGCGTTACTGACGGACAGATCCATGTGGACAAAGATCTGCCGGAGGCAGCAGGCATTCTGGAAAGCCCCCATGGAAGATATTATTTCCGGTTCAGCTACAGAGGAAAGACGGTGGTTGTCACCATTCGCCCGGGCTTTGTACGTCAGGATTTTATTGAGATGGCAAGAAAACCAAACCGCACCGAGGAAGAAGAGGTGATCCTGGCACAGATGAAGCGGGATATGGCAAAACGTCTTCTTGATGCAAAGCCGGAAGAGGTTTATGACGCAGTGATTTTATAGGAAGGCAAAGGCTGGCTGCCGGTGGAAAACTCTGCCCGCGGTCGGCCTTAACCTGTTTTACGGGGAGATAATGGGGAAAAAGCAGGACTCGTGAGAACAATTGTGGATAATCCACTAAAATCACAAAAAATCAAGGAAAATCCACTTGCATTAGCAATATGTATATGCTATAATTATTAAGCTGTTCTGGCGGAACAGGACATATGGCTGTAAAGCTGTATTATTTTTTATTAACGTAACGTGACTGTCAGTCATGTACCAAAAATTTTAAAGAGGTGAAAATCATGAAACAGGGAATCCACCCAAATTACTATCAGGCCAAGGTCGTTTGCAACTGCGGTAATGAATTTGTAACTGGTTCTACCAAGAAAGACATTCACGTAGAAATCTGTTCCAAATGCCATTCATTCTATACTGGTCAGCAGAAGGCTGCTTCCGCTCGCGGACGTATCGAGATGTTCAACCGTAAGTATGGTATGAAAACAGACAAATAAGGTTTGATTAGTGAAAGGTTGAGCTTTTGGATAACTCTGAAAACTCAGCCTTTTTTGTCATACAGGGAATCAAGGAGAAAAAATCAACGCAAGCTTGCTTGCAGGGGATTTTTTCTCTTTGATTCCCGCACAAACATGAACAAGCAGCCATTTTTCGTAAGAAAAATGAGCGGATTGTGAATGTTTGTGGAGAATCGCGGGAGCACGCAGTGCGGAGCGATTCTGGTATGACACTATGAGACATATATGGAGGTAAAATCTTGAAATATTCCGGTATCGGGGGACAGGCAGTATTAGAAGGTATCATGATGAAGAATAAGGACAATTATGCCACGGCTGTCAGAAAGCCGGATGGTGAGATCGTCGTAAAAAAAGATACCTATGTGAGTATGACTGAAAAAGTAAAGTTTTTCTCCCTGCCGTTTGTGAGAGGAATCTTTAATTTCGCGGACTCCATGATCCTGGGAATGAGATCGTTGACTTGGTCGGCCAGCTTTTTTGAGGACGACGAGGAAGATGAGGAACCGGGAAAGTTCGAGAAATTTTTAATCGATACATTTGGCGAAAAAGTGGACAACATCGTCATGTCGGCGGTGATGGTATTCTCCGTCCTGATGGCGATTGCGATCTTTATGGTGCTTCCGCTCCTGATCGCGGGGATTTTCCGGAAATTTATCCACTCTGAGACTGTGATGGCAATCCTTGAGGGTTGTATCCGGATCGGGATCTTTATCACATATATCAAAGTGATCTCCCGGATGAATGACATCAAGCGGACGTTCATGTACCACGGGTCAGAACATAAATGCATCAACTGTCTGGAGCATGGACTCGTGCTCAACGTGGAAAACGTCAGAAAGAGCTCCAAGGAGCACAAGCGCTGCGGAACGAGCTTCCTTCTGATCGTCATGGTGATCAGTATCCTGTTTTTTATGGTGATTCGCGTGGACACGATCTGGCTGCGCATCGTCAGCCGTATCGTTCTGATCCCGGTGATCGCAGGCGTTTCCTATGAGGTTCTCCGCCTTGCGGGAACGAGCAACTCGAAGATCATGGACATCGTCAGCCGCCCGGGCATGTGGATGCAGGGACTTACGACGAAGGAGCCGGACGATTCGATGATCGAGGTGGCGATCGCTGCGGTGGAGGCAGTGTTTGACTGGAAGAAATATCTGGAAGAGAATTTCCCGGAGCAGTATCCGGACGGATACTTCGAAAAGGAAGGCCGGAGCGGAGAGAATGCGCAGGAGATCACGGCATGAGTGAGCACATAAAAAACATGGCGGACAGCTGTGGGCAGACCGCAGAAAACGAGAGCCTGGCGACGTCCCGAGATTCATTAAAAATCTGGGCTGATGTCCTGAATTACGGAAAGCAGGTTTTAAAGGACGCCGGGATCGCAGAGGCAGATCTCGACTCCTGGTACCTGTTTGAGCAGATCTTCGGGATCTCCAGGGCACAGTACTTTATGTGTGCGAGAGACCGGATCACGGATCGTGCAGCGCAGGGGAAAAGTGTGCCGGAACATAGTGCTGATCGTGTGAAATGTGGAAATAGCTCAGAAGAGAACCCGGATTCTCTGAAGCAGAAGCTGGACGCCTACGACGCAGCGTTAAAGAAGCGCGCATCCCACATCCCGCTCCAGCAGATCATCGGACAGCAGGAGTTCATGGGACTCTCATTTTTCGTGAATGAGCATGTGCTGATCCCGAGACAGGATACGGAGACACTGGTGGAGCTTGTATTGAACGAGCAGAAAGACAGGAATTGTTCCATTCTTGACATGTGTACCGGCTCCGGGTGCATTGCGATCAGCTTGAAAAAACTCGGTGGATACCGGCATGTGGAAGGTGCGGATATTTCGGAGAAAGCGCTGAAGGTCGCAAAGAAAAATGCGGAAGATATCTTAGGGATGGACAGAGATACTGAGCTGGTCAGCGTCAAAAACTGTGCTGACACTCCAGAACAAAATTGGCAAAATTTATCAGACAGTCAAAATAAATATGATAATTTTGCAAATTCCAAGTTATCTGGAGCATTAGATATAAGCAACTCTTCGGAGACAGTAAATTTCCGCCGTACGGACATGTTCCGCGCATTCCAGCCGTCGGAGAAGTTCGATGTGATCGTCTCCAACCCGCCCTACATTCCCAGCGCTGTGATCGAGGAGCTGGAACCGGAAGTGCGGGACCATGAGCCGCGGGGCGCATTGGACGGAACCGCGGACGGACTTTATTTTTACAGGATCCTGGCAGAAGAGTGCGGAAAGCATCTGACGCCGGGCGGACATGTATATTTTGAGATCGGATATGACCAGGGAGCCGCAGTGAAGGAACTGTTGGATGCCCATGGTTTTCAGGATACAAAAGTGATCAAGGATCTGCCGGGAAAGGACCGCGTCGTGTGCGGAACCTGGCAGGCTGCAGGTGTATGAGGAGGTATATCAATGTTTGACCGTTTGGATGATATGCTGCGGCATTATGAGGAACTGATGCTGGAGTTAAACAACCCGTCGGTGGCGGAGGACCAGAGAAGATTCCGCAAGCTGATGAAAGAACAGGCTGATCTGGCACCGATCGTTGATGCGTACAAGCAGTACAAGCAGGCGAAACAGGATGTCGAGGACAGCCTGGCACTTCTCGACGAGGAGAGCGACGAGGAGATGAAGGAACTTGCGAAGGAAGAGCTTGCCGACGCGAAGAAGAGGATCGAGGAGCTGGAACAAGAGTTAAAGATCCTGCTTCTCCCGAAGGACCCGAACGATGAGAAAAACGTTATTGTTGAGATCCGTGCCGGTGCAGGCGGAGACGAGGCAGCGTTATTCGCTTCCGAGTTATACCGCATGTATGTGCATTACGCGGAGAGCCAGCACTGGAAGACAGAGATGATCAACGTCAGCGAGAGCGGGATCGGCGGCATGAAGGAAGTCGAGTTCATGATCACCGGTCATGGCGCGTACTCCAAGTTAAAATACGAGAGCGGTGTTCACCGTGTACAGCGTGTCCCGGAGACCGAGTCCGGAGGAAGAATCCATACGTCCACTGCGACGGTTGCAATCATGCCGGAGGCAGAGGAGTTCGATGTTGTGATCGATGACAAAGATATCCGTATCGATGTCATGCGTGCGTCCGGTAACGGCGGACAGTGTGTCAACACCACAGACTCTGCGGTTCGTCTGACCCATATCCCGACCGGAATCGTGATCTACAGCCAGACGGAGAAGTCCCAGCTGCAGAACAAGGAGAAAGCATTCCGCTTACTGCGTTCCAAGTTATACGATATGGAGCTTGAGAGACGCCAGAATGAGGAGGCGGAGGAGCGCCGCAGCCAGATCGGTACCGGCGACCGTTCCGAGAAGATCCGTACCTACAACTTCCCGCAGGGACGTGTGACCGACCACCGGATCAAGCTGACACTCTACAAGATCGACGCAATCATGGACGGCGATCTCCAGGAGCTGATTGACAGCCTGATCGCGGCTGACCAGGCGGCGAAGCTTGCGAAGATGAGCGAGAACTAAAAAGCAGGAAATCATGCAATCGAAGATTCAGTGATCCTTCAGATATGTTGAGAATGCAAGGAAACTGAGGGAAAAATGAATCTGAGAGATAAAAAAGACTTTTCGAAAACAGGTCGTTTTATCGAACTGGATAAAACCAGGAAACGGTGAAACGAACTGATTCGAAAAGTCTTTTTTGGCTTATATGAAAGAAATCAGCCTGATTCTGAAAGATAGCCTCATTTACGAGAAAATGATCTTCTGCCACCGCCCGCTCTTATACCTGCAGAAGAAGAAGATCCCGCGCACGAGCCAGTCGATCGTCATCGCAACCCAGACACCGAAGATTCCCATATGAAACTCCATAGTCAGCAGATAGCTGAAACCGAACCGGAACACCCACATGGAGATGATGGAGAGGACCATGGTCACCTTTACATCGGCCGCGGCGCGCAGGGTGTTCGGCAGCGTGAAGGACAGCGGCCAGATTGTCACAACGCAGGCGGCATGGTACAGGATGATGTCGTTTGTGTACATCGCAGCCTCATCGGAGAGGTTGTAGATCGAAAGGATGAATGGCAGGGAAAGAATCACGATCAGGTTGGACGCGATCAGGCACAGATACTCGACGCGCATCATGTGCCTGGTATAGTACTTCACCTGCTCGAAATCACCGGCGCCGACACACTGGGCGCAGACTGTGAGGAGGGCAAAGCCGAAGGACATTCCCGGCAGGATCGCAAAGTTTGCAATATTGTTGCTGACTGCGTTTGCCGCGAGTGATGCAGTTCCGAGACCGGAGACAAGACTCAGCACGGCGATCTTTCCGAGCTGGAACATACTGTTTTCCAGACCGTTCGGGATCCCAATGTAGAGGATCTTTTTCAGCACATCCCATTTGATCTTAAACGGATACGGGTGCAGGATGTGGAGCGCATGTTCTTGGTTATTTAACAGGACAAGAATTACTACGCACGCCACGCCGCGGGATACGACCGTCGGGATCGCAACACCCTCAACGCCGCAGTGAAATCCGAAGATCAGGAGCGCGTTTCCGAACACGTTGATGGAGTTCATGAGGAGCGAAGTCTTCATCGCGATGTTGGAGTTTCCCATCGCGCGGAAGATCGCGGCTCCGGCGTTGTACATGGCGATCATCGGGATCGAGGCGAGAACGATCAGAAGATATGTGCGGCTGTCCTTCATGACTTCCGGTTCGATCTTTCCGAAAACATGGTACAGGATCACGTTCTGCCCGAGGTATCCAAGGATCATGATGAAGATCGAGAACAGGAACGTAAAGTTGAAGAGCTGGGCGGTCGCCTCACATCCGGTCTTCGGATCTTTTCTGCCGAGATACTGGCCGGCGATGACGGCGCCGCCGGTGGCGAGAGCCGTGAAGATATTGATGATGAGCAGCATGACCGTGTCGACTAAGGAAACTCCGGAGACGGCAGCTTCCCCGACACGCGCCACCATGATCGAGTCGGAAAGTCCCACGGCAACCTGAAGAAACTGATCTACGATCAGCGGGATGATCAGGCACACCAGGTCTTTTTGGCTGAAAAGACGGTTATTCATATGTAGATACATCCTCCTGAAAATAAATGAAATTGCAGAACATGGAGATCTTTCCATGTAAAGAAAAAATATAATACACGTTTTAACATATTTTTTTAAGTTATGCAATTAGGAAAAGTTCTGATTTTTAAGCGGAAGATGGGGAAAATATTGTGACTGTTCAGCAGACGGAGCAATGTATGTAAGAAGAAAATACATCGCATGATCAGGAAAAGTGTCCAGCATTTTGGGTACAGCGTGTAAAATACAAGGTGGAGAGCGAAAACATGGAAAAGTGGGCGGTTTTCTGGTGAAAAATGTGGACACAGGGCGGACTGACAATATGTTAGCGGGAGCATGGAGGACTCTCGGCGGGCTCCAAAGCACATCATTTTGTAAAAACTAACAAAAATCTTCCTGTTTTTTAAGAGATTTATAAGAGGAAGTCCCTTTAAAATATAAGTCACTTATGCTATAATGTCCCTAGTATAGGGCGTAGTGTGCCCAAAAACAGATGAGAAAAGGAGAGCATATGAAAGGAATCATACTTGCCGGCGGAAGCGGCACAAGACTGTATCCGCTCACGAAGGTAACTTCCAAACAGCTTTTACCAATTTATGATAAACCAATGATCTATTATCCGTTATCCGTACTGATGAATGCGGGAATCAGAGATATCCTCATCATCTCCACACCGGATGATACCCCGAGATTCGAGGCACTGTTAGGTGACGGAAAGCAGTTCGGCGTGAACTTATCCTACGCTGTACAGCCGAGCCCGGACGGACTTGCCCAGGCGTTTATCATCGGTGAAAAATTCATCAATGGTGACTCTGTTGCGATGATCTTAGGAGATAATATCTTCCACGGACAGGGCTTAAAGAAGCGTCTCCGCGCAGCCGCAGAGAAGGAGAAAGGCGCAACCGTATTCGGCTACTATGTAGATGATCCGGAGCGTTTCGGTATCGTTGAGTTCGATGAGACTGGAAAAGCGATCTCTATCGAGGAGAAGCCGGAGAAGCCGAAGTCCAACTACTGCGTAACCGGTCTTTATTTCTACGACAACCGCGTTGTGGAGTACGCAAAGAACTTAAAACCATCCGCAAGAGGCGAGCTTGAGATCACAGACCTGAACCGGATCTATCTTGAGAACGGGGAACTTGACGTAACCCTTTTAGGTCAGGGCTTCACATGGCTGGATACCGGTACCCACGAGTCCTTAGTTGAGGCCACAAACTTCGTCAAGACCATCGAGACCCACCAGCACAGAAAGATCGCGTGCCTGGAAGAGATCGCCTACACAAATGGCTGGATCTCCAAGGAAGAGGTTATGGCCGCATACGAGATCTACAAGAAGAACCAGTATGGCCAGTACTTAAAGGATGTTATCGACGGAAAATATATCGACAAACTGCCGGGACACGCAGATAAGTAAAACGAAAAGAAACAGCAGGATTTCAGCGCACTCACGCCCAAACACAAAGCGTTTGAGTGAAAGCTTCTGAATTGATACAGGAAAGGATGGAACATGAGCTGAGTGTATTCCTGTATGGAAATTTTGCAGTCAGAATCATGTTCATGAAGGAGAAATAAACACATGAAAATCATCGTAACAGGCGGCGCCGGATTTATCGGCGGCAACTTCATCCACCATATGGTAAACAAATACCCGGAGTACCAGATCGTAAACCTCGATCTCTTAACATATGCCGGAAACCTTGAGACATTAAAACCGGTCGAGAACAAGCCGAACTACAAGTTCGTAAAGGGTGATATCGCAGACCGCAAATTCGTATTCGACCTCTTCGAGAAAGAGAAACCGGATATCGTCGTAAACTTCGCAGCGGAGAGCCATGTAGACCGTTCCGTTGTAGATCCGGAGAGCTTTGTACGCACAAACGTTATGGGAACCACAACGCTGCTTGACGCATGCCGCACCTACGGAATCAAGCGTTACCACCAGGTTTCCACCGATGAGGTTTACGGAGACCTTCCGCTTGACCGCCCGGATCTCTTCTTCACAGAGGAGACACCGCTCCACACATCCAGCCCGTATTCTTCCTCCAAGGCAAGTGCAGACCTCTTTGTTCTCGCTTACCACAGAACATACGGACTTCCGGTGACGATCTCCCGCTGCTCCAACAACTATGGTCCGTACCACTTCCCGGAGAAGCTGATCCCGCTGATGATCAGCCGCGCTCTTGCTGATGAGGCACTTCCGGTATACGGAACAGGCGAGAATGTCCGTGACTGGCTCCACGTTTCCGACCACTGCGAGGCGATCGACCTGATCATCCACAAGGGCCGTGTCGGTGAAGTATACAACGTCGGCGGACACAACGAGCGCACAAACCTTGAGGTTGTCAAGACGATCTTAAAGGCATTAAATAAGCCGGAGAGCCTGATCAAGTTCGTAACAGACCGTCCGGGTCATGACAGACGTTATGCGATCGATCCGACAAAGCTTGAGACAGAGCTTGGCTGGAAGCCGAAATACAACTTTGATACCGGTATTCAGCAGACGATCCAGTGGTATCTGGACAACGAGGACTGGTGGAAGCATATCTTAAGCGGAGAGTACAGCAACTACTTCGACAACATGTACGGCGACCGTCTTGGAAAAGATTTAAAGTAAGTAAGATCATAAATCAGCCCTGCACCGAGGATTCTGGGGCAGGGCTGATTTTTTACGAAAGGAACAGACAGATATGAGAGTTTTAGTGACAGGCGTAAAAGGCCAGCTTGGTCATGACGTAGTAAACGAGATGGAAAAACGCGGGATCACTCCGATCGGAGTGGACCTCGCTGAGATGGATATCACCGATAAAGAGGCATGTGACCGCGTGATCACGGAGGCCAATGTCGATGCAGTGATCCACTGCGCAGCTTACACTGCTGTCGATGCGGCTGAGGACAATGTGGACGTGTGCATGAAAGTCAACGCAGGCGGAACGAGAAACATCGCGGAAGTCTGCAAAAAACTCGGCATCAAGATGATGTACATCAGCACGGACTATGTATTCGACGGACAGGGAACCCGCCCGTGGGAGCCGGATGACGAGAGACATCCACTGAATGTCTATGGACAGTCCAAATATGAGGGAGAGCTTGCAGTCGAGGAGCTGGTAGAGAAATTCTTTACCGTCCGTATCGCCTGGGTATTCGGCGTAAACGGAAAGAACTTCATTAAGACCATGCTCCGGATCGGAAAAGAGCGCGGAGCTGCTTCGGTCGTTGACGATCAGATCGGTTCCCCGACCTACACTTACGACCTCGCAAGACTTCTCGTGGATATGATCCAGACGGACAAATACGGCAGATACCATGCGACAAACGAAGGACTCTGCTCCTGGTATGAGTTCGCCTGCGAGATCTTCCGTGCAGCAGGAATGGATGTCAAGGTGACACCGGTCCACTCCGATGAGTACCCGGCTGCAAAGGCAAAACGCCCGATGAACAGCCGTATGAGCAAGGAAAAACTCACAGAGAACGGCTTTGAGCGTCTTCCGGAGTGGAAGGATGCCGTTGCAAGATATCTGAAGGAAATTACCTGGTAGGAACTGCCGTTTTGTTACAGTACACGGCACTCCATGCCCACGCACTGTAACAGGTTGTTGCCTATAAAAGGCATATGGCTGCCGGCGATGATATATTTTCGGCAGCCTGCTTATCTGAGAAATAAAACATCAGAAAAGCAAAAGACTTTTTGCTCTCAGTAGAATAATCTGTATATAGATAGAAAACTGCGGACCTTATAGAGAACCGGGATATCAGACAACGGCAATATCCGGTTCTCTATAAGGTTCGCGGGTCATGGAGGATTGAGGAATGGGAAAATATTTTGGCACCGACGGCTTCCGCGGAGAGGCGAACGTAAATCTGACCGTGGAGCATGCATATAAAGTCGGAAGATTTCTTGGATGGTATTACGGAAAACAGGCAAAGGGAGACCGCTGCAGAGTCGTGATCGGAAAAGATACAAGACGTTCCAGCTATATGTTTGAGTATTCCCTGGCAGCGGGACTCACAGCGTCCGGAGCGGACACTTATCTCTTACATGTGACGACAACTCCGAGCGTGTCTCATGTGATCCGCACGGAAGATTTCGACTGCGGGATCATGATCTCTGCCAGCCATAACCCGTACTATGACAATGGCATCAAGGTCATGAACGGAAACGGTGAAAAGCTCGAGGAGAGCGTCATCGAGGAGATCGAGAAGTACTTAGACGGTGAGATGGAAGAAATTCCGCTCGCTAAGAGAGAAAATATCGGAAGAACCCAGGATTTCGCGGCAGGAAGAAATCGTTATATCGGCTACCTGATTTCCATCGCGACAAGATCCTTTAAGGGCAAAAAGGTCGGTCTCGACTGCTCCAACGGAAGCGCTTCCTCCGTTGCGAAGAGCGTATTTGACGCTCTCGGTGCAGACACTTATGTGATCAACGACCAGCCGGACGGCCTCAACATCAACCGCGACTGTGGATCCACGCATATCGGAAATCTTCAGAAATTCGTGAAGGAAAAAGGTCTGGATGTCGGATTTGCATACGATGGTGACGCAGACCGCTGCTTGGCGGTGGATGAGAACGGAAATGTCGTGGACGGCGACTTGATCCTCTACATCTGTGGAAAGTACATGAAGGAACAGGGACTTTTACGCAACAACAAGATTGTCACGACGGTCATGTCAAACCTCGGTCTCTACAAAGCGCTGGACCGCGAGGGTATCGGCTATGAGAAGACAGCGGTCGGTGACAAGTATGTGTATGAGAACATGTCAAAGACCGGAAACTGTCTCGGCGGTGAGCAGTCCGGACACATCATTTTCAGCAAGTATGCGACGACCGGTGACGGTATCTTAACTTCCTTAAAGATCATGGAAGTCATGCTGGAGAAGAAGGAGACACTTGGAAAGCTTGCTTCTGAGGTTACGATCCTTCCGCAGCTTTTAAAGAATGTCCGTGTAGCAGACAAAGCGGCGGCGTTAAACGACCCGGATGTACAGGCAGCCGGAAAAGCCGTTGACGAAGCGCTCGGAAATGACGGAAGACTTCTTCTGCGCCAGAGCGGGACTGAACCGCTGATCCGCGTGATGGTCGAGGCGGAGACACCGGAGATCTGCGAGAAGTATGTGGATCAGGTGATCGATGTATTGAAGAAAAAAGGTCATGTGACAGAAAGCTGATCGCTTGAAATATAAAATATGAAGGATGAGGCAGTGAAGAAAATTCGCTGCCTCATTTTATATATGGTGGTAGTGGATTTTGCCGATTCGGAATGCGAAGCATCGGCAAAATCCTGTTACAGTGCGCGGGCATGGAGTGCCCGGGTACTGTAACACTGCATATCTCCCATATCTAAATGTTATGGTATAGATTCTTGCGATTCCTTTTTCGCAGTGATATAATGAAGAAACGAAAAGGAGGCGGCCGAAAAACGCGGCCGCCGCCAGAATTTCACAAAAAAGGACTGATGAAAATGGGGTTAGACCTAAAAGCGTAACATTGTTTATAATTGAGAAGTACAGCGTGGTTTACCGACTCCGTGGCCTGCGACTATGAAGCTGGAGGGAAACTGCAGTGCCTGGAAAGACTGCATGATTACAAAAATTCATGAAATGCAGGAATGAAAATGACTTTTATCAGAAAAGCGGAGGAAAGAAACTATGATGAACTATAAGAGATATCAGAGAGTACCGGTCATGAATTACCCGGAGCGGGAGTGGCCGAATAAAGAGATCGAGAAAGCACCGATCTGGTGCAGTGTGGATCTGCGCGACGGCAATCAGGCACTTGTAGAGCCGATGGTCGTTGAAGAGAAGATCGAAATGTTCAATATGCTGGTGCAGATGGGCTTCAAGGAGATCGAGATCGGTTTCCCGGCCGCTTCCCAGATCGAATTTGACTTTTTAAGACAGCTCGTTGAACGCAGGCTGATCCCGGACGATGTGACGGTCCAGGTTCTGACCCAGTGCCGTGATCACCTGTTAAAGAGAACCTTCGAGTCCATTCAGGGAATCCCGAAGGCAGTTGTGCATATTTACAACTCTACATCCACCTTACAGCGTGATGTTGTATTCCATATGGACCGCGAGGAGATCAAGCAGATCGCAATCGACGGTGTCGATATGGTAAAGAAGTACATGAAAGATTATGACGGAAAAGTGATCCTGGAGTATTCCCCGGAGAGCTTTACCGGAACAGAGATGGACTATGCGCTTGATATCTGCAACGCGGTCCAGAGAGCATGGGGACCGACACCGGACAATAAGATGATCATCAACCTTCCGTCCACTGTCGAGATGACGACACCGAACGTGTTTGCGGACCAGATCGAGTGGATGAGCAAACATCTGGAGAACCGCGAGAGCATCGTTTTAAGTGTTCATCCGCATAATGACCGCGGAACAGGCGTTGCTGCGGCAGAACTTGCAATGCTTGCAGGCGCTGACCGCGTTGAAGGAACCCTGTTCGGAAACGGTGAGCGTACCGGCAACGTGGATATCCTGACCATCGCCTACAATATGTTCTCTCAGGGAATCGATCCGGAACTTGAGATCGGCGACATCAAGAAGATCGCGGAGGTTTACGAGCGCTGCACAAAGATGCATATCGATCCGCGTCATCCGTACGCTGGAAAGCTGGTATTTACTGCATTCTCCGGTTCCCATCAGGATGCTATCAACAAGGGAATGCATGCGCTTATGGAAAGAAAGAGCGAGATCTGGCAGGTTCCGTATCTGCCGATCGATCCGTCCGATATCGGAAGAGAGTACGAGCCGGTGGTCCGTATCAACAGCCAGTCCGGAAAGGGCGGTGTTGCTTTCGTTATGGACAGCTTCTTTGGATTCAAACTTCCACGCGGCATGCACAAGGAGTTCGCGGATGTGATCCAGAAGATCGCAGAGAAGCAGGGTGAGGTTGCACCGGATCAGATCATGGAAGAGTTCCGCATCGAGTATCTCGACCGCAAGGAACCGTATCACTTCCGCAAGTGCAAGATTACAGATTTCGAGTCCGGAGACCAGTTCACAACCGTTGCTGTTGTTACCTACTCTGACCACGGCGAGACAAAACAGTTTGAAGGTGTCGGAAACGGCCCGATCGATGCTGTGAAACGCGGACTGGAGGAGGAGCTTGGTATCTCGATCAAGGTTCTCGATTACAGCGAGCATGCGCTGACATCCGGTTCCGGGGCACAGGCGGCTTCCTATATCCACCTGATGGATCAGAAGACCGGCAAGGTGACATACGGTGTCGGCATCAGCTCCAACATCACGAGAGCATCCTTAAGAGGTATCTTCAGTGCAGTTAACCGTCTGTTTGGAGATGCAGAGTAAAATAAAAATGTCGGATATACGTTCAGTGCTGCGGTAAGGCATAGAGAGAAACTGCAATGTCCGGCGGCAAATCATAAGAAAATTTTAAATGCGGCAGAAATGGGAATGCAATCCTGTTTTTGCCGCATTTTTGCGTCATATTTTTAATGAAATGTAAGGAAAAAGAGAAGAGTTTTTAGGAAGTTTTCTGTATAATACAAGTACAAACAAAAAACGAAAGATATCTAACGGAGATATCGAAAACAAATAGCCACCGTGGGAACGATGAAAAGGAAACCGGTGGGAAAGTGAAAAAGTATATTCCGGAAACGGAAATATTTAGAAGAGGAGGGTTTCTATGAAGAAGAGATATTTTGCAGGTGCAGCAGTTGCAGCGATGATTTTAACCGCAGGAATGGCGATGACCTCCTTTGCGGACTGGTCACAGCAGAATGGAAAATGGTATTACTACAATGACAACAACGGACGCCTCGTTCGGAATGACTGGGTATGCTCCAAAGATGCATGGTATTATATGGATTATAATGGAGTGATGCAGACAAACAGCCTGATCGATGATACCTATTATGTAAATGAGAATGGTGTCATGATCACAAACACATGGAAGTACATCAACAACAGCCGCTGGAACGAAAGTGGATGGAGATATTTCGGAGCAAACGGAAAGGCGTACACAAACGGCTGGAAACAGATCAATGACGTGTGGTACCACTTTACGGATTCCGTTTTGGATATCGGCTGGGTGGAGATCGATGGTAAGATCTATCATTTAGAAGATTCCGGAGCTATGACGACGGGCTGGAGAAAACTGGCGGACAGAGAGGATGACTGGGGTGAGTACTGGTACTACTTTAATTCCAGTGGAAAGCTGATCTATGATGGTGAGCTGAAGATCTCCGGTGAGACCTATATCTTTGACCACAGCGGAAGAATGCTGACTGGCTGGGTAAATGAGTCTGATTACACATCTACAGGACGTGACGACCTCTCCAACAGCGATGTCAATGCCCTTCGCTACTTCCGCAGCGGCGGACAGCAGATGAACGGCTGGAGATATATGGCATCCCCGGATGACGCTGAGGAAAACTGGTACTACTTTAAAGATGGCCGCGCATATTCCACATCCTATAAAACAACGGAGGCCTGCGGATACGGAATAGCGAAGATCAAGGGAGAGACCTACTGCTTCGATAAGAAGGGCCGCATGAAGACAGGTCTTGTGGAGCTGAGTGATGGCAGAAAGTTCTACTTTGATAGTGACGGAAAGATGAAGACCGGACGGATCGTGGTCAACGACGATAACCATGACAACGAAGTATTCTACTTTACGACTTCAGGCAGTATCGGAAAGAGAGGCGACGGATTCACGGGTGTGAAGGACGGAAGTCTCTACGAGAACGGACGCCTTGTGAGTGCGGAAGAAGGAATGAAGTACGAGAAAGTCACCGTTGACGGAAAGACATATGTAGTCAATGAATCCGGTAAGGTAAAGACCAGCGGAACCGTGACAGATGCGGATGGCGTGAAATATAAGATCACGAAGGATCAGAACGGTGGATATAATGTAGAAGTTTCCTGGTAGGAATGGATACAAAAAGCTTGATTATATAAAGGATGATGACGGCGATGTTTTTATTGAATTGAAAAGAAAGTGTGCCTATTACATTATCTCATATGATTAGGAGGGAATGAATAGCTATGAAGAAAGCATATTTTTTTATTTATCATCTTTGACAGTTATTTTGTTTAATATATTCTTTATTGGTTTTATTCTGAAAAACGGACATAAAGAATATATCCCTCCGGCAGGAGTCATTACATATGAATATTGGAATGAGCTGGTAAAAAATCCAGAATTAGTCGATGAAGTACTGGCAAGTAATGTTGCGAATATTTCAAGCGTATCATGCATTATATTTGTGCTTGAAATTCTATATGCATTGGCTGTTTACGATAGTTTAAGAAGTAGAGACGGACGATGGATACTACTCATAGTTTCTATAGCTTTTATCTCATACAAGATATGTCGACAGCTTTTCATAACGTATATCCCGGTGTACCATATGTTTATGCTGCTTCTACCGACTGAATTTGTATCAATAGTTCTGGAAGTCTTAAATTTATATGCGTATAGAAGATCTCGTAGCAGGGAAATGCTGAAAAACAGTACACACAGATAATGTAGAATTTCATAGAAACCTATAAAGAGAGACCCTGGCGGGCAGCTGCCGGGGTCTTTCGCGTTTTTTGGGGAAAAGACAGATGGATATGCCGATTGAAACGGTCTGCGCAGATGAAAAGTGGTAAAATATGAAACGAACAAATGTTTGCATATAAAATGGAATTGTGGTATACTGACCGTAACACGGGACAGTAACCGGAATCCATGGAAAACGTATAGTCCCGGAACTCTGTGAGAATGATAAAGCAAAAGCAGACATGGCAAAGAGGAGAGACACAATGCCGAAGCAATATATAAAAATACGAGGTGCCAACGAGCACAACTTAAAAAATATTTCCCTGGATATCCCGAGAAATGAGCTGGTGGTCCTGACCGGACTTTCCGGATCGGGAAAATCCTCCCTGGCATTTGATACGATCTACGCGGAGGGACAGAGACGCTATATGGAGTCTCTGTCCTCCTATGCGCGTCAGTTCTTAGGCCAGATGGAAAAACCGGATGTTGAGAGCATCGAGGGACTTTCCCCGGCAATCTCCATCGACCAGAAATCCACGAACCGCAACCCGCGTTCCACCGTAGGAACTGTGACGGAGATATACGACTATATGCGTCTTCTGTACGCGAGGATCGGTATCCCCCACTGCCCGAAGTGCGGCAGGGAGATCCGGAAACAGACCGTGGACCAGATGGTGGACCAGATCATGACACTGCCGGAGCGGACGAAAATCCAGCTTTTAGCGCCAATGGTCCGTGGAAGAAAAGGACGTCATGAGAAGGTTCTGGAACAGGCGAAACGCAGCGGTTATGTCCGTGTGATGATCGACGGAAATCTCCACGAGCTGTCTGAGGAGATCACGCTGGAGAAGAATATCAAGCACAATATCGAGATCGTTGTGGACCGTCTCGTTGTGAAGCCGGGGATCGAGAAACGTCTGACGGACTCCATCGAGACGGTGATGAAGCTGTCCGACGGTCTGATGATCGTGGATGTAGCTGGCGGCGAGCCGATCAACTTCAGCCAGAGCTTTTCCTGCCCGGACTGCGGGATCAGCATCGAGGAGGTGGAGCCGCGAAGCTTCTCCTTTAATAACCCGTTCGGCGCCTGCCCGGACTGTTTTGGGCTGGGATATAAGATGGAATTTGATGAGGATCTGATGATCCCGGATAAGTCCTTGAGTATCAACGAGGGAGCGATCGTCGTCCTTGGCTGGCAGTCCTGCGCGAAGCCGGGAAGCTTTTCAAGGGCGATTCTGGATGCCCTGGCGGCAGAGTATCACTTTGATCTTGATACTCCGTTTAAAGATTATCCGAAGGAAGTCCATGATATCCTGATCTACGGAACCGGCGGAAAGGAAGTAAAGGTTCACTATACAGGACAGCGCGGAACCGGCGTTTACGACGTGGCCTTTGAGGGCCTGATCGAGAACGTGAACCGCCGTTACCGGGAGACGTTCTCCCAGGCCAGCAAGGCAGAGTACGAGAGTTTTATGCGGATCACACCGTGTACCACCTGTCATGGACAGCGCTTAAAGCAGTCTTCTCTGGCAGTGACGGTAGGTGGGCTGAATATTTACGAGGCTACGAATATGTCCATCGTAAAATTCAGGGAGTTTATCGATGATCTGAAGCTATCTGAGATGCAGAAGATGATCGGTGAACAGATTTTAAAGGAAATCCGGGCGAGGATCAGCTTCCTGATCGATGTGGGACTGGATTATCTGTCCTTATCCCGGGCGACGGGTACCCTTTCCGGCGGCGAGGCACAGCGAATCCGTCTGGCGACCCAGATCGGCTCCGGACTTGTGGGGGTTGCCTATATCCTTGATGAGCCGAGTATCGGACTGCACCAGAGAGATAACGATAAGCTGTTGAAAACGCTGGAACATCTTCGGGATCTCGGAAACAGTGTGATCGTCGTGGAACACGATGAGGATACGATGCGGGCGGCGGACTGTATCGTGGATATCGGTCCTGGAGCCGGGGAACACGGCGGAAATGTGGTCGCTGTGGGAACGGCAGCCCAGATCATGAAGTGTAAGGAATCGATCACCGGTGCGTATTTAAGCGGCCGGATCAAAATTCCGGTGCCGAAGGAGAGAAGAAGCCCCACAGGCTGGATCAAAATCCGCGGCGCGAGGGAAAATAACCTGAAAAACGTTGATGTGGATGTGCCGCTTGGAATTATGACCTGCGTGACCGGTGTGTCAGGATCGGGAAAGAGCTCCCTGATCAACGAGATCCTCTATAAGGCGCTGGCGAAAAAACTGAACCGCGCCCGGACGATCCCGGGAGACCACGACGGAATCGACGGCGTGGAGCAGCTGGATAAGATCATCGCCATCGACCAGTCTCCGATCGGAAGAACGCCGCGATCGAATCCGGCGACCTACACTGGTGTGTTTGATCTGATCCGTGATCTTTTTGCGGCGACTACCGACGCAAAGGCGAAGGGATACTCAAAGGGACGGTTCAGCTTCAATGTAAAGGGCGGCCGATGCGAGGCTTGCAGCGGTGACGGAATCATCAAGATCGAAATGCATTTCCTGCCGGACGTCTATGTGCCCTGTGAGGTCTGCGGCGGAAAGCGGTATAACCGTGAGACTCTGGAAGTGAAGTATAAGGGAAAGAGCATTTACGATGTGCTGAATATGACTGTGGAGGAGGCGTTAAAGTTCTTTGAGAATGTGCCGTCTATCGCGAGAAAGATCGCGACATTGAACGATGTGGGACTTTCCTATATCCGTCTTGGACAGCCCTCAACGGAGCTTTCCGGCGGAGAGGCGCAGCGGATCAAGCTCGCCACAGAGCTTTCCAGACGCGGAACCGGAAAAACAATCTATATCCTCGATGAGCCGACGACAGGACTCCACTTCGCGGATGTCCATAAGCTGGTGGAAATCTTAAGAAAGCTTTCCGAAGGTGGAAATACGGTGGTTGTGATCGAGCACAATCTGGATGTGATCAAGACCGCAGATTATATTATCGACATGGGACCGGAAGGCGGAGATCGCGGCGGTACTGTGATCGCGAAAGGAACGCCGGAGGAGATCGTGAAGGTTCCGGAGTCTTATACGGGGCAGTATGTCAAGAGGTATCTCGAGAACGGAGATGCCGGTTCAGACGAGTAAAGGTTACTTTTCATGGGTAGGAATTTTCTGAACTGAAAATTCCGTATGATACCGTTATGACCGCGGATTTTGCCGATTCGGAATGCGAAGCATCGGCAAAATCCTGTTACCGTGCGCGGGCATGGAGTGCCCGTGTACGGTAACGAGTAAAGAAATGAAAGTTTTGAATCATCACTTGGAATACTTCCGGCGGTATGTTATACTAAAATAATAAGAAAATCATAATTGCCCGACAGTAATTTCTATTACAGTTCAGCCGTACGCTGGTTTGTCTGAACTGAATTTCCTGTTATCGGGTAGTTATGTAAAACAGGGATCACACAGGAGGAATAAGCCCATGCTGTTAGTAAAAAACGCAAAAGTTTACGCACCGGAATATCTCGGAGTGAAGGATATCCTGATCGCCGGAGGAAGGATCGAAAGAATTGCGGATCATCTGCCGGAGTATGAGGGATGTGAAGTAATCGACGGAACCGGAAAGATCGTGACTCCGGGTATTATCGACCGTCATGTCCATGTGACCGGAGGCGGCGGAGAAGGAAGCTTCCACACTCAGGCACCGCAGGTCCAGCTGTCCAGCCTGATCAAGGGTGGTGTTACAACTGTACTTGGACTTTTGGGAACTGACGGAATCAGCAGAAGTGTGGAGAATCTTTTAGCAAAGGTAAAAGCGTTGAAAGAAGAGGGAATTTCCGCTTATGCGATCTGCGGAGCCTATGGTTATCCGAGTACGACCGTGACCGGAAGCGTCAGCAAGGACATTATGTTTATCGATGAGATCCTTGGAGTGAAGCTTGCGATCTCTGATCACCGTGCGCCGAATATCACGACAGAGGAACTGATCCGTCTGGCCAGTGATGTCCGCACCGCAGGAATGCTGAGTGGAAAACCTGGATTTATCTGCCTTCACATGGGCGGAGACAAGAGAGCATTGAAACCGGTATTTGAGGCATTAGAGCGCACCTCGATCCCGCCGAAAACATTTCAGCCGACTCACGTGGGACGCAACGCGAACCTCTTAGAGGATGCGTTTAAGTTCGCGAAGATGGGCGGAACGATCGACCTCACCTGTGGGGAATCTGAAAGCAAGTTCCACTCTGTTGCAGATGCTGTCAAGAAAGCGAAAAAAGAAGGGGTTCCAATGGAGAAGGTGACCATGAGCTCCGACGGACAGGGAAGCTGGTCTAACTATGATGCAGAAGGAAAACTTGTGGAGATAGGCGTTTCCGATGTGGATACGATCTACCGTCAGATCGTCTACATGGTAAAAGAAGAAAATATGGATTTGGAGGAACTTCTGGCTCTCGGAACTAAGAATCCGGCGATGGCTCTGGAATTATATCCGAAAAAGGGTGCTGTGAAGGAAGAAAGTGATGCGGATATCCTGATCATGAATGAAGATCTCTCTCTTGATACGGTGATCGCTATGGGCGTGCCTATGATGAGAGATGGAAAAATCCTTAAAAAGGGAACGTATGAGAAATAATGTTGCTGCCTGCGCGAGGTGCAAATGTGCCTGACTATGTACAGGAACCTTCATAGTTACTTTTCATGGGTAGGAATTTTCTGAACTGAAAATTCCGCACAATACAGTGGTGGTAGTGGATTTTGCCGATTCGGAATGCGAAGCATCGGCAAAATCCTGTTACAGTGCGCGGGCAAGGAGTGCCCGTGTACTGTAACCCTTCATACTCATTAAAGTACAGGTTTTGAGGGAAAGCACTTGCCAAGTTTCCATGAATCCCTTATAATTAGTTCCAAATAGGAAAATTTATATCTGTCCGGCATTCCGGCACAAATCGATGCGGATTGCCGGGCAGTTATCAAGAAGTACATGCACATATTTCAGGAGGCACCCGATGAATCAGGAAAAAATTATTGTTATCGACTTCGGCGGCCAGTACAATCAGCTGGTTGCCCGTCGTGTCCGTGAATGCCATGTATACTGTGAGATCTACTCCTACCGGACTCCGATCGAACAGATCAAGGCAATGAATCCGAAAGGAATCATCTTAACCGGAGGTCCGAACAGCGTTTATGAGGAAGGTGCTGCTACATGCAGCAAGGAACTGTTTGAGATGGGCGTTCCGGTACTCGGACTCTGCTACGGCGCGCAGCTGATGTCCCACATTCTCGGCGGACATGTATGCAAGGCACCGGTCCGTGAGTACGGCAAGATCGAAGTGACTGTGGATAAGACAAGCAAGCTTTTCGGAGATGTATCCGAGAAGACGATCTGCTGGATGAGCCACAATGACTACATCGAGAAAGAAGCACCTGGATTCAGAATCGTCGCACATACTCCGGACTGCCCGGTTGCAGCCGCGGAATGTGCGGAAAAGAAATTATATGCGATCCAGTTCCATCCGGAGGTTCTTCATACTCAGGAAGGTACAAAGATGCTCCACAACTTCATCTACGAAGTCTGCGGATGTGCCGGAACATGGAAGATGGATGCATTTGTCGAGAACAGCATCAAGGCGATCCGTGAGAAGGTTGGAAACGGAAAAGTTCTTTGCGCGTTATCCGGTGGAGTTGACTCTTCTGTTGCAGCCGTTATGCTCGCAAAGGCAGTCGGCGACCAGCTCACCTGTGTATTCGTTGATCACGGTCTTCTCCGCAAGAACGAGGGAGACGAGGTCGAGGAAGTATTCGGACCGAACGGCCCGTATGATCTGCACTTTATTCGCGTAAATGCCCAGCAGCGTTTCTACGATAAATTAGCTGGCGTTGAGGAGCCGGAGAGAAAGAGAAAGATCATTGGCGAAGAGTTTATCCGCGTATTCGAGGAAGAGGCAAAGAAGATCGGCGCCGTTGACTTCCTGGTACAGGGAACAATTTATCCGGACGTTGTTGAGAGTGGCCTCGGCGGAGAGTCCGCAGTGATCAAATCCCACCACAATGTCGGAGGACTTCCAGATTATGTTGATTTCAAAGAGATCATTGAGCCGCTCCGCGACCTCTTCAAGGACGAGGTTCGTAAGGCTGGTCTGGAACTCGGAATTCCGGAGAAGCTCGTATACCGTCAGCCGTTCCCGGGCCCGGGACTTGGTATCCGTATTATCGGCGCCGTAACACCGGAGAAAGTAAAGATGGTACAGGAGGCTGACGCGATCTACCGCGAAGAGATCGCAAAGGCAGGAATCGACCGCAATATCGGTCAGTACTTCGCAGCACTGACTAATATGCGCTCCGTAGGCGTTATGGGTGATGAGAGAACTTACGACTACGCGATCGCGCTGAGAGCCGTAAATACGATCGACTTCATGACCGCAGAGGCAGCAGAGATCCCGTGGGATGTCCTCGGAACCGTCGCAAGCCGAATCGTCAACGAAGTGCCGCACGTAAACCGCGTACTGTATGACTGCACGGGGAAACCGCCGGCTACGATTGAGTTTGAGTGATGAAATTGTTCTCGTCCCACCCAGACTCATCCAAGTGTCCGAGTGAAAAAGAACATAAAAAATATGAAGCAGAGTCAGATGAATTTCAAAGAAATTCGTCTGGCCCTGCTTCTTTTTTTGCAGCTGCATCCACTCTATGCATCCCGGTTCCAAGCCACCAATCCCTTCTCTTCAATCCAGAAAACAATCGGGAAAACAGGAAAAAGGCTTGGTTTATAAGGCTTAGATCGGATTGCTGAATGGAACAGAGGCAGAAGAGGCTTGGAGGCAGAGACAGACGCAGAGGTCATTGAATCCGAAAACTGAAAGTTGAATATAGAAGAAAATGTTGTAGGATTGCCGCTATGAAAAGGGAAAGAGGCTTGGTTTTTTCTCGTCCCGGAAGGTCGATTTTCGGGTGGACAAGAGGGTGATTCTTGGTGGGACGAGAACATAGTATCTCGAAATAATTGGAATTATTTCGAGAAAATGGCTTTTGGGCTTGGAATCAAATCGAGATTTTGGCTTTTCGGGCTTGGTGGAGAACCAATTTCTGGGAATAAATATGACCGGAAATTCGCTGTAAAGCTAATTTCTGGAAGAAATAGCAACCAGAAACTCGGAGTAAATACTAATTTCCGGGAATAAATATGGCCGGAAATTCCATGGACATCCAATTTCTCGAAATAAATAGGGCGGAATTTCGATGGACATCCAATTTCTCGGAATAATTATGCCTGGAAATTCGATGAATATCCAATTTCTGGAAGAAATAGCGACCAGAAACTCAGAATAAATCCAAAAACTCGGAATAAATATGCCGGGAATTTCGATGTAAATTGCAAAAACTCGAAATAATTCAATGACCGTCTGCGTCTGTCTCTGAAAATTAGCGTCCGAATGGTTTGAATCAATTCAATCTGAATAAACCATAAGGAGAACTGCATATGGAAAAAGCGGGAACGAAACGTAGGGATATCCATTTTAGGAGTGATAAAAATGGAATCGTGGTGTGCGTACACTCAAGGGAAGCCCGGGAGTATGCAAGGTACTTGGAAGCGGCTGCGGATGTTGCTTCTTATGAGGCCGGAACCGTATTGGATCCAGACAAGTACCCATTCATAAATACAATCGGGATCCGAAAAGAATACTTTGACACTCAGTGGACGTCAGACTTTGTGATTCATTTTACAGATGGAAGGACAGGAATCCGGGAACTGACAAACAAAGATGGACTTTCCAAACGGGCAGCCATCGAAAAACTGGAATTTTCCAGACGGTATTGGAGTCCCACAAAAGTTGCAGAGTGGAAGATCGTTGTCATGGAGAAGGGAGAGTGCTGAGATGTTCTTAGAAAGTTGTGGAGAAGTAATTCGGGTATTATGCGGAAACGAAGAAGGGAACTGGGTGATCTCCTATGATAACCCATGCACACCGAAGTTTGTGCTTAGGGATGACCTTAGAACCATGGAACGTATAGAGCCGCCAAAAGATTTCCAGATGAGGATGACACAGGAGCAGACGCCGGGACAGAAGAAGCGGCAGGAGCTGATTTCGGATCTCTTGGAAGAGGAATCCTATGTGTGGGACCGTACTGGACGCAACACAAAGATTCGGGAGATTGCAGCCAGGGAGAAGACGAGTGAACGGAGAATCCGGGAACTGTATTTCCGGGCGTTGGCAGGAAGAGCCTTAGTGGAAGAAAGAAAAAAGGCGGAGAAAGAAGAGACGAAGGAAGAAAAAGACTTCCTATGGGCAATCGACACGTTCTACTATACAGCGAAGAAGTTTTCCCTGCGGAGTGCGTATGATATGCTGCTGCTTTCCAGATACACGGATCCAGACGGACATCTACTGGATGTCTATCCTTCCTGGAATACTTTCCGCCATTATTTCTATGATAAGAACTTCCATAAGAAAGCAAGAAACCTGATCTCCAGAAATGGACTGACCGATTATCAGAGAAATAAGCGTCCGTTGTTTGGAAGTGCATCGGCTTGGAAAGAACAGATAGGAGTCTTTCAGATGGATGCAACGCAGGCTGACATCTACCTGGTGTCACGCCTGGACCGCTCTGAGGTGATTGGAAGACCCTATATTTACTTAGCTGTGGACACGGCAACTCAGCTGATCGCCGGAGTCTATGTGGGAATGGATGCCGGAGAGCAGGCGGTCATTAACTGTCTTTCCAATGCGGCTGCGGATAAGGTTTCCTTCTGCAAACGGTATGGACTGGACATCAAAAAAGAAGAATGGCCAAACACGGGACTTCCGGGAGAAATCATTACAGATAAGGGAAGAGAGTTTATTGGCACCCGGATGAACGAGCTTGCAATGAAGTACGGAATTGAGTTTGAATCCCTGCCGCCATTCCGACCGGATGGAAAAGGTCTGGTAGAGAAATCCTTCGATCTGATCCAACAGCGGTATAAACCGGCACTCAGAGAAAAAGGAGTCATTGAGGCGGACGCGCAGGAGCGATGGGCGGTGGACTATCGGAGTCAGGCGGTTCTGACCTTGGAAGAGTTTACGAAGGTCATCCTCTCCTGCATCCTGTACCTGAACAGCTGCCGTGTGATAGAGAACCGTTTCTGTAAGGACGCAGGCCCTGTGGCGGCCGCAATGTGGATGGAATGCGAAAAAGAAAAAAGATCCCTGGTCATCCCGATCAACAGTGAAGAACTGTATCGGTTTGGACTTCCAAGGACCTCAGCTACATTGAACCGGCGCGGAATCTGTTATCAGGGACTCTGGTATGTGAGTGAGAATTATAAGGAGTTCTTAGAGAGCCATAACATAGGCGAGACCGTGAGAATCTGCTATGACCCAGAAGATGTATCGCGTCTGTTTCTGCTGAATGGGATGAATTACATTCCATTTGAGCTTTCCAGACATTCCAAGCAATATGCCGGAGCAACCGAAAGTGAATATCAGATGAAGCGTAAGGCAGAGCGGGACAGTCGGAAGGAATCGGAACTTAGGGATACCGAAGGACGGATCCGGCTTTTAAAGGATATCGAGTCCGTGGTGAAACAGGCAGAGTACCGGGATAAGAATAAGATTTCAACGAAACGCATGGAGCAGGCGAAGGAGATGGAACGGGTATGAAAAAGTATCAGAAACAGAGTGGAATGACCGTGGACGCAGAATATGGAGAAGAACAGGGAAATCCCTTCTTTGAGGCATTGCCGGAGATCCTTGGAAAAGAAGAGGTGATGAAGCGGCTTAGAAGTCAGATCCCTTATCCAAAAGACATTCAGAAGATGTCACCAGAGGAACGGCGAAAAGAAGTCATGGAAATCTCCAAGTGGTTTTATCCCATGGATTACATGTATACAATCTATGACATGCTTTATTGTGCGATGTCAGCAACCTATCAGACAAAGAACATCGTGGACCATATCCGCCAGATGAATGACCTGTATATGGATTTCCGCACCGGCCGGGAACGGGAGTTTCAGTATGCGACCCAGGCATACACCGGAGCTGTCTTAGGTGTCCCGGGAATTGGAAAGACATCGACGGTCCAGAGATGTCTTTCTCTGATGCCACAGGTCATTGTCCATACGAATTATGGTGGGAAATCCATGTATACCAAGCAGATCAACTATCTGTTCGTGGAGTGCCCGTCTGATTGTTCCGTGAGAACCCTGGCATTCAATATTTTCTCAGCAATTGACCGTGCGATAGGTTCCGACTACTTAAAACAGGCAACCTATCAGAGAGCGGTGGCAGCCAGTGCCACGACAACAAAGCTGAAGATCATCTGCATGAATCATCACATTGGGCTGATCGTCATTGATGAGATCCAGAACGCAATCCAGACGGCGGTCAAGAACCGGCAACTTAAGCCCTTAGTAAAGTTTCTGGTGGAACTTACGAACGAGACATCAACAGGGATCTGCTTCTGCGGAACGATGGAGGCTGAAGATCTCTTTATGAGTCAGGAACACTTGAAGCGGAGAACCAGAGGATTCCGGCTTCTGCCATTAAAATATGATGTGACATACCGGAAGTTCATTACAGAACTCTGGGATTCCCAGGTGGTGCTTCAAAAGACGGAACTCTCCGAAAAGCTGATGAAGCAGATCTATGATCTCTCGGCCGGGATCCCGTCCTACATCGTGAAGATCTTCCAGGAGGCACAGGTCCAGGCAATTCTCACAGGGAAGGAGAAACTTTCCTATGAGGTGCTGAAACAGGCCGTCATGTGTCTTGGAATCGAAGTGCCGAAAACATATGGATGGAGTGGAACTTCCATTTCTGACTTTACGGTGCAGGAAGTAACCGTGAATGAAGAAGCGGTGGAATCCGTGGAGATAGAAGTGCAGACTACCGAAGAAACATCCCTGGAGGGAGACTGCCAGGAAGAGATTTCCTTAGATTCCGTGGATGGTAGAAGGGATAAACTGGATGCAGAAAATATCATGGACGAAGAGATACCAGGGATCGCAGAAAAGACCTCTTCAAAGCGATTCTATGCAGTGAAACGCGGCCGCAAAAAATCCGAGCGCGATGACTCGGATCTTCTGGAACTTTGGGCGGAGAACCCGTCTGCGGATGCGCTGCTTCTGAATCTTGAACAATTCTATATGTTAGAAAGGAGGTGCTTCTGATGCTTCAATATTTTCCAACGCCTTACCCGGACGAACTTTGGTACAGCGTCTTAGGAAGATATCATGTCAGATCCGGCAATCCGAACAGCGCAACGACACTCAGGGAACTATTTGGAGCGGAGAGCGTCGGAGGAATGGGAAACTTCCTGCCAAACTGCGGGATCCGACGAGTGGCTGAGAAACTGCCGGAGGGAGTCTTAGATGAGAGAGATATTGCCTTGCATCACACACTGTTTCTGTATACCTTCCGTTTCCAGGACTTATCAACGAAAGAAAAACTACTGGAACAGGCGTTAAACGAAAAAGTGAAATTTCCAATCAAGCTGCCTAAGCCATACACATCCACGGTACTGAAATACTGTCCGCTCTGCATGAGAGAGGACAGGGAGCGCTATGGAGAGGCTTACTGGCATGTTACCCATCAGATTCCTTATGTGACCATATGCACGAAACACAGGTGCAGACTAAGGATGAAGGATGGCATGAAAAAATGGACACTCAACGATAATCTGTTCCTTCCGATGGATAAAGAGGAGATAGAGGCAGACTTGGACATTACGGAGACAGAAGCAGAACTCTCCGGTATTCTTGTGAAATATCAGGAACTTCCAATAGAAAAAGGACCTATGGAAACCCACAATAACCTTTACGAGGGATTATTGAACTCCGACTATGGGATCGCCCGGAAGGACAAGAACTTTTCCATTGATTACAAGAGCGTGGAGACGGATCTCCTGGAACGCTTCGGAAAGGACTTCATAGAGGAACATTTTGGAACTCCCGTCATGCGGGCCGCAATCTTCGGAAATATCCGCAACTGGAACTATAAACTTCCAGAAAGATATGCGATCCTGTCTACGCTGATCCATCAGGACCCAGAGATTACTTTTTCGGAAGAGCGCTTAGAAAATAAGACGGTCAGCCTGTTTCTGCGGATGAGCAAAGAACCGATGATCCGATCCAAAAAGTATGTTGCGAGATCCCTGGAAATGAAGGAAAAGCACTTGGATATCCTGGCACACAATCTGAACGTGGTCCCATTCTGGGAGCAGAAGCCAGACGCAGAGAGAGCGAAGGAGTACAGAGGGTATGTATGTTTTACGGAGGATGAATGGGCGTATGTTCAAGACTCGGTTTCGAAATATGGGTTTCAAAGTTCGTCTGCGTTCATCCGGTTCTGCGTGGGACAGTATCGGGACAGGGAAAACATGCATTTCATAATAAATGATTGAAAACCAGTTCGATTCTGTATAAAATGAAAATAGAAGCGTACAGAATGAAATGGTGAAGAGGTGAAATGTATGGATTGGTTAGACTATCGGGAAAAACTAGGGATAGGATTTAACGATAAAGGAAAAGTAAAATATTTTTATAACAAAATTTCTAATGTATTGCGCGATTTGCATGGACGCGGAGTATGTATGCTTACCGCAGATGAATACATCAAATTTTGTAACATGACAGGAACTGTTATGAACATGAGTGGAGTTGATGGAGTCTATTTTGTCGATGAATTTGGAGAGATAGTTAAGGTCTTGTTTAATCACATGAAATCGCTGAATGAATTTTTAGCTTTTTATATTGCATTTTTGAATTGCCAAGACAATACAATTGAAAGATATTATTCTCGTGACAATTTTAAAAATTTATTAGTTACTGGTTTAAGAGAAGCACATATCCAGCATGAAGTATTAGAGGACCAGGACGGATATTTTGTATTTCCGGCGGGTGATCCGATGATGGACAAGAATCTGGTTTCCGATGTATTGTCATGGTTAGATAAATACCCAGGTGCTAAGAAAACATATGTCAATGCATTGAAACAATATGCGGATGGCATATATATAAGGGATGCTGCTGATAACCTTAGAAAAGCATTGGAAACTTTCCTGCAAGAGTTTTTACAAAATGATAAGAACTTGGATAATAACAAAGGTGAAATCTGCAAATATTTGACATCACAGGGTGCCGATCCAAGCATAGGTGGAATGTATAAGTCTATAATTTCCACGTATAAAGACATCAATGATAAAACAGTTAAGCATAACGATAAGATTGATGCACGTCTGTTAGAATTTTTATTATACCAGACGGGATTACTGATCCGTATGGTATTAAGAGTATCTGGACAGATAGAGGGCAACTAAATAGTGTTATAAGAGTCAGGAGTCGTAACAGTTTCCCTGACTCTTTTTCTTTACCCATATGTTGGGATTTTTATGTCGATCAATTTTATATTCTTGGAATCCTGGTATGCGGAGTATGAAGTCACGTTTCCCTTTGAATCAAGCAATGCACATACAAAAGAATTATCGCCGTCATCGACTTCCCGCATAGACATGGGCGAGCGGTGAATCTTGCGGAGATCTTCGCTCCAGCTGTTTCCCATTGGCAGGATCCGCTGATAAGGGAGATTCGAACAGACGGCCGGAGTCTGGGATAATGCAAGGATTACTGGACGCGACATAAGATTTTCTGTTGGGAAGGAATGAACCGCATAGTCCAGGTTCTTCGGATCCAGGGACGAGAGAGCAACGTAGATTCCCGATTCCTTTGTAAGTTCATAGAGGCTTATGGCATCCAGAGGTGACTCGCAGATGAAGAGTGGATAGTCATCTTCATAGGTTTCGATGTTAGTTTCCATCATGGAGAAAACGTGATTGATGGAAAGAAAGGTATCGGAGGAGAACCACCAGAATCCTAAAGGATTCTCTGTATAAATAAGCTTCTGAGATCCGCTCTGTTTTGTATTCTGGAGGAGGTAGTAATTTTGATCAGCATTTGCGAAGCAGGCATAGTGACGTCCCACTCCAGGGACTGCCGTGGCATATAACTTTTTCATGTATATCAAATTTCGGAAGATCCGGTTGCTGATGTTACGCTCGTGGATGATATAGTTCTGAAGGGCACTGATGTCGCCAGTGTCCGGCGGAACACGGAAAGTGTGGATGTACGGTTTCAGAGGTGCCGCGGGCTTTTTATATTTGTGAGTGACATCATGACCAAGTGAAAATTCAAGCAGCGAGGAGACGGCATCCGCCCAACCGTATCCCTGGTATTTCGTCAGGTATGAGATGCTGTCGCCGGCTTCATGGAGAGAGTAGCGAAAGTAACTGTCATGATAGATTACCAGACTGTTGTGATTACAGTCGCGGAGGGTTCCGGTATGATAGATGACCCGATCCGGATGTTCTGCCAACATATATTGAATTAAGTCGGCCTGCTTTGCAAGCCGCATATCGTTTTCTGTAAATTTTATGTATGAACTCATAAATAAGCTCCAATCATTTTTGTATTTGAGAAGGTAGAGGAAAGATTTTCTTATAGATATTATGTAAGATCTGAGAAAAAAAGTGCCATAAAATTACAAAAAAGTAAAAATATTTTTCAAGAATAATAAAGCTATACTACTGAGAGTACCATATAGAACAGTACACCATCTTATGATGGAATGTATGATACTGAGAGTAACCAACTGAGAGTGAACCACTTAGAAGAGGATTCCCTTAGAAAGAGGAATACCTTAGAGATTCCACCTTAGAAGGAGAAATATCTTAGAGATTCCATCTTAGAACAGATACCTTAGTGTACCGGCTGAGACACTTAGAACTGAGGTACTTAGCTTTCAACTCTTAGAGTATCCAAGCGGTGAGCAGGCAAGGGATACTTGACGCGAACAAAACCAAGCTCCTCAGGAATAACCAAGAACTGAGTATCCATGCTTGGAAAGATCCCTTGGGTTGTTCATGCGTCCAGTTTTGTGTAACTCACCGCAATTCCTAAGCATCATCTAAGGAATGAAATCTAAGTATCCAAGCACATAAACTAAGCAGCTAAGATCCTTCATCCAAGGTGGAACACTAAGTATAACATTCATATAATCTTCCTTCTGTTAATGAGTAATAAGTTTATTGGTTTACTAACTCAGGGAATAATAGATGGAGAGTAATGTTCCAGTATTTTAATGATATCAGTGTACTTCCAAGAACTAATTTTGAGACAGAAGATATATATAAAATAAAAGGACAAATATTGGAAATCACAAGAAAACCCAGAACTGGTAAGGCTTTCCAGAATTTTACCGGGTATCAGATTTGCCACCGTAAAGTATCATTTCAGTGTTTCAAAATCAGTAATTCCATTCATGCCATCTCTGCCGCAAATCCCACTCAAAAAATTTTTTGAAAAATTTGCAAAAAAAGTTCTTCGTTTTTCCCAAATCTTACATAATATCTACGAAGGAGAGAGAAGAGATGAAAATACCAAGAGAAATTCCGTCAATGCGACGGACAGATAACAGCTTAAAAGAAGTCATGACAAATTTGTGTAACCAGAAAAATTTCCGAAGAGTATTTTTAAACCAGACGATCCCTGTACTGAGTTTATTTGCGAATCAGCCAACTATGGTGCTTTTATATTTTATATATAACGCCGACACCAATAATATGATCTACTGTACTTACGAAGACATCATGCAGGACTGCTCGATCGGAAACAAGAGAACCGTGGCAAATACGCTAAAAACACTTCAGGAGACAAGAGCAATTGTAAAGATCTCTAAGTCTCATTACATGTTAAACCCAGCACTTATGCTTCAAGGGAACAACGAAAAGTTTGGTTTGCTGACATTTGAATTTAATGATTATATTTCTTTATATGAAAAGGAGAAACGCTATGTATCAAAATGACATGAAAGAAAAAGCTAAGAAAGTCAACATTGTTGAATTTTTAAAGAAGAATCATCCGGATATCATATTAGAAAGAAAAGACGGAAGTTTTGCGTATAGTAAAAAACCATCAATGACTTTCTTTGTCGGCCGAGATGGTTATTACCATTATTGTGACAATGCCGCAAAAAAGAGAGGCGATTATGTTTATTCTGGGGATAATATAAAGTTCCTCACAGATTTTGTTGGTGAGTATACATTTTTGACAGCTGTGGATGTATTGGCTGAATTTGCGGATGCTTCACGGAGAGTAGCTTGAGAAGAAGAACCAATTTAGCTGATTTGAAGCAGCAACGTATTTTATATAAGGAAAGAGTGCATATAAAAAATGTGCTCTTTTTTATTTCAAGGAAAATCATGCTGTTTATTTAATAAAGTTTTGCAAACCATTGTAATCACTTGCTTTATTAAAATACAGTGATATAATGTATATATCATGTAAATTTTTAAGAAATTCTTAAGTTAAACGGAAATGATATGGACTTACTCTGGCATGACCGCTCGATAAGAGAATCTAATACTAATTTGCAAATAAAAAGAAGGAGAGACTCCACATGAAACAACGATACTTATCGTTGGTATTGGCAATTAGTATGATCATGGCCTCGGCAAGTCCATTTTCATATGCGAAATATACCCGGTGAAGGTATAGCGAAATACCAGAACGACCACTACAGATGAAACAGAAGAGATACTGCCGATAAAGGCAACAGATTCAGAGGCATCCGATATACGGGAATACCCGTTGGATGACAAAGAACGCATAGCAAGCGCTTCTGATCCCACACTTTTTTCCGCAAAAAAGACGGAACAGAAGGTTAATCTGCCTGATGGTATCTATAGAAGCAGACGGTAATTGCCAATACCACCACATCGACGAATACAACGGAAACGGATCAGACAACCGGCGGCACGGATGAGACAAATCTTCCGGGGACTACGGGTGAAAACAACAAGTCTACCTCTGAGACGGTAGAAACCGATGAAACAAAGCTTCCGCAGACAGGACAGACCTGGTGGCCGGTATGGCTGTTGATGATGGCTGGCGGTGCGCTGATTTTTGCGGGACGGCTGATGAAAAAACGGGAAAAGCAAGGGAAGGAAAAGAAGTGACACCATAAAACACGGTTAAACAGAGAACGGGAACGCGAAAGGAGGAAAGAGAGCCAGGAGACACTAAAAATAGGGAGCATGGAGAAAAGTAAGGATGCAGGTCTGCATCCTTAAACAGACAAAAGAAAGAAGAGCGTGAATTATGAAAAAAAGATTGTTGGCATGTTTGATGTCTGTCAGCATGGTATTTACTTTGATGTATGGAAGTGCTGTGGCCGCAGAAGGCGGTGGACAGGAAAAAATTGAAGAAGCGCAGGAAAAACAGGAGGTCTCGACGCCGAGTGATGCGGATCAGATCGTGGCTACGGGAAGTAATGGAAAACCAGCTGTGAATTTCGCGGCGGCAAAGACGGAGATATCGACGTATGCGGAGAACAGTGGGGAGGTTTATGAGGTTGGAACGACGGATAAACTTGCTGAGGCATTGAACCAGATCGCGACGGATAGTGGGAATACAGAAGCGGTGATTGAATTAACGAGCGATGTCACAGTACCTCATACATCAGAAGATTCGTATATTACGGAATTTGGTGTAGATGGGAAACACGTCACAGTATCCAGTGAGGGAGATACAAAACATAAACTCAATTTTCTAAACAGAGGTATCCTGACTGGTGAATGTACATTTGATAATGTAAACGTAACTGGGGATGAATTGTATTGTAACGGTTACAGGACGATTTTCACCGAAAACGGCGAAATCCATTTAACGGGCACACTGTATGGTGGCGGTTATACGACTACGGTATCCAGTACGCATGTTGTTGTTGCCGCAAGCGGATATATCAATCCTACGAATTATGGTGGTTTACACGATGTTATTGGAGGCTCGTATCAGGGTTCCGTTGAAGGTGACACCTATCTGGAGATTACCGGCAATCTTGAGATGCAGGGAGGAAATCATCTTAATCCGGGATGTGTAAAGGGGGATGGCACCAGTGGTGATGCAAATAACAGTCCGGATGTATATGTTGGTGGTGATGCGACATTAGTTTACGATAATCAAAATGCAAAAACCACTCCGGCGATTGAGGGCACTTATGGCTGTGAGATGAGAGGAAATGTGACTCTGGATATTCGTTCCGGCAGAGCCAATGAAATCTGTGGAACACAGGAATTTGTAGACAAGTCGATCATTCGTGGTGATCTGCATATTATTGCCGGAGCAAAGAAGTATGAGAATACAGACCGCACTTTAAGATTAAATGGAAACTGGCCGATCGTAGGCGCGGGAAACCGATTTGCAACAATGCCTGGTGCAGTTGGCAATTACACAGTTGGCGGAGATATTACAATCGATACTTACGAAAATGTCTGGGGCTGGGATAAAGGATCAACACCTTCTGATGATGCTCCAGAAATTTATGGTGCTCTTCGTGGAAATGTAGGAGGAGATATCACAATTAATGTCCATGGCTCTCATATTGAAAATATCACTGGGGCATCGAATTCTTCTGATGTTAAAGGCAATGTTACCATCAATGCTACAAATGTCGAACTGAAAAATAGTTATTATGAAGATCCTGATTACGATGAAGGTGATATTTTAGCAAATTATAAAAGTACGGTCGATGGTTCATGTGTAGTCAACGTAGATGGCGGTGACATGAATATCATCCAATTGACGAATTACAAGGAACTTAATGATAACTCGCAGATTACAATTGCGGGAAGTCCAAAGATTCGTACTGGTGTGCTTTCTACTACCAATTACACTTCGGCACCTACCAATGCACCGAACGTTACATTAACTGCGTGCAACGCAGAAATCCCATTTATTCAGTCAGCAACAGGAGTTTCAGTAACAGATAATTCTGATGTCACCCTGCATGGTCTATGGTTAGCTGGTGATCTGACAGTCGATGCCGGAAGCAGTCTCAAGACAGAAGACGATATCGTTGAACTGGAAGGTAACGCAGTCATCAATGGCACATGGGAACAGTTTTATGATGAAGCTGATGGTGGAAACTATGATACAGACGTCGCAGGAACAATGGAAGTTGGTTCTGACGGACAGTATATTTCCCATGGAACTACAAGAGTCACGGGTGATGTTTCATCTTCTGGTCTGATGGCCTTAATGAAACCTGCATGGTTTAATGGCGCATACATCGGAAATAATGCGGAACTTCGCCTGCCGGTAGTACAGAGCGGCAAGAACTACAATATTGGAACAATTCCGCTGCGGATCAGTAAACTTGCCGAAGGAAGCACTATTGTAAATACGGTAAAACGTGATGACTGGAGCAGTTTACAGGCACCGATTCTTGGTGATAACTACATTCTGACAAAAAAGGATAATGATATTCCAGCGCAGAGTGTATTCTTACTTGGAAATGAAGATGCTTTACAGAATGAATTGTTCCTTCTTCGCACGAAAGATGCGGCCAATACAGATGATCACTATATGTGGCAGGTAGCTACGGGAGTTTCTGTGATTTTCGATAAAAATGGCGGTGATACCGAAGCTGCACCGCGTATTGAATCCCAGGAAAAACAGGCTGGTGTTGTTAATCACTTTGACTTACCAGCAATAGAGCCGACCCGTGAGGGCTATACCTTTGAGGGATGGAACACGAAAGCTGACGGCACAGGTGATGCGTTTACTGCAACAACAGACGTTACAAAGACCATGACCGTATATGCGCAGTGGAAAACAGATGAAGCCTATTCCGTTACAATTTCACCAATGGATATCACGATCTATGTTGGTGGTGACGGTTATCATGGAGTAATAGGAGAAGATGGCGAATTTGCCGATAATGACCTGCCGGAGATCGGATTTTACCTGACATTGCCGGATGATGTGAATACAATGCTTGGCAGTACTCTGGATGATCCAGTGGATTTGAGCGATAAACTGAGTTTGACATACGATGATGAAAACGGAACGACCAGAAGCTGGAAACTCGAACAGTATGGCGATGAAACGATGAGCCATATCATGGAGAACGGACGAAGAGTTTATATCTACAAGCTGCTTTCCAGTAAGATCAATGATACGCAGGATACTGTTCCGGCCCGTGTGCAGTTTACAGGTGCGGATGGTTCTGTTATGGTAGATTCGGATTTTAAAGCATTGCTGACAGATCAGTTCCGTAATTATAAAATCAGCTTTTATCCGGGACAGCTTGATGAAGCAATTTACAAGGCAACGTTTACGACGACAGATGGAAGAACATTGACACGCCCAATTAAGTTAGGAACAGGAACCTTGAAGGTCCGTGGTAATACAGACCAGACTTACCGTGAAATTTCCAATACTGTTCCGACGGTAGATCCCGCGAACAAGGGCTATATGCTTGCAGGTACAGCACAGGACAACACACAGTATTATGTCAATGATTTAAACGTGAGCGCAGATCCGGCAGGTGTACGTTTACTGGTGGATCACAGTCTGGATGATTCGCTGCTGACTGCTTATATCAACCAGAATAAAAATGCGGATGGAAAATATACATATCAGTTCCGCTATCTTGATCTGGTAGATACCCATAATGGTAATGCGTATGTTACGATGGAGAATGGACAGAAAGTAAACTTATACTGGCCGGTTCCGGATGATGCGAAAGCAGACTCTGAGTTCCACATCATTCATTTTAAGGGACTCGATCGTGAAAGTGATGCGGATATCAATGATCTGCTGACAACGAACATTCCAGAAGAACTGGAATGCGAAAAAGTTACGATTGATGGGGTAGACTTTATCAAGTTCTCGGTTGAATCATTCTCTCCATTTGCGTTATTGTACGAAAAAGGTGGATCTGGATCTCCGGATCAGCCGGTAAACCCTGGAAAACCGGATAATCCAGGAACTCCAAGCACTCCGGACAAGCCAACAACTCCTGTTCAGTCTCCAAGTAATGCAGAAAAGCAGACGCCAAGTAATGCCGGCAGATCCGATTCTTCTGATGATTCTGATGACTCAGGTTCTTCAAGCTCAACAAAGAAGAGTCAGACTGTAATAACAAACACTACATCAACGAATACAACGGAGACAGATCAAACAGCAGATAATACAGAAGAAACGAAGGCTACAGAGACAACAACTGAAAATACTGAAGCAACCTCTGAGAACGTAGAAACGGATGAAACAAAACTTCCGCAGACTGGTCAGACCTGGTGGCCGGTATGGCTTTTAATGATGGCTGGCGGTGCGTTGATTTTCGCAGGACGGTCATTGAAGAAACGTGAGAAGTAAATAAAATGCAGATAGGGAGATCGTATATTTGAGATACTATGCGGTCTCCCTTTTTAAAAAATGAAACATAAAAGAGGCTATCATGAAAAGCAAATTTTTAGTAGGAACTGGCCTAATTATGATTGCGGCGGCGGTGTTTCTCATGATATGTAACGTAAGGGAAGAAAGGAAAGCTGGAGAGACGGCAGAAAATATGGTGATTCAGATGGAGTCATTGGAAGCAGAACTGCCAGAACGGCTTACTTCAGAAAGTGAGGAACTTGTTCCGGAATACAAGAAGAACCCAGAGATGGAAATGCCAACAGTAGAAATAAATGGTCAAGAGTGTATTGGAACGCTTGAAATTCCATCATTAGGATTGAAATTTCCAGTTATTAGTGAATGGAGTGATGAAAAGCTAAAAAAGGCACCGTGTCGTTATAGTGGCTCTGCGTACCTGAATAATCTTATTATTGCCGGACACAATTATCGAACTCATTTTTCGGGGATTAAACATTTAAAATTGGGTGATGAGGTGAGATTCAGCGACACAGTTGGGAATATGTTTTTATATGAGGTCTCTGAAATAGAGACTATCGATGAACATAATATTGGAGCAATGGAAACAGGAGAATGGGATTTAACACTTTTTACTTGCACAAAAGGCGGAAGAGCGCGAGTGGCAGTGAGGTGTACGGAATAAAGATAAAATGGGAGGAGGGATCAAGCGCGTGTGTATAATATCAGAGAAAGAAATCGGGCTGCTATTTGCGGATTTTGCATATGATGAAGAAAAATATGGCGTGATTGGTATCTATTACGAAGACGGATATCCACTTTACTGTGCAAATAAAAAAATGGCGCATATGCTGGGATATGATGATACGAATGACCTGATAGAGGGTATTTCTGGAAAAATCCTTGATATCATTCATCCGGATGATAAAGCTCAGGTATTTCAGGATATCGAATGCGATTCTTGTGAAGGTTCTATATATCACAGCGTTCATCGAATGCGAAAAAAGGATGGGACCTGGATATGGACAATTGATGAAGGGAAGGTCATCAAAATACAATCCGGAAAAATGGTCCTTATCAGTATGTGCTCGGATATGGCAGAATTTATCAGGCGAAAGGATGACCTGGAAAAGAAAATATATACTTTAGATCGGATGATAAAAAAGATGCCGGGCGGATGCCGCAACGATACCGATTATTGCTATGAGGGCGAATGCGTTTGAGAAGGATATAAGAGGAAGCATAGAGGTCGGTCTGAACGCTCATCTGGTGAAACCGATGGACGGGAAAAAGATGATAGATATCATGAGACGGTTCCTGGCAAGCAAAACGAGAAAAATAGAATGATGATTAGTTTTTATTAGAAAAGGCGCAGGCGAGAAGCTTGCGCTTTTTTCTTTCTCTGTATGTATGGATAGGCAGTGCATTTTCGCCTTGCTTATTTTCAATGGTAATGTAAGAGAAGGTCGGATAGTCATCAGGATTTATATGGATAAAAAGTTGGTCATAAGGGTAAAAATTCCACTTTTTCCCAAGCACTTCTTACATAATATTCTTAGAGGAAAGAGGAGGTACGCCATGAAGAAAATATTCAATTATTACATACTGACTGCAAAGGAAATGGATGAGATCCAGTACACCATAGACTGGTATCACAAATATAAAATCTTAGCTGAACTGGAGTGGAAGTCAGATGAAAAAGACGCTGAAGTTCCTGAGTAATCTCATAGGTTTTACCGGCCTATGGACAGCACTTCCCATATATTTCTTAGCAAATCAGCAGATTCTCCCGGTAACAACAAAACAGGCATAGATAGCTATCTTGTATAAATGAGAAGGAGAAGCATATGGCATTAGCAAAATGGTATAAAATAGATTTTCATACTCATACGCCGGAAAGTAGGTGCTTTCCGGACAAAAAAGTGACACCAAAAGAGTGGTTAAAGGCTGCTAAGGATTCAGGGCTTAATGCAGTTGTAGTAAGCGATCATAATTCAGTTGGTTGGGTTAGAAAGATAGAAGAAATAAAGACAGAATTTGAAGATGAAAAATTTAAGATATTCTATGGAATAGAACTTTGTGTTTCATCAGATTTTACACATTTTCTCATCATTTTTGATGATAATAAGATGTCTGTAACTGAAATTGAAGATGCAGTTGTACAATATCTAGGATTAGCAAGAAAAGATTGGGCTGATACGACTGTTAATGTATCTGAAGATAAATTGAAAACATTATGTATGGAATTAAAGGAAAAAATATTTGTAATACCTGCTCATTTTGCATCCAATAAGGGACTCGGTAAAAGTACAGAAAATGCAATTAGAAAATATAAGGAATTTCTTTCGTTCTCAGCTATTGAAGTGAGAAATGATGAAGATGTTAGAGAGTATAGTAATAAACTGAAAAATAAGGCTATTAATAAATATAAAAATGATACACTGAGTTCAATTGTAAAAGTTCTTCCAGAGGATAAATTGCAAATTAAAATTATAGATGAAAATGGAGAAATAGATATTAATGAAGGTTCACCTGGGCAGAAGAGTGCAGCTATTCTTGCATTTATATTAAATAGTGGTGAAAATCCACTGATTATTGATCAGCCGGAAGATGATCTGGATAATAGTCTTATCTACTCACTTGTTGTAAAATCTATAAGAAAGATGAAAAGCAAACGTCAAATTATTATTGTTACACACAATCCTAACATTCCAGTATTGGGGGATGCAGAGGGGATTATTGTTCTTGAACGTAATAATCAGGGAAAAGTTACTTTTAGAAAAAATAAAAAGGCAGGCTGTATTGAGGAAAAACTTATTAGAGAAGGAATTTGTGAAATTATGGAAGGGGGAGAGGATGCTTTCCGTAAACGAGAACAGAAATATCAATACAAATAATAAATATGCTAGATCTATATATTATTTCTTGTAGTTTATTATGAAATACGGGATAATTTTACTTTTGGGATGGTAAAATGCAGTGCTAAGAACTTCAAAAATGAATAGTATTTTATCATGCATTAATGAGTAATATGTTCACCAATAAAAAAGAGTTGCCAAATAGTTTTTTGATGATTATAATGAAGTGGCAACAAATTGGCAACAGAAAATCAGTGAGCCAAAATAATATATGTAACAGAAATAAAATAACGGCAAAAAAGATACAAAACTTAAACAAATATATTTAAGAACATCTTTGGACTTGCCGAGTTTGAATAAAATACTATTGTTAACAGAGGATGCGGGAATATATTTCTGCACCCTTTGTTAATTGTCAGATGAAAGTCTGTGAGTTGAAAAACATTATTATATATTTGCTTATGTAAAAAGGCGATTGATTTATTCAGTCGCTTTTTTGTTTTCAAAAAAGTAACTGAGATTGTTTGCTTTGTGTTGAAATTATTCGTCGTATTGTAACGAACACTTTGGCTTGGTATAGGAACGCTGAATAGTCAGCCCCCTTGCGGGGCTGTGAGTTAAAACAAAAATCAGGTAATCGACTTTTCTGCCGCCCTCAAAGTCAGCCTTCTTGTGGATTGTGAGTTGAGACAATTTTTCTCTACATCTAAATGAAAAACTTAAGCTTTCAGCTGTTCTTGGGAGAATGGAATAAGTGCAGTCGGTGAGGACAACTAAATAAAGCCTCCTGCAATATGATGTCGCAAGCCAAACTCAAAACCAGAGGAGGTGTTCCAAATGAACAATGGAAGTTTATCACATACCCAATGAAATAATATAAAATTGCATACATGGTATAATTATGGTACAATTAAACTACATAAAGGAGGTGCTTTTATGCCGCAAATTGTTCCAATTAGTCATTTAAAAAACACTTCAGAAATTTCAGAAATGTGTCATTCTACAAAAGAACCAATCTTTATTACGAAAAATGGGTATGGTGACATGGTGCTCATGAGTATGGAAAACTATGAACGGATGATGAAGTTGTCAAAAGTTTATAAGGAGCTGGAGGAGTCGGAGAGCCAGATAGAAGCGGGGCAGACGATGAATGCGAGAAAGCAGCTTGCATCCATGAGGGAGAAATATGGGTTATAAACTGGAAATTGCGCAGAAGGCATCTGAACATTTGGATCAGTTGCTGGCTAATCTGTTGAATCCGTTGAAAAGCGATCAGGCAGCCAAACATCTTCTTTCGGGAATCGAAGAAATTTATGATCGTCTGGAAGAAGATCCATGGCAATTTCCAGCATGTATCGATTATGTGCTTCGAAAAAAGGAATACCGGAAGGCAAAAATACCGGGCATGGCATAGCTTATGATTTATCGGGTAAATGAAGATATAAGAACGGTCTATGTCATGGGAATCTTTCATGAATTAGAGAACTATGGAAGCAAGTTATAAAGAAGACCTGAGAGAAATCCGGTTGGATGACAATATATTTCCCTGGATATTACGGTAATGGGAAGAGCCGGACTATTTTGAGATGTTCTGCAAAGAACTAGAAGCGTGTGGGATCACATATAGGCTGAAATCGGAAGGACCGCTGATATTGACACAGATGGCGGAACTTTGGCACTGTGTTGCGGTGGTTCTATGCCGATAGTTGGGGTGGGATTTCTTAGAATCCCGCTCCATTATTGAATTTGGAGCTTTTCCAGATCCTTTGGAGGAAGTTTATAATTACGCACATTTTTTGACATGGAAAAGATTATGATGGCAGATGAAAAAAATCAGCAGTATTCCAGTTGCAAATGAGGTTCACTAGAAAGCGAAAGAGAGAACAATAAAATGAACAACAAGATCGTAGTCTGCCTCGGAAAAGGTGGGCAGAGAGATATGGCAGAGTCTTTTGCCAGAAAAACAGGAGCGCCGATCGTGGATAAGCCAGGAGAATATCTGACGATTCATTTTGATTCCAAGGGAGTGTCACTGTCAGGATTCGGGTTGACTTATCAGGGAGACTTTGCGGAGACAATGATGCATAGAGTCACCAATGGAAGACTGCAGCATGAGATGCTGGTAAAGGCGGCAAGCTCCGAGAAAGAAGGGCGGAAAGCAATTGATGCCACTGCAGGTATGGGAGAGGATGCTTTTTTACTGGCTGCACAGGGGTATGAGGTGACATTATATGAGCAGAATCCGGTGGTCGCTGCACTTCTGAAGGATGCCATCCGTCGTGCAAAAAAGAATCAGATTTTAAAGGATATCGCCGGCCGCATGAAAGTAGTGGAGGCAGATAGTGTGGAATGCATGTCAAAGCTTTTGGATCCGGTAGATGTGATTTATCTGGATCCGATGTTTCCTGCGAGACAAAAATCCAGTCTGATCAATAAAAAACTTCAGCTGATCCAGAAGCTGGAGCCGCCATGCTCGGAGGAAACAGATCTTTTTGATGCGGCACTAAAAGTCGGTCCGTCCAGAATTATCGTTAAGCGGCCATTGAAAAGTGAATGTCTTGCAGGCAGAGAGCCTTCTTATACATTGAAGGGGAAGGCAATTCGGTATGATTGCTATGTGCTGTAAAAACTCCCACTAACAGAAGAATCGCCCGTGCGGTGTGGTCTGAGCAATTTTCCGGGAAATGGGAGATCAATAGTCTTGCAGTCTTAAGGTGCGAATGATATAAAATTTCATGATAAATTGGGCAAAACAAGAAATGCGAACCAATAGATAAAATAGTGGAATCAAGAGTCATAAAGAATAAAACATCACAGACTGATCCGGATGGCAACATTTACTACCTGAATCCGATCTCTGACAACACCAAAGGTAAAATGCAGACCGGATGGTTATGGATCCCGGATGCAAATGGTGTTAAGAGATGTTACTATTTCAACCCGGTTTCCGATGGCTACCGCGGAAAACTGCTGAGAAATACTGTCATTGATGGCAGTGCCGTGAACGCAGACGGTGCATGGACGGTCAATGGAGTGGTGCAGACGAAATAGGGAAGAGCAAACTGATATGTAAGACATCATAATAAAAATATCACAGGCAGGGGCAGATGAAGCAATCGTGTTTCATCTGCCCCTGCCTTTTTGTGTCCAAAAATTGTGAGAGCCTGAGCATAGAATAAGAATCACAGAGCATAACAGAAAACACACTTTACGATATGAAGGAGGACGCATATGAACACATTACTGAAAAGCGCAGGCGGTATCACACAGGTTTCGGCAGATTCCAGACTGCTGTCAAATCGGCTGATCTTTCTGGAGGGAAAGATCGATGCGGGCAGTGCGGGGGAGTTTGTCCGTCAGATCCTGATCCTGAATCAGGAGAGCACGGAGAAGGCGATCCGTGTCCTGGTCAACAGTGCTGGTGGGGAGATCAGCTCCGGTCTCATGATCTACGATGCGATTCAGGGAAGCCGGGCACCGGTCGAGCTCTACTGCATCGGACATGCGTACAGCATGGCGGCCGTGATCGTTGCGTGCGGATCGCATGGAAGATATATCTTGCCGCATGGGGAGATGATGATCCATGAACCGATGCTTGGGCAGCAGGTTGCCGGGAATTCGTCCTCGATCCGTTCCATCTCGGAGGGACTTTTGGAGATGAAGGGGCGGATCAACCGTCTTCTTGCAAAGCACACAAAAAGGAGTGAGGAGGAGATCGAAAAAGCAACTGCCTACGACCATTTTTTCAGCCCGGAGGAAAGCGTCGAATTCGGACTGTGCGATGAGATCGTAGGATTTGAGAAGATCCTGGAACCGATTCTGTAAATGCTCCTCGCCGGAGTTATCTGGGATTCCATAGTACAAGGAAATAAGATTTGCCCGGAGATAGAAGGCAAAGCCATCGGTGCAGCAGATGCGGGATGGTTTTGATCCACGTCTGAGAAAACATGAGACTGTGAACTGCTGCGGCGCAAAAAGGCACGTGCAGGGGGAGTGTACAGGCCGGTGCAGTAAAGATGCAGTTTAAAATTCTGTTACATAGTTTGGAGGTATGCGTATATGAAAAAAGAACGAGTTATTTTAGGAAAGAACTGTTCCTACAGCGCGGACAGCAAAATCACAGGAGTCAACAATAACCGCGTGATCGTCGGCGGTTCCGGATGCGGAAAAACGGTTTCCATCCTGGAGCCGGAGCTTTTGGAGCTTCTGAGAGCCGGATCCTCCAACATGATCGTTGTTGCGACGAAGCGGCGTCTGGTCGACAAGTATAGAAATCCATTAAAAAATGCCGGATATACTGTGTATGACTTGAATTTCGCGGAGCCGGAAAATTCGAATTGCTGCTATGACCCATTAAAATATACAAAAACCGAGGAGGACATCACAGATCTGGCATCTGCGATCGTGCTCGCAAATGCGAAAAAAAGCAACTCGAAAATGGACCCGTTCTGGGATGACAGCGCGATCTCGCTTCTCACTGCGGAGTGTGCAGCATTTCTGGCACTTGGTAAGGACTGCTTTGCCGATGTTGTCCGGTTTCAGAGCAGCATGGGTATCTATTCAGCAGGAAATGCAGGAATCACGACCAGCTTCGATAAGGTGATGGAAGAAGCGGCTGCCAGCCGGCCGGAGTATTGTATCGAAAAATACTGGAATACATTCCGGGAGAATCCGGATCGGACTGCCCGCTGCATTTATACATCATTAAACACTGCGATGGATAAAATGTTCACATCCAGGATCTGCAAAGTGATGAAGACAAGACCGGTTATCGATTTCCAGAATGTGGCGAACGAAAAGAGCGTGATCTTCGTGACGACAAGTCCGGTAAAAAAATCACTCCACGCTCTTGCCCAGATGTTCATCTCCCAGGCGGTGAAAGAGCTGTTTGAGATCGCGGAGAAAAAGCCATCCGGTACGTTGAAGAGGCCGGTCCATATTTCCTTCGACGATTTTGCCACCGGCGGGCGGTGTGCAAACTTTCCGGAGTATATCTCGATTTTCCGGGAAAAGGGAATGTCCTCGACGATCCTTCTCCAGTCGGAGGCGCAGCTCCACCAGATGTATGGGAGCGACGCGATCACGATCCTGGATAACTGCGACAGCTATGTATATCTCGGCGGAAACAATATCGATACCGCAAAGAGCATCAGTATTCGGCTGAATGTCCCGGTAAATGAAGTGCTGCACATGCCGGTCGGGCGGGAGATTGTTTTCCGCAGAGGTCAGCAGCCGGTCGTGACGGAACGGTACGATGTCTTTCAGGACGAGGACTACCGGCGGATCACGAGAGAGTACCAGGAGGAGGTACGGAAAAGTGAAGAGGTGATCGGGAGAATAGAAAATCGGTGCCAGAGTGTCAGACGGGCGAGGATGAACCGGCTGCTGAGCGAGGAGGGCGGCGAGGTGGAGATTAGGGAGGTGGAATAGGCGTATAAAAATATCCCGGTCACGTGGGAAATGTGACCGGGATGTTTTTATACGCTTGCGAAAAGACAAAGATCATTACAGATGACTAGGTACGCCGCGCGGGATGCGGACCGCAGACTTTATATAAGGAGTAATCAAGCCTTTAAATCTTTTTCAATCGCCTCGTAAATCTGCACATAAGATTCCAATGCGTGACAAATGACCGCAATAGAGTGACGGTTGCTGTCGTTGCCGGCATGATTTGTCTTATTTCGTTCATCCTTTAACTGCATATGCAGACGGAGAAGGATATTGATCTTCCGGTAGGATTTCGGATTTTCTGCGATATAATATTTGCGAACCGGAAACGTATTATCTTTTGTATTGAGGACGGATATAACCGGATTAGAGTTATATGCCTCCAGCGCGAGATAATTGGTCCGCTCTTTCAGCGGTACAAATGGGACCTTCTTGGAAGGACGTTTCGTATATCCGACCGCCTGCACAATATAGTTTTCTGCAGATTCCCACCCTTTTTTAGGTGAATTCTTCTGGGTGATATAGCTCAGAAAATCGTCACTCAGAACTGGATCCTTTGATTTTGAATTAAAGATAGAAAAAGCAGTTACTGCTTTTTGACCATTTTTTTCTTCTTTCTGCTTCTCAGAAATTAAAAATCCATTTTTCAGAAATACAGCCGGCATTTTGCTCTCCACCAGAGTAAGAGCCTGCTGAATGAAGCCCTTTTCGGTACACCATCTGATCTCATCAATAACACGGCGGTCTTTGTTATTCAGAAGACTATGACCATAGCTGTCACGGATCAGATCCTGGAACATTGTGAGATAACCGACATTCTGGAGAGAATTATTCTGTTTTCCCAGTTTTGGAAGAGAATCAGAAAGATTCTTTAACCCAGTTTCGAATTTTGTAACATCGCAAAGCTGAATACCTTCCGCAATCGTCTGCATATTTGCTAAAACTTCCTGTTCATCGCTATTGCTGCTTTTAAGAGCAGTATCCGAATGGGATTTTTCCGGTGCGATCGCCTGCTTCAGCGATGCAGTTTGTCCGTAATAGATACATTCATGAATGCCGGATACGAAATTCATGATCTTAAAAATTTCAGAAGCAGAGGTAAAAACAGCGCGAGGTCTGGAGTATTCAATGCTGTGAATATTTTTTTCCGGGATTGTGATGCCTTCCATCTGAAGCAGGGAGAGGATACTGTTCAGAGCTTCTTGATCAGTTCGGATACCACCGTGAGTGTCTACATGAATATCCATATTTGGGTAATGCTTTTTCAGAGAACGAATTTGCTTGACCACTTCGTTGATGAAAAGTACAGTCTTTTGCGTACGCCGCTCCTGGGTGTCAGATGACTTGGGAGAAGTATCTATATCCGTGTGAATTTCCTTATCAGACAATGAAGTGATCGAAGTTATACAATGGCGAAGAAATCAAAACAGACACAGGCGTGACAGAGCTGGAAGAGCAGAGAGTGTCTGGCGGGAGCAAAAGCGGAACAGGCAGGGGATAGATGGACAAAAAATCCATCTGTCCCTTTTTTCGTCAGAAAGAAGAAACCTGTTTACTTTTCCCGAAATCCCTTTTATACTGGGTAAAGCGCATATATTAGCGGCTGTTCAGCGGGGCTGTGCAGTTCCTGCACGGACTGGAAAAAGAGTATGAGTAACGGAGGAGAAGAAGGATGCAAAAATGTAAAAAGGGGCAGCGCTGCTTCTTGCGGCGTCCATGATGACATTTCTGCTTGCCGGATGCGGATCGAACCAGGTGACGACGGAGAATACAGGCAGCTCGGACTACAGACCTGATCGCGGGCTTCCGTATATCATTTCTCTTCTGGTCCTGGCGGTTTCTTCGAAGAAGTCGAGAGCACCGAAGGCGGAAGGAATCCCGTATGATAAGGGACAGAGATAAGATCAGGGAAAAATTTTTGTCTGGGGCAGTCCGGAATGGGAAACTGCCCCAGATGTTGTGAAAGTGTTATGCTAGAGATAAAGGAGAAGAATATATAAGATGGGAATCGTTGTAATCGGAGATGTTTTTATTGATATTAAGGGATATTCCTTATCCCCGTATATCCCGCAGGGAAGAAATGCCGGAACGGTCATTCAGATCCATGGCGGAGTAGCAAGAAATGTGGCGGAGAATATCGCAAACATCGAGTTAAAGCCGACGTTCATCAGCGCTGTGGACAACAACGCGATGGGTGATGATGTGATCGAGAAGCTGAAACGCCATAAAGTTGAGACAAAGTATATGAAAAAGGTTGAGAACGGAATGGGAACATGGCTTGCCGTTTTCGACCATGAAGGAGATGTTGTCGCCTCCATTTCCAAGAGACCGGATCATAAGCCGATCGAGCAGATCCTCGATGAGTATGGGGACGAGATCTTCAAGGACGCGGACAGCATCGCGATCGAGATCGACACGGATAAGGAGATCGTGAAAAAGACATTTGCGTATGCGGAAAAGTATGGGAAAGAGGTCTACGCACTCGTGTCCAACATGACGATCGCAGTCGAGAGACGGGACTTCCTGCGCAGAACAGCATGTTTTGTCTGCAACCAGCAGGAAGCCGGGATCCTTTTTTCCGAGGATTATGAACACATGACAGCGGCGGAGCTCGCGAAGGTCCTTCCGGAGCGCGTTCGCTCAGCGCAGATTGCCCGCATGGTTGTGACCATGGGCGGGGACGGCGCTCTCTATGTGGATAAAGACGGAAGTACCGGGATCTATCCGGCAAGAAAAGTGGATGTTGTCGACACGACAGGCGCAGGAGATGCATTCTTCTCAGGTGTCTGCATCGGTCTGACTTACGGAAAGAGCCTGCAGGATTCCTGCAGGATCGGAACAAGACTTGCAGCGACCGTGATCTGTACTTCGGAGAATATCTGCCCGAGATTTATGCCGGAAGAATTTGGTCTTGTGCAGTAGGATAGCAGCGTACCCGGGATGAACCGGGTACATTCGTTTTATGAGGTGATCAGAAATGAAAAGTGTTATTATCGGAATTGCCGGAGGTTCCGGCTCCGGAAAGTCGACCTTTACGAACAGGATCAAACAGTATTTCGGGGACGATGTGGCAGTTATTTATCATGATAATTACTACCGCAGACAGGACGGAATTCCGTTTGAAGAGCGTGTGAAGGTCAACTATGACCATCCGGATTCGTTGGAGACGGATCTTCTGGTGGAGCATTTGAAGGAATTGAAGGACGGCAGAGCGATCGAATGTCCGGTCTATGATTACAGCCAGCACAACCGCTCAAACGAGATCATAAAGATCGAGCCGCGGCCGATCATCCTGGTGGAAGGGATCCTGCTCCTTGCGGATGAGCGCATCAGGGATCTTCTGGACATCAAGGTATATGTGGAGGCCGATGCGGATGAACGAATTTTAAGACGGATCGTCCGTGACGTGGAAGAGCGCGGCAGAGACTTGAGAGGCATTATCAGCCAGTACCTGACGACCGTAAAACCGATGCACTACATGTATGTAGAGCCGACGAGAGCTCTCGCGGATATCGTGATCAACAGCGGAAAGAACGATGTGGCGTTCGACCTCTTCGTCTCGAAGATCGGACAGCTGTTGGAGAGCACGGGAAAATAAAAATTTCATATGTAGGTATGCGAAAACCGCCTGTTGCCAGTAAAGTTGCTGGCAGCGGGCGGTTTTTTGTAGTGTACTTTCTTGCTAATATTGCGCGGGATATTAGCAAGAAAGTAGAGATTATGTGATAACTTATATGTCAGATAACATGGTACCATCTTCCCCTTCATTCGCCTCGTCCATCGTGACGACAGCCTGTGAAACATCATCAGCGTAGTGGAACCTGAGTACAGCCTGGGGCCAGTTTAGCTGGATGTGGGCGGTCTTATTCTGCTCGGTTCCGGCTTTTTCGATGAGTTCGATCAGCTCTTTTAAGACTTCGCGGGTCAGATAGCCGCCTCGCCAGTGGAAGGTGAAGGTCCTGTTTTTCTTTGCAGTCTGCAGGGCACGTTTGTAGACTTCCTCCTGCTTTGTGAAGGAGAGTTTTTTCTCCTTGTAGTAAAAATGATCGCCGTCGGTGCAGGCCGGAGCCGGGGCAATCAGCGGTTCATGGTCACGGAAGATGGCTTTATCATCGAGATTAAAGTAGTCATATCGGATCTCCGCACCGGTCTCGAAGCATTTTCCGAGGCTGTTGTCGAAGGTTGCATCGAGGTGATAATAAGTTTTTCCAATCTTTACGATATTCCAGGTATGGCGGTATTTGATGCCTTTTTCCGGATTATTCCCGCACAGGGCGATCATGCACCAGATTCCCAGAGCATCACAGAGGATCTTGACGGATTTGGCAATTCCCTCACAGACGCCGACGCCGTGTCCGAGGGGACCGATGATCTCGTGGGAGTACGGCTTTTTCAGCTTATCGTAATGAATGTTTTCACAGATGAAATCGTGGATATATTTTTCTTTCTCGATTTCGGAAAGCTTTGCAGCCGGACGGGCAAGTTTTTCTACCCGAGCATTCATCGCTTTCTGATGATCTTTGATCTTGCTCTTTTCGAAGAGATATTCCGGAATAAAGATCAGATTGGGAGAGTCTGCGTAATATTTATATTTGAAGCTTGCGGCCCAGAAGAGTTCCGGGTGGTCCAGGCGGAGTTCAAAGAAGATGTCGCTCAGCGCATGACCGTCGATCTTCGGGACCTGAAATGAGTCAGCGAGACTCAAAAGTCCCTGGTGCATGGCGCGGTAGACGGACTGGCGTTCCCGGTCCATGTGGTTATAGTAGTATGGTTCCATTGTATGTATAGACCTTTCTTGGTTATCGTGATAAATGATCTAGATGTTGGGGTCAAAAGGTCTTTTGCCCCCTATGATACCGGATTGCTCCGTGCTTTGCACTCCCGCAATCCTCAAAAACATTCATAATCCGCTCATTTTTCTACGAAAAATGGCTACTTATTCATGTTTTTGGCGGGTCAAGAGTTCGAAAATCCTCTCGCAAGCAAGCTTGCATCAGATTTCCGACCTTTTGACCCTGGTATCTGATCAATTTAGGATAGCATATTTGGCCATGATTTACCAGTGCTTATACCAGCAATAAAAACATTGACTCTACAACTGTTGTAAGGTTTAAATGAAATTTTTTTCATTTACGTATTTACATCTTTCAAACTTGTGCTTATAATAACGATGCACTACATAAATACTGCTAATAAGACTGCGGAAATGGGAACCCGACCGCAGATCGTGGCAGAAAAAACAAAAAGAATCCGGTCTCACTGTCTGGCAGAATGATAACAGAAGAACCGGAACTTTACGTAAAGGAGAAAATGTATGAGTGAAGAAAACACATCCAACCGGGCACCCTATGAATTTTATGGAAAAATGCCGTTGAAGCAGGCGATCCCGTTAGGACTCCAGCACGTCCTTGCGATGTTCGTCGGCAACCTGACACCGCTTCTGATCATCTGCGGTGCGTGTGGGATCAGCGGAAGTGAAGAATTTGCACATCTGCAGGTCAGCCTTCTGCAGAATGCGATGTTTGTCGCAGGAGTTGTGACTCTGGTACAGCTCTATGCGATCGGACCGATCGGAGGAAAAGTCCCGATCATCATGGGAACAAGCTCCGGATTCATCGGCGTATTTAAGAGTGTCGCAGATACAATGGGCGGCGGAGTTGCAACATACGGTGCGATCATGGGAGCGTCGATCATCGGAGGTCTCTTTGAGGGAGTTCTCGGTGCTTTTATCAAGCCGCTGCGGAAATTTTTTCCATCGGTCGTAACCGGAACCGTTGTTTTATCGATCGGTCTGTCTCTGATTTCTGTCGGAGTGAATTCTTTTGGCGGCGGGAGCAGTGCAAAAGACTTTGGATCGGCGGAAAATCTGCTGCTGGCGCTGTTCGTACTGATCGTAATCCTCATGGTGAAACACTGGACGAAAGGTCTTGCGAGCAACTCTGCAATCCTCATCGGGATCATTGCCGGATATGCGGCAGCGGTTATTATGGGACTGCTCCTTCCGAATTCAGGGATTACCGCGGATGGAGCAGAATATACAAAAGCATGGGTATTAAACTGGAATAAAGTGGCGGAAGCCAGCTGGATCAGTATCCCGGAATTTCTTCCGGTAAGGCCGGTCTTTGATGTTCGTGCGATCGCACCGATCATCATCATGTTTATCGTGACCGCTGTTGAGACAGTCGGTGATATTTCCGGCGTTATTGAAGGCGGAATGGACCGGGAGGCAACCGACAAAGAACTTTCCGGCGGCGTGATCTGTGACGGAATCGGTTCTTCTTTTGCAGCATTATTTGGAATTCTGCCGAATACTTCCTTCAGCCAGAATGTGGGACTTGTGACGATGACGAAGATTGTAAACCGAACAGCTCTGGCATCAGGAGCAGTTTTTCTGATCCTTTGCGGACTGATCCCGAAGCTTGGTGCGATCATCTCCATCATGCCGCAGGCTGTTTTAGGAGGCGCTGCAGTCATGATGTTCTCCTCGATCGTTGTCAGCGGAATCCAGCTGATTACAAAGGAACATATGACTCCGAGAAATCTGACGATCGTGTCAGTCGCACTCGGTGTCGGATATGGAATGGGAGCGAACACGGCAATTCTTGCGCAGACACCGCAGGCTGTCCAGCTGATCTTCGGCGGTTCCGGAATCGTTCCGGCGGCGCTGGTTGCGATCCTGTTAAACCTGCTGCTTCCGAAGGATGATAAGAACCTGTAGAGGTCAGAGATAAAAAGATAATAGAATGATAAAAAGAAACCGGAGGTGATCCAGGATGAATGTATGTCCTGGATGATCTCCGGTTTTATTTACGCGAACAACGAGCCAAAGTCTGCGCTTGCGCGAGACCCTGGCGACTGTCGCGATAACAAGGGGAAAACTCGTGAAGCGTGTTTTCACTTGTTGTGGTACATGAAGAAAAAACATTAGAGACTTCTAAAAATTTTTCAGATATTCCAATTCCTCCGGTGTATCGGCATCTGCAAGCTCCAGCGGAGAGGCAGCCGGGAAATAACGGACATGTTGCGGATATTTTTTCAGGAGTACATTTCCTCCGGAGTTGTCCGGAAGTGTGAGAAGCTCATTGAAATACCGGCGATCAAAGAGGATCGGGTTCCCGGGGGATTTGACCTCTCCATGCTCCATTGATGCGAGCCGGAGAATTTCGCCGCACGAACGATAAGCTTGAGTAGCAAATGTCAATACCATCGCTTCGATCGTTTCGCGCGAAAGAAGCGGCTGGTCCCCGAGTGCAAATATGCATCCGGCGAGATCTGGATTTTTTCCCAACAGCGCGGAGAGACCGAGTTTTACCGTGTGGTTCCGGTACGGCATCGTGTGGAGCAGGACCGGAATCTCGCGCTCCCGGCAGAGAGACTCGACCTCCGGAGATCTCGTCACGACGATCCGTGCCGCGAAGAGCGGTCCGTCTGTGGCGGACAGGATCCGGGTAATCAGCGGTTTTCCGTTAAAATCAGCCATCAGTTTGTTGGACCCGAATCGTTTTCCAAGCCCCGATGCCATGATCACACAGCCGACGGGGAGAACCGGATGGTCAAGGTCATAGACATAGACATCGTCTCTGGCACGCAGGGCGTCGAGGAACGGCGTGGACTGGCTGCGGAGAACAGCGATCACCCGCTTTGTATCGAACAGGTGGAAAATGGCATCACAGAATTCCGGGCAGGAGCTTTCAAGGTAGCCGAGTTCGTCGATGACGGCGAAAGCGGCGGGAGAGTCGATCGCCCGTTTTATGGAAGCAAGACCGCCGCCGAGAAAACCGTTGAGATCCGGAACCATCTGATTGCCGGAAGAAGCGGATGAAGCCGCCGATTTCCCGGAATCAGAATCTGCCGGAAAGGCATGGAAAGAGAACTTTGGACGGTAAATTCCGATCCGCGAGGTTTCTCCGGTCAGATTGTCAGTCAGCTCAACGCGGTCCTGTTTGAAAGCATGTGTTGTAAAGCCGGGAAACATCTGCAGGCGGGATTCGGCTTGACCAGGCAAAAACGGAATGTCTGAGATATGTCTTCGCAATCCGTGAAACACCGGCAGGCAGGATCCGGGCAGAGAGGAGTCGGCGGAGACAGGATTCCGGAGACTTTCAGATATTTCACTGGAAATCGTATCAGCCGGAAAATCCGGCAATGTCAGAATTTCCCGCAGCAGTGTGCTCTTCCCACTTCTGCGGCTTCCGGTGATGATCAGATGCCGCTTTTTGACCGGAACCGGATCGCTATCAGTTCCCAGGGAATTCTCTTGCGCCGTCTGCGCCGCTGTTGTTTCGGCTATATTTAGAAAAGATCTGAGTATAGAGCTCGCGGCTGCTCTGAATGCAGGCGTTCCGCCAGGTTTCATAATCATGTAAAAACTCCTTTGCTTCCGGTGTCAGGACACTCCCGCCGCCGCCTTTTCCGCCGATCGTTCTGGCGGTCAGTGAAAAACCAAGATTCTTTTCCGCACGCTTCATGAGATGGAGCGCTTTTGTGTATGCCATCCCCATCGAGAGGGCTGCCGCCCGCAGCGAACCGGTCTCCTCGATCAGGTGGAGCAGGCGGCAGGGACCTTCACCGAAGAAGCGGAGATTGTCGTTGTCACATAGAAAGACGCGGATGTCAGATTTCATGAAAAGATCACCTTCTTTCGGGTACATCAGTGGTATGGTGCGCAGGGATCATGAGGAAAATCCAGAGGTTTCCTATGAACAGGATCATGAGCCGGTTTTATGGAAAATACAACCAGGATCACGGGGCTATAGCTATAAAACCGGCAGGAGAACGAGTCGATTCCCTGCGCATTTTGATGGATCAGGAAGCGGAACCAGACGCACCTCCCCGTAGATCTCAGAAAAAGCCTGCTCCATGACGGAGACAGGATCCGTCTTCGGATGCAGCGTGTGGATCAGCGTGCCGTCCTTTAGGAGCAGCAGGATATCACAGTATGCGAGTGCGAGTGTCGGATCGTGGAGACAGAGAATTGCAGTTTTTTCTGTGAGAATTTTTCCGGTTGAGTAAGATAGCCCATCTGGTTCATCGGCGCTACATGCCAATGATGTGCATTCACGCAAAGAGTGAGATTGTTGCAAACAATCGGGCCCAGTGTGAGAATGTGTCGAGACAGGTTCTTTTTTATAGGGAAAAAAGGCAGGGGAAGCAGATCTACCGCCCTGTGCCGCCTGTACGATATCTGCGATCAGCCCCATCATCCGGTACTTATTCCCAAGGTCCAGCGAACTGTCCGGCTCATCAAAGAGCAGGAGCGAAGTATCTTCAATGAGTGTTCTCGCCAGGATCACGAGCTGCTGTTCCCCACCGCTGAGTGTTAAGTAATCCCGATTCGCAAAATCGTCCATTCCGACGGAAGCGAGCGCCTGGAGGGCTGCCTCCCGCATCTTGGCAGACGGCTGTTCGAAGAGTTTCAACCGGGAGTAAAATCCCATGAGCACGATATCCAGCGCACTCATGGAAATGGAGATCCCGCTCTGCTGCGGAATATAACTTACGAGTCCTGCGAGAGCTTTTGGAGAGAGAGCTGTGAGGTCCTGCCCGTTCAGGAGAACATGGCCGCTGTGGGAAAGCTCTCCGCATATGGCCCGCAAAAGGGTAGTCTTTCCGCTCCCGTTCGGTCCGAGAAGCGCGATTATATGCCCGGGATTTTCAACCGAAAGGGAAAGATGGTTTAGGATCTTATGACCGCCCAGAGAGACGGAGAGGTCCTGAATGGAAACATGTTCAGACATAATGATCAGCGCCTCCTTTCCGAGAGGATCAGATAGATCAAAAACGGCGCTCCGAGGAGCGAAGTAAAGATACTGACAGGAAGCTCCACTGCGGCGAGTGATTTTGCAAGAATATCCGCGGTCAGGAGCAGGAAACTCCCGATGAGACCGCTGAGAAAGCATGCGGACTTCCGGTTATGCCCGGTCAGGAGTCTTGCCGTGTGCGGAGCGAGAAGACCGACGAAGCTGATGAGTCCGGTCACACTGACAGCGGCTGCGACGGTGAGTGTGGCGAGAAAAAGAACGAAAAAACGTGTTTTCCGGACAGATACGCCGAGCATGCGGGTCTCATCCTCACGGACCGAGAGTGCCAGAAGATGGCGGTGGAGCAGGAAGACCAGCGCGGAGGAGATCAGGATGATCACGACCGGAAACGGGATTTTTGATGCGGTGACGCCGGAGAGACTTCCCATGATCCAGTATTCGATCGAGGCGAGCTGTTTTTCCGGATCTGCCATGAGCTTTAAGAGCATGAGAACGGTCTGCGCGAGAGCATGGACCGCGATCCCCGCGAGAACGATGGAAGAATGGTCCCGGACCGGGGAGAGAGCGGTGAGCCCGAGGGAAAGGCAGACGGCGAGAAGAGCACCGAAAAATGCGAAGAGCATTGTGGACGGCGCGGCGGCGGAGACGAACAGGATCGCGAAAGCCGCACCGGCACTGGCTCCGGAGGAGACACCGATGATGTCGGGGGATGCCAGTGGATTCCGGAAGACCGTCTGGTAGACAAATCCTGCGATCCCGAGTCCAAAACCGCCGACGAGTCCCATGACAGCGCGCGGCAGGCGGAGAACCGTGAAGGTACGGAGCGCCATCGGATCCCCGGCAGCCAGGCCAGATAATGTGATCGGATATTTTCCGGTACTCAGGGCAGAAACAAAGGCGATGACCATAAAAGTCATCGCCAGTGTTAAGGTTGCCATGGTTCGGTTGGAATTAGTTTGCGCTTTCCGGAGTGAATCCATAGAATGTTTCATAGAAATTCTTCTCTGCTGTCTTGAAATCGTATTCAGTTACAACGTCCGGGTGAAGAACGGAAGCGACGTAGTAGCCTCCTAAAAAGCTTGCCGGGACCGGGGAATCGAGTGCCTCGATGTCGCTCGGGATCTGGTAAACATGTCCTTCTTTTACGGCTGTGCAGTCAGCAAGAGCGGAATCGTTCAGAACGGAGTCCACATCGTAGTCTGCATCAGCTGCGAGAATGATGTAATCCGGGTTCCAGGAAAGGATCTGCTCGTAGGAAGTATCAGCCCAGTAGGTATCTGTGATCTCAGAAGCTGCATTGACGCCACCTGCATGCTCGATCAGAGTGGACTGGTACATTTCCGGACCAGCAGTCTGTAACAGAGCGCTGTTTCCTGCAAGATATACGGACGGAGTTTCTTTTCCCTCGAGAGACTGGACAAGCTCTGCAGTGGTATCAGAGATCCAGTATTCGAGTGTCTGTCCTTTTTCTACTACGTTTGCTGCGGTGGAGATCATGTCGATCGTCTCCATCAGCTTTGCGTCATCCTCCGGATTGACAGCGATCACGGTGAGACCGAGCTCTTCCATTGCCGGGATGGAATCCTTTAATTTCACAGGAACAATTACAAGATCCGGCTTTAATGCTGCGCAGCCTTCCAGATCGAACTCTTTTGCGGTTCCGACGGACGGAAGACTTGTGAGCTCCGGAGCGCTGAGTTTATAGATATTTCTTTTGTCCGCTTTTGCCTCGACGCCAACTAACTTGTCGTCAAGACCAAGCGCGATCATCAGGCTTGTGGAGATATAGTAGCCGCTGACAAAGGATTCTGGCTGCTTCTCGATCGTAACCTCACGGCCGAGATGGTCGGTGATGGTAACCGGATAGGTGACTTCCATGTCGGAGACAGCGGTCTCGGAAGTCTCAGAAGCGGATTCAGAAGCTGCTTCGGTGGATTCTGCGGTCGTCTCAGCGGCAGCAGTTGTTGTTGATGCGGTGTTGCTTCCACATGCAGTTACGCTCACAGATAATGCGAGAGCTAAGAGCAGAGCGGAGAGCTGTTTGAAATTTTTTTTCATAATCTTTTGTCCTCTTTCGATCTTTTTTTGCTGGAATACCGTTGTATTTTTCCGACTATAACGGAATTATAGCAGAAAGTATGTTAAAATAAAAGTAATTTTTGAAGAACGCTTCAGAATACAGGGATTCGGACTTTTTTGAGAGCAGGAAAAGGCGGGAATAACTGCATATTCTGAGGGATCATGAGGAGCAATGGTATGAGAGTCATCAGGGAATATAAAAAAGCGGAAAGCCTGGAAGAGGCGTGGCAGTTAAACCAGAAAAAGAGCAACCGGGTCCTGGGCGGCATGGTCTGGCTGAAGATGGGAAAGATGCAGATCGGTACGGCGATCGACCTGTCCGGACTCGGGCTTGACACGATCGAGGAGACGGAGGACGAGTTCCGGATCGGCTGCATGGTCACATTGAGAGATCTGGAACTTGATTCGGGACTTAACGGGTATACGGACGGCGCTGTGCGGGAGTCGGTGCGTCACATCGTCGGCGTCCAGTTCCGGAATCTCGCGACGGTCGGAGGAAGTATTTACGGAAGATACGGATTTTCCGACGTGCTGACGATGTTTCTGGCGATGGACAGCTATGTGGAGCTTTACAAAGGCGGGATCATTCCGTTGAGAGAGTACGCAAAAATGCCGTATGACCGGGACATCCTGGTCCGGCTGATCGTAAAAAAAGAAGCGGCATCGTTTGATTACCAGTCCGTCCGCAACACGCAGACCGATTTTCCGGTCCTCACCTGTGCCGCGGCAAAGACAGAAGCCGGATACCGGTTCGCGATCGGGGCAAGACCGGGAAAAGCGGTTCTCTTTGCGCTGTCCAATGAGGATATGAAGGACAAAAATGTGGAAAACATCGCGGAGTATGCTGCCAAGTGTGTAAAAGAACAGATCGTGACCGGCTTCAACACGAGAGGAAGCGCGGAGTACCGGAACCATCTGGCCGGGGTGCTGGTGAGACGGGCGGTATGTAAGTTTGGGGAATAAGAACAGACGGATGAAGAACGGTTTGAAAGAAGAAAGCTTTGTCTGACTGAAAGAAACTCAGTCCGTTATGGAGCATAAAGAAACTGGAAACAGATAAAAACGAGGAATCATACATGAACATCACGATAACATTAAATGGAAAAAAGATCTCGGAGGAGATCGACGCAGACCTTCTTCTGATCGATTTTGTGCGGAATCACGGCTGTTACAGTGTAAAGCGCGGATGTGAGACGTCGAACTGCGGGCTCTGCACGGTATTTTTAGATGAAAAGCCGGTGCTTTCCTGCTCCGTTCTTGCGGCGCGGGCAGACGGAAGAAGTGTGACGACGCTGGAAGGACTTCAGGACGAAGCGAAGGAATTCGGCGCTTTTATCGCGGATCAGGGCGCCGAGCAGTGCGGATTCTGCAATCCTGGCTTCATTATGAACGCGCTGGCACTGTTCCGGGAAAACGAATATCCGGATACGGAGAAAATCAAGGAATATCTGGCGGGCAACTTATGCCGCTGCTCCGGCTACGAGGGACAGCTTCGCGGTATCCAGGCATTTCTCGCATGGAAGAAAGAAAAGAACGGGTGACGGTCCGGTGAGGCGCGCGTGTGACGGTCGGACCGTGACAACACGCAGAACAAATGATGTGAGACTGTTACAAATACAGAAAGAGGACGAAAGTTATGAAATATGTAAATAAACCTGTCCGGAAAAAGGACGCGATGCAGCTTGTGACCGGACAGCCTGTATACATGGACGATATCGCTCCGAAGGACTGCCTGATCGTAAAACTCCTGCGCTCCCCGCATGCGAACGCGATCGTGACTTCCTTGAATAAGACGGCTGCGATGAAAGTGGACGGGATCGAGGCGATCTATACCTGGGAAGATATCCCGCAGGATGCGAAGCGGTACACGCAGGCAGGACAGACATATCCGGAGATGAGTCCGTATGACAGACTCTTGCTTGACCGGCATGTCCGCTACGTCGGGGATGTGGTCGCGATCGTTGCCGGTCGCGATGAAAAATGTGTGGACCGGGCATTAAAGCTCATTAAAGTCCAGTACGAGGTCCTGGAACCGCTCCTTGATTTCAGGAAGGCGAAGGACAACAGGATCCTGGTGCATCCGGAGGACAACTGGGAGAGTCTTGTTCCGGTCGGGGCGGACAATAAGAGAAATCTGTGCGCCCATGACGAATCGGGAGAGGGAGATATCGAGAAAGTATTGAGGGAGAGCGATGTTGTGATCGACCATGTCTATCACACGAAGGCATGTCAGCAGACGATGATGGAGACATTCCGGACGTTCTGTACGATCGACGCTTACGGACGCCTCAACGTGGTCAGCTCCACCCAGATCGTATTCCACTGCCGCCGGATCATCGCCAATGCGCTCCATATCCCGAAGTCCATGATCCGCGTCAGCAAGCCGAGAATCGGAGGCGGATTCGGTGCGAAGCAGACATCGATCAGCGAGGTTTATCCGGCTTATGTGACCTGGATGACAAAGAAACCGTCAAAGATCATCTTTACCCGCGAGGAGAGCATGACCGCCTCTACACCGCGCCATGAGATGGAAGTCCATGTGCGTCTCGGTGCAAGTAAGGACGGGGTCGTCAACGGCATCGACATGTACACGCTGTCCAACACGGGCGCTTACGGGGAACATGGTCCCACAACGGTCGGACTTTCCGGGCATAAATCCATCCCGCTCTACGGGAAGGCGAAGGCATTCCGGTTTGTGAGTGATGTTGTATACACGAACGTGATGTCTGCCGGGGCGTACCGTGGATACGGGGCGACACAGGGACTGTTCGCGGTGGAGTCCGCGGTGAACGAACTTGCCGCGAAGCTTCACATGGATCCGTTTGAGATCCGCGAGAAGAACATCATCAAAGAGGGCGACGTGATGCCGGCCTATTACGGTCAGGTCAATACGAGCTGTGCGCTTGATCGCTGTCTTGCGCGTGTGAAAGAGATGATCCACTGGGACGAAAAATATCCGGTCCGCGATATGGGCAACGGAAAGGTCCGCGCGGTCGGCATGGGAATGGCGATGCAGGGATCCGGTATTTCGTCCGTCGATGTGGGAAGTGCCACGATCAAGGTGAACGACGACGGATTCTACACGCTGTCGATCGGTGCAGCCGATATGGGAACCGGCTGTGATACGATCCTGGCGCAGATCGCGGCGGAGGTTCTCGAGTGCTCTGTCGATGAGATCACGGTGTTCGGCGCGGACACGGATACTTCGCCGTATGATTCCGGTTCCTACGCGTCCAGTACGACGTATGTCACGGGAAAAGCGGTCGAAAAGTGTGCACTGCAGGTTCGGGAACAGATCTGCAAACTCGGTGCACAGATGATGAACTGCCCGGAGAATGAGGTCGTGTTTGACGGGAAGGTTGTACGGAGAGAGAGAAAGAGAGCAGCAGGCAGCAATGTTCCGGGCAGGAGTGAAGAAACAGACATAAAAACTGGTGCTGAGCTGGCTGCAAAAGACGGTGCTGGTAGTCCGGAAAATAGCGGATCCGCGGAATCCTCAGAAACTTCGCAGGTTTCCCTTGCAGATATCGCCACCGCCTCCATGTGCGGAAACGGGATCGCTCTCGAGGCGACCGTGACGAACAGCTCCCCGATCTCTCCGCCGCCGTTTATGGTCGGAGCCGCGGAGGTCGAGGTGGACCTTGAGACAGGTGAGACGAAGATCATCGATTATGCCGCCGCCGTCGACTGCGGAACGCCGGTGAACCCGAATCTTGCGAGAGTCCAGGCGGAAGGCGGGATCCTGCAGGGAATCGGAATGGCGCTCACGGAAAATATTACCTACAATAAACTTGGAAAGCTCGCGGAAAATTCCCTGATGCAGTATAAGATCCCGACCCGCGTGGATATCGGAAAGATCCAGGTCGATTTTGAGTCGAGCTATGAGAATGAGGGACCGTTCGGCGCAAAATCGATCGGTGAAGTCGTGATCAACACCCCGCTCCCGGCAGTGGCGGACGCGATCTACAATGCAACAGGGACAAGATTTTATGAGCTGCCGATCACGCCGGAGAAGATCGCGATGGCAGTGCTGGAATCGAAATGATTGACGGAATTCGGACAATAGAATGCGATATGACCATATGTTATAAACAAACTGTAACGATGAAGATCAACCGGGGCGAGAACATGAAAGAGCAGGTTTCGTGACAACAGAATAGGCGCGTCATCGGATTGCTCCGGGCAGAGAGAAAGCAGGGGCAGAGTATGACGAAGAAAATATGGGATTTCAGAAACTTCAGAGAACGAAAGAAAAAAGATCAGGGCGGATATTCCCTGGTGGAACTGATGGTAGTCATCGTCATCATGGTGATCCTTGCATCTGTGAGCATCGGAGTCTACAATGGATATGTGGAGCGCGCGAAGAACGCGGTAGCTTATGAAAAGGGACACCGGATCGCGGAGGCACTGAAGATCTGCGAGGCGGAGTACGGTCTTTCCGGAACAATCAGCCTGGATCGCCTGTCAGCGATTTCGGGAGATCTGATGAAGAAACCGAATGATCCGGACAGTCTCCTCTACGAATATGTGGGAGAGGACACGGATGACTGTACGGATTTTACGGTTTCCTTAAAGAAGATCGACACTGCATCGGTGGAGATCCAGGGATTCACTTACACAGCGGACACCTACGAGATCACATGGACGGAGGACGACGGTGTGGAAGTGACGATGAAATAACAGGGCTGATCATCCCGCATGTTTCCAGAAAATGGAACATCAGGCTGACGGCCAGGAGATCAGCACATCCGCCGGGACTTAAGTGCATGGCGATGTACTGTTCGTCCAGTGAAGACAATATTTCTTTGAATGAATCATTCGTGACAGCAGAGAGCAGGTGTTTTGCCTGCTCTTTGCTTTTTTTTGCGAGCTCCGGACCGCCGCGGTGCACCATGTTGGTGTCATCGACCTCCGAGATCAGGGTGAGGAGTGCCATGGCGGCCGCATCATTTAAGGAAAAACCGGCGGCAAGCCATTTTTTGAGTGCCGGAAGTCCGATCCGGACAGCGGAAGGAAAACCAGCAGCAGCCTCTCCTCTGGCTCCCTGGATTCCGTAGGCGGAGAAGATTCGCTCGCCGTTCGACAAGGCGGATGGTTCAGCTTGTGGGGGATGATTTTTGGTGTCCATCGGCATAGAACCCCGGCTATCCTGCGAGTTCACATCAATGGAAGAAGCGTGGGACAGCTTGTTCTGATGATTGAAAAGTTTTGCCAGATCACCGAGGGAACAGCTTCCAAGCTTCCTGCATTCGCTGAGAACTTCCTCGTCCGGAAGCGGCAGACTCTTTCCTGCATGGACTTTTCCCAGCGCCCCGCAGAGGATCGCAGAGGCGAAGACAAGACCTTTGTGGGTGTTGATCCCGTGCGTGGCGGAGAACATGGCGGTCTCCGCGCGCTGCCCGGCATAGCGGAGCCGCTCAAAGATCTGTTCGTCCGCCTCGTCTGCATGGTCCCACCCGAGACAGAAAAATTCCCGGAACCATGGGATCAGGGAAGCGCTGCTGTCCAGAAATGTAAAAAAGTCCATATCCGAATGCGAACCGGAATTATTCCGGTCTACAAGTCCCGGCTTCGGGGTTGTTGAGACCTCGTAGAGCAGCCCGCGGACCGCCGCGGAGGCGGCAAGATCTGCCGAGCGGTCCCTGAAATGATCGTTAAAGAGTTTTGCCGTCTGCCACTGGATGAGTTCCATGGAATGGCGTTTTTGGGCCAGGCAGGTATTCGCATCCCCTCCGCACACCAGACAGGTGCGGGGAAGGAGATGAAGATCCTGCCGCTTTACGGAAACTCCGTCCAGTCCGCATACATCGAGATTGAAGAGACGGCCGAGCGGATGACTCTCCTCGATGGAGACGAGAAACTGTTTGACCGGGATTTCCGGGGAATCCAGGAGAAAAAAGGCGTGATCGCCGGTTGGCTCTTCACAGATCTTTGTATTTTTTATGGAGAAGCGGCCGAGTTTTTCCTGCAATTCCCGGAGTTCCTCGCGAAACGCGGCACGGGCGAAAGGAAACACTTTCACCGCTCCGGCAATATTTAAGGAAAATTCCACAAGGCAGGAGCCGTCTCCTGCGGAGAGCAGCTCCCACTTTTTCAGTATACGCCGGTCTCTTGCGGCGCGGAGTTCTTCGGAAGTCACCGGAGTGCCGGTGATCACGTCGGTCAGGTTCATGGATACCTCCCATGTTGTAAAAGAAGTAACTGTTCAGTAGGTCTGAAGGCAAAAATCCCGTCTGCGCAGCCGATTTGAAACGGATTCCTGCCTTAGTGTGTACTTTCAGCAGAAAACTTTTCTTTCAGATACTTCGCAGTACATTCCGGCACCAGGGAAAGTACTTCATCCGTTACGCCATGCTCGGCGAGGAGCTTGCGGACGCGGGAAGCGCTGATAACTTCCGGTTTTCCGTCCGGGTCTTCGGTGGTGATCCGGTCGATCTTTATGAAGGAGATCCCATAGCGGGGCAGGATCCGGATCATGGCTTCGTTATAATTTCTCGTCACCGGATCGAACGGTTCTTCCCCTGCAAAGCGCTTTTTAATATGAAGAAGCGGTGCGATCCGGGAGGCGAACAGGGTGATATCGAGCTCACTCTGGATCTTTGCGGCGTCTTCGCCTTCCTTTAAGAAATAGGTCGGGAAGGTCGCATTGGAGATCATATATGGGCCGGACGGATGAACGATGACGTTCGCAAGGTGGTCGGTTCCTTCGCGGACAAGGCGCAGGCGGTCCGCAAACGGGAACTGGGAGCGGTTTTCCTCGACCACAAAGATGTGGAGCAGGTCGCAGGCTCTGGCCGCGTAGGTGATCAGTGCAAGATGGCCTTTTGTGAACGGATTGCAGTTCATGACGATGCAGCCGATGTTGTCGGAATCTTCGGTTCCGGCAAGAAACTTTTTATAGAAATTGTCGAGTCCATTTTTCTTGTTTTCCAGCATCAGAACGGACTCTGTCTCCGCTAACGGATAGAATCCGCAGGAGGTAAAGAGTACCTTATTTTTCGGCCGGGTGATGACAAAAAGATCGTAATGACCGGCGGCAAAGCGGTTTTCCACAAGGCGGGAGACGAGACTTCCGAGCGCATTCTGCCCGCGCAGACTTTCATCGACCGCAAAACATTTCAAAAGATTCCCGGCACAGCATCCGCAGCCGGTCAGATTCTCATCGGCATCGAACACGCCGAATGCCGCCTCGATATCATCCTCATAATTTAAATGATGCTTTGCGAGAAAATCGGTCAGCATCTGTTTATCGTGAGCGAATCCAAGGGATAATTCATGAATACTTAAATCTGTCATAACGAAAACACCTCCAAAAATATTCAAGCCAAGCGCATGTTGCCATAACAGTTCTGCGGAGGTTGCTCAGGAAAGGTCCGCAGAAGGAAAGTGCTGTGGTAGCGGAAAGATGATCTTTCCGTGTACCTATAGTATAGTGGAAATGGGACAGGTTTTCCAGAGAAAAGGAGAGAAATTTGCCTGTAGCAATAAAATGTGGTACGATAATGAAAAATCAAACGAACGATACGAGGAACATAAGACATGCATATCTATTTTGCCCCGCTTGAGGGGATTACAACCTATCCATACAGAAACCTGCACCACAAATATTTTGGCGGTGTGGAGAAATATTTTACCCCGTTTCTGGCACCGGGACCGGAACAGGGGATGAGCGTGAAGGAGATGAGGGATGTATTGCCGGAAAACAATGCCGGGATACCGATCGTTCCGCAGATCCTGACAAACAGGGCTGGGGATTTTCTTCTTGCATCGAAGAAACTCTCAGAGATGGGATACCGGGAGATCAACCTGAATCTCGGATGTCCGTCCGGAACGGTCACGGCAAAGAAGAAAGGTTCCGGATTTCTTCTCTACCCGGATGATCTGGACCGCTTTTTTGATGAGGTGTTTTCGGATGCTGCAGTGCGGAATGGTGAATTCCTCGTTTCGGTAAAGACACGGATCGGGAAGAATGAGGTGGAAGAGTGGCCGGAACTCATGCAGGTTTATAACCGCTACCCGATCCATGAACTGACGGTCCATCCCCGGATCCAGAAGGAATTTTATAAAGGAACCCCGCATCTCGATGTGTTTGCGGACATTTTGAAGGAGAGCAGGAATCCGGTCGTGTATAACGGGGATCTGTTTACCGTGGAGAAGGTAAAAGAATTTCGGGAAAAGTTTCCAACAGTCGGGACGGTCATGATCGGGCGTGGACTGATCCGGAATCCGGCGTTGGCGGAGATGATCTTGCAGGAAGAGACGGAAGCTTGTACGGATCGTCTTGAAAACGGAGTTAGGATTTTTGAAGCAGATGGGCAGTTACAGACTCAAGGGAATAGAAACAAAGGGGACATCCTGCCGAGGATCCGCGAGTTCCATGACGCCCTCTTTGAACACTACCGCGAGACCATGTCCGGCGACCGGAATCTTCTGTTCCGGATGAAAGATCTCTGGAGCTACATGCTGGCAGAAGTGCCGGACAGCGAAAAACTCGCCAAAAAGATCCGTAAATCGCAGCATGTGCCGGAATATCTGGCGGCGGTGGAGGAAGTGTTTGCAAGATGGGATGCAAACAGATAGTCGGAAAGGAGGCCACTATGCAGTTACTGATCAAACAAAGAGTTTTCTCATGGACCGATACCTATGACGTCTATGATGAACATGAGAACCCAAAGTATTTCGTAAAAGCGGAATTTTTTGCGCTGGGGCATCAGATCCACGTGTATGATAAGAGTGGAAAGGAAGTCGGCATGGTGAAACAGCGGCTGTTTGCGGTTTTGCCGTGTTTTGATATCGAAATCGGAGGAAAAGAGGCCGGAAGTGTTCAGAAAGAATTTTCCTTTTTCAAGCCGCGCTATGAGTTGGATTACAACGGATGGCGGTGTGAGGGAGACTTTCTGGCGTGGGAATATGATGTCTATGAGGCGTGCTGTGTGGCGGTCCATATTTCAAAAAAGCCGTTTCAATGGGGCGATACCTATGTGATCGACATCGTGGATCCGAAGGATGAGGTCATGGCGCTCATGCTGGCGATCGCGATCGATGCGGCGAACTGTACGAAATAGATGAGATCATGTCATTCAGCACAAAAATACGAAGAGAGCAGCAGGAGGAATAAGATGGATACAGAAAAACAGCCAAAAGAAACATTCGTAGAACAGATGGAGCGCGTAAACCGCACCAATCCATTCATGATCCACAACAACATCCGCGCAGTCGCTTTGTCCGAGGACGCAGCCGAAGTGTGTGCGGAGGTTACGGAGGATTCCTTAAATGCCATGCAGACAGTCCACGGCGGACTGATGTTTGTGATGGCGGAGATCGCAGCAGGACTTGTGACGAGGAATGACGGAAGAAAATACGTGACACTGGACAGTTCGTTCCGGTTCCTCCGCGGCAGCAGCGCGAAGAAGCTCCGCGGAGTCGCAAAGATCACGAAGCGAGGAAAAACCGTCTGCTTCACAAAATCCCAGGTGATGGAGTCGGAAACCGAGAAGGTGCTGGCAGAGGGAGAGTTTACGTTTTATTGTATGGGAGAGTAAGACAGAAGCAAGAGAAAGATGTGACTGTGATATGTCTTCCGGGAGAACGGATGTGATTCCATCATCCCCCTCGGCGGCGGTTCCTCCCACGACTGTGCGAAGGCGATCGCCCTGGTTGCCTCAAACGGAGGAAACATCAGAGACTACGAAGGTGTCGACCGCTCCAGCAATCCGTTATGCCCGATGATCGCAGTCAACACAACAGCCGGAACTGCTTCTGAGATCACCCGTTTCTGTATCATCACCGATACAAGCCGGCATGTAAAGATGGCGATCGTTGACTGGCGCGTGACTCCGCAGATCGCGATCAACGACCCGAACCTTATGGTCGGAATGCCGCCGGCCCTGATAGCAGCAACCGGAATGGACGCCCTGACCCATGCGATCGAGGCGTATGTCTCCACAAATGCAAACCCGCTGACCGATGCGGCAGCACTGATGTCGATCACGATGATCACCCAGTATCTCCCGAAGGCAGTTGCAAACGGAGTTTACATGAAGGCCCGCGACAAGATGGCTTACGGACAGTATCTCGCAGGTATCGCATTCAATAACGCATCCCTCGGATATGTCCATGCGATGGCACATCAGCTCGGCGGTATGTACAATCTCCCGCACGGTGTCTGCAACGCGATCCTTCTCCCGCATGTGGAAGAGTTCAACCTGATCGGCAATGCGAACCGCTTCCGCGACATCGCAAAGGCCATGGGCGAGATTACGGAAAATAAGCTCTTGCAGGCAAGCTTGCATCGGATTTCCGACTTTTGACCCTGCTATCTTAAAATGCAGATAGAATCTGAAATAATTACTGTGAATCATCAGCAGTATTTCGGCTGCTTCTCGCCTCCTCAAGATAATTATAAAGCGTGTATTTTGAAACCTTCAGCGTCTCACAGAGGAGTACGCTCGTCTTGGAGATCTTGAAGACACCTTTCTGGTCGAGATAATCCAGGGCGCGGATCTTTTCTTCTTTGTTCATGAGTCCCATCGGCTTTCCGACGAGGAGTTCTGCCTGATTCATATAATACTGAAGGATATCGTCCACATTCTTGGTCGCAAGCGCGTCTTTGTCGCTCATCGGTGCATGGTGGGTCATCGGATACTGGACGAACGCATGGAGCGCACGCTGGGCATTTAAAAAGTCGGAGACATCGAGATTTACGCAGACAGCTCCGATGATCTTGCCGTTCTCATCCGGGATCAGGGTCGTGAAGGATTTGTAAAACTGATCTTTCTGACCGTTTGAGAAAGTCTGGAGACTGTCCTTCAGAGGTTCGATATCTTTTCCGAACTGCGTGATCATTCCCCCTTTCGGAGAACCGCCGACATCGCGTCCGCTGAGCGCAGCGTTTAAAGCATAGACGATCGTATGATCGTAACCTTTCCGGTAGTCGTGAATTAAGATCTCACTGTTTTCACCGAGAAATTTTTGGAGACCTTCCAGAAAACGGATCAAAAAGTCGAAATCAAGATACTTGGAAATTTCCATAAATGCACCTCCATGGAGACAGATACCGGATCAGGCATTCCCCCCGAAATGCACCGCCGGAACACTACGTGAAAATATTAACAAACCAGAGGCGAACAAACCTCTGAAACTTTTAACTGGTCTCAGAATATCATATAACAAACTGTTTGTCAATTATATAACATTTTTTCATACAAAAAGTTTGAAATGATGATTGACATTCTATGAAGCATGGCCTATAATAAAAACACAAAGACAAAAAGGAAGATAAACAAACTAATTTTTAGTTATTGTACCCATCCTTTTCCGGACCCGGGATCCACTCACAGGGATCCCGAGCCCACCCACTTGGACAACGACGTCCGGCTTTTGAAAGCTGCAAAGTTGTCTGGCTGAATTTGCAGATTCCCCCACTTTGATAGATTCACATCGTGGTGGATGTGATAAAGACCGGTTTTTCTGCGGAATGGATGCCCGCAGGAGAAATGGAAGGCCGAAGGGCCCGCTGCCTCGCCACAGCGAAAAAATCCGCATTTCCGGCCGTGATCCCCATAAGGGAAAAGATGATACATATTGAGCGCAGAACCCCTGAGGCAGACGATCCCCAATATCGCTGTTTCAGGGGTTCTGTCTGTTTTGAGGTGTCATGTGCATTTTCTGGTGGGAGAGGAAAGGAAAACGATCATGCGCATATATTTATAGAAAGAAGAGGATGGTTTGCCTCCTCCGCAGGCAGAAAGTTTCTGGATGGAACATTCCATATTACACAATATCGGCGGATTTTGAGGATTTCATTCGTTCTTTTTAAGACGGCAGATCAATGAAAAATGAGATGGAAAAACAGATGGTCGGGAGGTATTAATGAAATTCAGACAGAACATCATTCTGTTTCTGGCAATTTTGGTTGTGGATCTGATCCTGTGCGGCGTGACCTTGCGGATGTGGAAAGGAGAAGATGGGGAAAAGGATTTTAAGGGAGACGTGTATCATAAAAGAAATGAAGAAGGGAATGAGTCAGGGGTGCAGGAAAATCGAAAAGACAGGAACGTCATGTCGAGGGAATCGGACATGGTACGGGAGAAGGAGACCGATATGAGAAAATACGTGGCGCTCACATTCGATGATGGTCCGAATTCCAGATACACAAAGCCGCTCCTGGACGGTCTCAGGGAACGCGGGATCCGTGCATCCTTTTTTCTTGTCGGCGAGTGCATTGACGGAAAGGAAGATCTCGTAAAGCAGATGGCGGAGGATGGCCATCTGATCGGTGTCCATTGTATGACACATAAGGATCTCACGAAAGAACCGCTTTCGGATGCCAAAAAAGAAATCTGTGAAACCGGGGAGAAGATCCGGGCAGTGACCGGAGTCATGCCGGAGTACGTCCGCCCGCCATACGGAAGCTGGAATGCGAAGCTGGAGGAGGCAGTGGACATGATCCCGGTATTCTGGGATGTCGATTCCATCGACTGGCGTCTGAAGAACACGGAAAAAGTGACCGCAAAAGTCTTAAAAGATACGGAGGACGGGGACATCATCCTGATGCATGATGAGTTCCGGACATCCGTGGAAGCTGCGCTCCGGATCATTGACAACCTTACGGCGAAAGGGTATACTTTTGTTACAGTAGACGAACTGATGGTCGATTAAAACATTCGGGAAAGGCAGTTTTCATGGATTTATTTGATTATATGAGACAAAATACGATGGAGAAGGAATCGCCCCTCGCGTCCAGAATGCGCCCGACGACTCTGGACGAGGTGGTCGGTCAGAAACATATTATCGGAAAGGATAAACTCCTTTACCGTGCGATCAAGGCGGACAAGCTGGGATCGGTGATCTTTTACGGACCGCCCGGAACAGGAAAGACGACGCTCGCAAAGGTAATCGCGCATACGACAAGTGCGCGCTTTGAGCAGATCAACGCCACTGTTGCCGGAAAAAAAGATATGGAAGAGATCGTGAAAAATGCGAAGGATGCGATCGGCATGTACGGACAGAAGACGATCCTTTTCGTGGATGAGATCCATCGCTTTAATAAGTCGCAGCAGGATTATCTCCTGCCGTTCGTGGAGGACGGGACGATCACGCTGATCGGAGCGACGACGGAGAATCCATATTTTGAGGTGAACAACGCGCTTCTTTCCAGATCCAGGATCTTCGAGTTAAAACCGCTGGAAAAGCAGGATATCCGGGAACTGGTAATCCGGGCTGTCTATGATACGGAAAAAGGGATGGGAACTTATGGAGCCGATATCACGGATGAGGCGGCGGATTTCCTTGCGGATGTGGCAAACGGGGACGCGAGAGCGGCGTTAAATGCGGTCGAGCTCGGAATTCTCACGACGGACAAGTCGGAGGACGGAAAGATCCATATCACGATCGATGTCGCGGCGGAATGTATCCAGAAACGGGTGGTTCGCTACGATCATGACGGGGATAACCACTACGATACGATCTCTGCATTCATCAAGAGCATGCGTGGATCGGACCCGGATGCGGCGGTCTATTACCTGGCCAGAATGCTGTATGCAGGTGAGGATGTGAAGTTTATTGCCCGCAGGATCATGATCTGCGCTTCCGAGGATGTCGGAAATGCGGATCCGAATGCGCTTGTGGTCGCGGTGAGCGCGGCGCAGGCGGTGGAGCGGATCGGAATGCCGGAGAGCCAGATCATTCTCTCCCAGGCGGCCGCCTATGTCGCGACGGCTCCGAAGAGCAATGCGGCCTATGTGGGGATCCAGAATGCGATGAAGGCTGTAGCGAATATGCGGACGATGCCGGTTCCGGCGCATCTTCAGGATAAGCACTACAAAGGCGCGGAGAAGCTGGGACATGGACTCGGCTATAAATATGCACATGACTATCCGAATCATTATGTCACCCAGCAGTATCTGCCGGACGGGATGGAAGGAATGAGATTCTATGAACCGTCGGAGAATGGGTATGAAAAGAAGATCAGGGAGCATATGGAGTTTATAAAGCGGGAAGCTACTTTTCACGGGTAGGAATTTTCTGAACTGAAAATTCCGTATGATACCGTTGTGGTCGCGTATTTTGCCGATTTGGAATGCGAAGCATCGGCAAAATCCTGTTACAGTGCGCGGGCACTGGAGGACCCGTGTACTGTAACAGAGGGAAGCCGGAGAGATGGAATAAGCAGGATCAGGGAAAGAGGAAATTGTGAAATTTCCTCTTTCCATTTTTTTATGTGTGCGTTATAATGAGATATACTCATCAGAACAGCCTGGGAGGAAAGTATTGGAAACGATACTTGCTTCTTTGCTCCCGGGCAGTTTCGAAAAAGTCCTCCGATATCGCTGAAATGCGGTGATCCGATCGGAGAAAAGTTTCAAATCTAATGGTTCCAAGGCAGCGGATCCGGAGACGGGGAGGCTGTTATGATCTTTTTTTGATTCCCAACGAGATGATAAAACCGGAATAAGGATGAAGGAGTATTATTATGCGTGAAAAATTAGCAACATTACCGCTGACCCAGTTAAAAGAGCTGGCAAAGAGCCAGGGAATCAGGAATATCAGCGGCTTGAGAAAAGCAGAATTGATCGATCGCCTTTGTGAGGCGGCGGAAAGTGCCGGCGGCGCAAAAGTACCGGCAGAAAATAATGAAAATAGAGAGAATACGGCAGCACCGATGCAGGCGGCAGCGCAGAAAGAGAAAGCGCCGGCTGCTGGAAATGTTTCCGGAGGTGCGGGACAGGAGAAAATGGCATCGGAGAGACCGGCGGTCTTCCAGGACCGCACGGGGCGTCCGGAGAAAACCGAGCGTGCGGAACGATATGAGAGAAATGACCGTCAGGAGCGTGGGGAGCGCCAGATGAGAAATGACCGGCAGGGCAGCTACCAGAGCCGTCAGAACAATTACAGAGATCGCCAGAGTAATTACCAGGATCGTCAGAGCAGCTATCAGGACCGTCAGAGTGGTCATCAGGATCGCCAGATCAGTTACCAGGACCGCCAGAGCAGCTACCAGGACCGTCAGAATGCTTACCAGGGGCAGTCATCTGCGCAGGATTCCCAGACTCAGGGAAACTATCAGGACCGCCAGACTCAGGGCGGCATGCCGGATGCCCAGGAAATTCAGGAGAGCTCAAGAACCTATCAGACTGGTTACCAGACAAGAAACCAGGGTGCTCAGAGTTATACCGCGGAACCGAAGGCAGATCTTCAGGATCTCGACAGCGGGATCGAGGCAAACGGAATTTTAGAGGTCATGCCGGATGGCTTCGGATTTATCCGCTGTGAGAACTTTCTTCCGGGAGATAACGATGTCTATGTGGCACCTTCCCAGATCCGCCGCTTTAACATGAAGACCGGCGATATCATCCGCGGAAGCCGGAGAGTGAAATCCGCGACAGAGAAATTTGCGGCACTTCTCTATGTAAAGACGATCAACGGCTATCCGACGAGTGTTGTGGAGCACCGCCCGAACTTTGAGGATCTGACCCCGATCTTCCCGAACCAGAGACTGAATCTGGAAGTCAGAGGTGGAAAAAATACGACAGCGATGAGAGTCATGGACCTCCTTGCTCCGATCGGTAAAGGCCAGCGAGGTCTGATCGTATCCCCGCCGAAAGCAGGTAAGACAACCTTATTAAAACAGGTTGCAAAAGCAGTTACGACCAACTATCCGGATATGCATATGATCATTCTTCTGATCGATGAGCGCCCGGAGGAGGTTACAGACATTAAGGAATCCGTTGTAGGACCGAACGTGGAAGTCATCTACTCTACGTTTGACGAGCTCCCGGAGCGCCACAAACGTGTCTCTGAGATGGTCATCGAGCGCGCGAGACGTCTGGTAGAGCATGGGCGTGATGTCATGATCCTCTTAGACAGTATCACAAGACTTGCAAGAGCCTATAACCTGGTTGTTCCGCCGAGCGGACGTACTCTTTCGGGTGGTCTTGATCCGGCGGCACTCCACATGCCGAAGCGTTTCTTCGGAGCAGCGAGAAATATGAGAGAGGGCGGAAGCCTGACGATCCTTGCAACCGCACTTGTCGATACCGGAAGCCGTATGGATGACGTTATCTACGAGGAATTTAAAGGTACCGGCAATATGGAGCTTGTACTCGACCGCAAGCTCTCCGAGAAGCGGATCTTCCCGGCAATCGATATCTTAAAGTCCGGTACACGCCGCGACGATCTCCTGCTCACAAGCGAGGAGGCGGAAGCTGTGGATATCGTCCGCAAGGCGACAAACTCCATGAAAGCGGAGGAGTCCGTGGAGAAGATCCTGGACATGTTCGCACGAACAAGAACGAACAGAGAGTTCGTGGAAATGACAAAGAAAACACGATTCATATAAATGACGGGCCGGTGCTCGGAATCCGTTGGTCATTTTTCAGACCGGGTTCCGGACACAGAGTCTTATTAAGAAAAATCGTAACTGTGAGGGTACTGAACGTTACTTTTCACGGATAGGAATTTTCTGAACTGAAAATTCCGTATGATACCGTTGTGGTAACTACTGAACAGTTACAGGGAAGCGTGTAAATACCTGACAGAAAACTGAACTGTCGGGGTAGATAGGAGAACAGAAAGAATGGAAGAAACAGGAAAAAATCCGATCCAGGTCGCAGAGCGCCTGTTCCAGGTGATCGAGTGTCTGGCGGAGAATGGTCCGATGGGGATCATGGATCTGAGCGCGCAGCTCGGACTCCATAAGAGCACGACGCACCGGCTCGTGACTTCCCTCCAGTATATGGGCTATATCCGGCAGGACGAGGAATCCCTGAAATACGCGCTGTCTCTGAAGTTTCTGGAGATCGGAGGCAAGATCCTGGAACAGACGAACATGGCTTCTCTGGTTCATCCGTCACTGAAGAAACTGTCGGAGCAGACCGGGGAGACGGTCCATCTCGTCCGCAGAGAGGGAACGGAGGCCGTGTATATCGATAAAGTGGAATCCAACGTCAGCTCGATCCGGATGGTATCGAGAGTCGGAAGCCGGATCCCCCTGTACTGCTCCGGCGTCGGCAAGGCGCTGCTCGCGGAGCTGCCGGATCCGGAGATCAGAGAGATCTGGAACAGCTCAGAGATCGTGTCCCTGACACCGTACACTGTAACAAAGTTTCAGGATCTCATGGAACGGATCGGGACAGTGCGGAAGGTCGGATATGCGATGGATGATGAGGAGAATGAGGAAGGCGTCCGCTGCATCGCGGTCAGCATTCCGGATTACCATAAAGAACCGGTCTACGCCCTGAGCATCTCCGCACCGGTGAGCCGGATGACGGATGCCCGGATCGCGGAACTTGCCGTGGATGTGCTGGCATTTAAGAAAGAACTGGAGAAGACGCTGGGATTCTCGAGAAGCTGAGGAAAGCACAGGAACAGTTACAGAATAAAAAGAGCGATGAGTTCTGGAATCTGATGTCGGATCCCGGAGTTCATCGCTCTTTTTCGTTACCGTGTGTGGGGATTTTCAGTGTGTGTATTGTAACTGGATTTTACTGATACTTTGTAACTGGTCAGTAGGTCTGCGCACTTGCTGCGCTGACCGTAATAAAACACAGGCTTGAAGGCAAAAATCCCATCGGTGAAGCCGATTTGGAATGGATTTTTGATATTTCCCGATCAGTTTCCGCACTCGATACTGATCGCGTTGAACATGTCGAGGATATCATCTACTTTCGTGTTCGCCTTTTCCTCGCCCTTTTTGTCCATGACCGCATGTCCCTGGTGCATCATCAGGAGACGGTCGCCGTACTCGACGGCAAAGCGGAGATTGTGGGTGACCATGATCGTTGTCAGGTGTTTCTCCGCAACGATCTTTCCTGTGAGTTCCATGATGATGTCGGCGGTCTTCGGGTCGAGGGCTGCAGTGTGCTCATCGAGGATCAGAAATTCGATCGGGGTCATCGTGGACATCAAAAGTGCCATCGCCTGGCGCTGGCCGCCGGAGAGAACGCCGACCTTCACGCCCATCTTATCCTCAAGACCGAGTCCTAAGATCTTTAACTGGTCGCGGTAGAAATCGATGCGGGACTTGTTTGTTCCGGGGAGCAGGTTAAACGGTTTTCCTTTATTATCGGCGAGTGCCATATTCTCCAGGATTGTCATGTTCGGGCAGGTTCCCATTGCCGGGTGCTGGTAGACGCGACCGATGCGGCGCTGGCGCTTGTACTCCGGCATCTTTGTGATATCGACTCCGCCCATCGTGATCGTTCCGGAGTCGACCGGAATGCTGCCGCAGATCAGGTTTAACATGGAAGTCTTTCCGGATCCATTGCTGCCGATTACGGAGACGAACTCGCCGTCGGCGATGCTCAGGTTGAAATCCTTAAAGAGGCACATTTCGTTCACGGTGCCTGCATTGTAATATTTATTGATGTTCTTTAATTCAAGCATGATGTGCCCCCTTTCTCTTCATGGAATCACTGATGATCAGGATCAGAAGAAGGATCGCCGCAGTGATCAGTTTCAGGTCAGTTGCTTTTACGATGCGCATGGAAATGACGAAAGCGACGCATGCCTTGTAGAGGATCGCGCCTGCGATGACCGCGGTGGTCGCTTTTAATTTTCCGAAGCGATGGAACAGCTGGGTTCCGAGGATGACGCTTGCGAGACCGAAGACCATGGTTCCGGTTCCGATGGAGATATCGAAGAAGGCCTGCTTCTGAGCAAGAACTCCTCCGGCGAGAGCTGCGAAGCCGTTCGCGATCGCAAGACCGATGATCTTCACGCGGCCTTTGTCCTCCGCGAGAGAGGTTACGAGAGCGTCATTGTCTCCGGCTGCCCGGAGCAGATATCCGGATCTCGTGTTTAAGTACCAGTCGAGGACGAATTTGCAGATCAGGGCGATCACTGCAAGAATGATCACAACGATGTACGGTCTCACGGATGCCGGCAGGCTGTTTCTCGTCCATTCATTGTCGAAGATCGTATCCTGGGACAGGAACGGGAGATTGGCTTTCATTCCGGCGATCCGAAGATTTACGGAGTAGAGAGCGGTCATGACAATGATACCGGAAAACAGATCGCGGACCTTGCATTTTACATGAATAAAGCCGGTCACGCATCCGGCGAGCACGCCTGCGAAGAAAGAGAGCGGTAATGCCCACACCGGGGAAATGCCTTTCACGATCAGCCCTGCGGTCAGCGCTGCGCCCAGGGGGAATGTTCCATCGACCGAAAGATCCGGAAAGTCCAGGATCTTGTAGGTGATGTATACGCCCAGGGCCATGATCGCGTAGATCAGCCCTTCCTCAAAGATTCCTAATAAGATTGCCATGTTATCCTCCGAAAATCAATAACCTATATTTTATCGCGGTTATTACAGTGGGTGTTCAGCTCTGCTGAACAGTTACTTTTACAGTTACATTCTGGTGCAAAGTCCGGCAAAGCGGATGAAATGCTTTGCCGGACTTCCTGACATTGTGTCTGTTTGAATTATTACTGGGTGATCTCAGTGAATAATTCTTTTGCATTCTTGGAGAGGTCCTCCGGGAATGTGATCCCGAGATCCTCAGCGACTTTGGAGTTTCCGTAGAAAGCTGCTTCCTCGATGACTTCAAAGTTCAGTTCGCTTGCTTTTTTCTCGCCCTTTAAGACTTTGGCAGCCATGCGTCCTGTCTGCTTTCCAAGATCAACATAATCGAGACCCATTGCAGCGAGGCAGCCGATCTTGACCTGTTCGATCTCACTTCCGAATACCGGGATGTTCTTTGCGTTTGCTTTGGAAAGGATCAGCGGAAGAGAAGCAACGACGGTGTTGTCCGTTAAGTTGTTTAAGCAGTCAACCTGTTCTAAGAGGCTGTCAGCTGCCAGTGGGATGTCTGCTGTGGAGGAAACGCCGGACTCAACGATCTCGAAACCGTAATCAGCAGCTTTTTCCTTATACTCTGCGAGTGTGGAAGCGGAGTTTACTTCGCTTGTTGTATACATGATACCGATCTTCTTCGCATCCGGAAGGATCGCGCGGATCATTTCGAGCTGCTGCTCGACCGGAAGCTTGTCACTGGTACCTGTCACTTCGCCAACCGGAGTTCCGTCAGCGTTTGCGAGCTCAGCTGCAACCGGATCCGTAACGGCTGTATAGATGACCGGGATGTCGTTCTTTCTGCCGACGCTGTATGCGCTCTGGGCGCTCGGTGTTGCGATCGCGCAGATGAGATCCACCTTCTGTCCGGCGAAGTTTGTACTGATCTGTGCTGCTAACCCTGGGTCAGCCTGTGCGTTTTCTTCTAATACGGTAAGATTTTTGCCTTCCACGAATCCGTTCTCGGCGAGACCTTCGATGAAACCTTCCCGGCAGTTGTCGAGAGAGCCGTGAACAGCGAACTGGTTGATGCCGATCGTGTAGGAACCGTCTGCGAGAGCGGTATCCGCTGCGTCTGCGGATCCTGCAGTTGTTGCTTCAGCAGTTGTTGTCTCGGCAGCTGTCGTCTCAGCGGCAGTCGTTGTGGAAGCTGTGTTTGAAGAGCAGCCTGCGAGAAGTGCTGCGGTGAATGTTGCTGCGATGATTGCTTTGATCGATTTTTTCATAATTTTGTTCTCCTCTTCTACTTTTTAATTGAGATGATTCGTAACTGCATTCCGGGTCTTTCCAATCCGGTCATGCGGTCCAGTAGTTGTTGGAGGTGTGGAGCGAAGGTGCCGTGGTGTGGGATATCTTGTACAGAGCATGTATTTTTGCTGCCATACATCTGTAGGGAGCTGCCGTCGGCAGGTCCTTTAGGTATAAAAAAATCCCAAGGATCAGATATCGATTTAAATCTGATCCTTGAGACGAATTTCATATCCGCGGTGCCACTCAATTTGACCTTTCGGTCCGCTTTTTTCGTATACCAACATATACGCCGCTCTCTTAACGACTGCGGTAGCCGTCAGTCCATACTAAAATTCAGGACTGCCCTCGAAAGTCCATTCCATTTCCAGTGCAATACTGCAATCCCACCGCCTGCAGCTCTCTGTGAAAACACGATCGAAAATGTACTCCTCTTTCTCAACGGTTTTTCTTGTTTGGTTATGGGTATCATAGTACGGAAAGGATTGTTTGTCAAGAAGAACAATAAAAAAAGTTTGGAAACCTGCAAACTCCGCCAGCCAGAAAGAAAAATGGTAATTTCTAAAAAAAATATAACATTTCAGAAACTTCCATAAATTCCATTGACTTTCAATGTTTCCTGATATAGGATAAATATCACACGAAATGACAGGGTGTCACTTCGCGGAGATGCTCAGAAAACAAAGCTTGTAAAAGGCAGAAAAAGTAACAGCAGAGGCTCGGATGCGATGAAAAGCTCTGCAGAAAAATGAAAATCAAGGAGGCAGACGTATGGGTACAAAAGACGGCGGAAAAAAGCCGAACCCGAATGATCTCAATTCATTTAAGGGATTTTTCTATTATATGATCATAATTCTGGTCATGACGGTCCTGTTAAACGGACTCGTATTCCCGTCCGCACTGAAAAGTCAGGTAAAGGAAGTCGGCTACAACGAATTTCTGGCCATGGTAGACAATAACCAGGTCACACAGGTAGAGAAAGATGACACGAACGGCGAGTACGTGTTTATCGCGAAAGACAGCAATGGAAAAGAGCAGGTCTACAAGACAGGACTCTGGGATGACCCGGATCTGACAGATCGCCTGTACAGCAAGGGCGTCACATTCGATAAAGTGATTCCGAGAAAAGAGTCAGCGATCATGAATATTTTCGTGAACTGGATCCTTCCGTTCGTGATCATGATTGGGCTCGGGCAGATCTTAAGCCGCAGCATGGCGAAGCGCATGGGCGGAAACGCGATGACATTTGGAAAGTCCAATGCAAAGATCTACGCGGAGAGTGAGACCGGCGTGACATTCGCGGATGTCGCAGGTGAGGAGGAAGCGAAGGATGCGTTAAAGGAGATCGTAGATTTCCTTCATGATCCGAAAAAATATGCGGATATCGGTGCCACACTTCCGAAGGGCGCCCTTCTCGTAGGCCCTCCAGGAACAGGTAAAACATTACTTGCAAAGGCCGTTGCCGGTGAGGCGCACGTTCCGTTCTTCTCGATCTCCGGCTCCGAGTTCGTTGAGATGTTTGTCGGCATGGGCGCCGCAAAGGTCCGGGACCTCTTCAAGCAGGCAAATGAGAAAGCTCCGTGTATCGTCTTTATCGACGAGATCGATACCATCGGTAAAAAGCGTGACGGAAGCGGCATGGGCGGAAACGATGAGAGAGAACAGACCTTAAACCAGCTTCTTACAGAGATGGACGGATTCGACGGACGAAAGGGTGTTGTGATCCTGGCGGCTACAAACCGTCCAGAGACCCTTGATAAGGCCCTCTTGAGACCGGGCCGGTTTGACAGAAGAATTCCGGTGGAGCTTCCGGATCTCAAAGGCCGTGAGGCGATCCTGCGGGTACATGGAAAAGATGTCAAGATGGATGAGTCCGTTGACTTTAACGCCATCGCGAGAGCGACTGTCGGAGCCAGCGGTGCCGAGCTTGCGAACATTATCAACGAGGGCGCACTCCGTGCCGTCCGCATGGGACGCCGCGTTGTATCCCAGGCTGATCTGGAGGAGAGCGTTGAGACTGTTATTGCCGGTTACCAGAAGAAGAACGCTTCCGTATCCGAGAATGAACGCCGGATCGTCGCTTACCACGAGATCGGTCATGCCCTCGTTGCAGCGTGCCAGAGCAACTCCGCTCCGGTACACAAGATCACAATTATTCCGAGAACATCGGGTGCTCTCGGTTATACGATGCAGGTGGAGGATGGCGAGCGTCTTCTTATGAGTAAGGAGGAGGCACTTAACAAGATCGCAACTCTGACCGGCGGCCGTGCGGCGGAGGAATTTATGTTCCACTCTATCACGACCGGTGCATCCAACGATATCGAGCAGGCCACAAAGCTTGCCCGCGCTATGGTGACCCGCTACGGTATGAGCGACCAGTTCGGTATGGTTGCCCTTGAGACCGTGACGAACCAGTACCTTGGCGGAGACACCTCCCTCGCATGCTCACCGGAGACAGCGAAAGCCATCGATGACGAGGTGATCGCTACCGTGAAGGCACAGTACGAGAAGGCAATGGGAATCTTAAGAGACCATGCAGCAAAATTAAACGAACTTGCCGGATATCTTCTCGAGAAGGAGACGATCACAGGAGAAGAATTTATGGAGATCCTGAACCGGTAAAAGCAGTATATCAGTGTGAGAAGACTCAGAGACCATGCAAAGTGGCTGCTCTGAGTCTTTTTTAGTTTTGGGAAAAGAATCAGTTACTTTTCATAGGTAGGAATTTTCTGAACTGAAAATTCCGTACAATACAGTGGTGGTAGTGGATTTTGCCGATTCGGAATGCGAAGCATCGGCAAAATCCTGTTACAGTGCGCGGGCAAGGAGTGCCCGTGTACTGTAACAAGAATCAGGCATTGGGCTGACGATGTGAAATCTCGATTGTGTGCACTGGAAACCTATGTTAAAATGAGAGTAGAAATTTAGATGTTGGGCTTAAAATACAAAATTAAAATGACCTGAAAAGAGGAATACCGACAGGAGGAAAAACGGATGAAACAGAGATATTGTCCATACTGCGACCAGAAAATGACATCGGGTCTATACTGCAGCGGATGCAAAAGGATCGTGTGGCATCCATATGTGCAGGATGTGGATTACTATTTAAATGAGAGGCATCCGCGCCATGAGTCAGACTGCCTGTACCATGATGGCGGAAGCGAATACCCTGGAAGCAGCGTGTCCGGTACAGATTCGTACGCGGGCATATTTAAAGGGAATGGGGCATCAACCAGAATACAGGGCGGAAAGAAAAAGACAAATCGGGAGAAGAAGACAGCGGATCCATTCCAGAATATGGGAAACAGGACGACGGGGCAGCGGAATGCGTTCGAACATATGAAGAGCCAGCTTGAACAGTACCGCAGCCAGGCAGATACCTGCCAGAGTGGAACTTACAGCAGCCAGTCCGCGAAGAACATCATGGACCGCGTAAACTCCGAGCGGGGACGGAAGAAGCCGTTTACCGGCATTCTGATCGTCGTGATCATCTGGCTGGTATTTTCCGTCGGCGGAAACCTGCTGTTCCTTATCACTCATGCGATCCGGGAATCGATCTACGGGATCGAGAACATCTTCGACTCGTCCAACGGCGATCTCTGGTCCTCTGCCGATTCCAACGCCGTGGAGGTCCTTGGGGAGGGCGAGCTCTCCGACGAGGAGGTGCGGGCCATCGGAACAAACTGTACAAACTACGGTCACTATGACGCCCAGCTTGCGGATGTGACGGCCGCCCTGGACCGGCTCCTGCCGCAGTACGGATTTTCTGAGTGGTCGATGGAGGACACATACAGCTACAACTATGCTTCGGACGATATGAGCTGGTACAACACAGATCAGGCCTATTATCTGAGCCGTGATGGGGAGTATGTGGGAAGCATTACCATCTACGCCGACACGGCAACGGACGATCTCCATGGAATCGGTGCCTACAGCAGCGACGAGGAGGCCTTCTACCAGATCGTGGACGTGCTGGAAGCCACATTCCAGGAATTCGGCTATCTGGATACGGATCTAAATGGACAGGAGGTATATCAGGAACTGATCAATACCGAGGATATGATCGTTAGTAAGACAGATGACAGTGTCAACGGATTTACCACAGCTTATGGACCGGAGATTTTTGCAAGTAAAGAAAGCCCGTCAGGGGATGATTTCTACTCGATCCAGATGTATGCGCCGGGGTATTACACAAGCGTAGAGTAGGAAAACTTTGTAAAAAAGTGCTTGACAGATTGACAACCCCATGGTAGTATGAAATGTGCACTATTGTGGTATCATGTGCATATGGTACCAGTATGCCCAAAATTAGTTATTGATTATAGAGAAAGAAAACAGGGGTGAAACGTCAAATGGAGAAAAGCAGAATGCGTCCGGTGCCGTCCGGCAAGAGCGTAAGAATGAGCTTCTCAAGACAGAAAGAAGTTCTTGAGATGCCGAACCTGATCGAGATCCAGAAGGATTCTTATCAGTGGTTCCTCGACGAGGGCCTGAAAGAGGTCTTTGACGATATCTCTCCGATCGCTGACTTTGCTGGACATCTTAGCCTGGAGTTTGTAGACTTCACGCTTTGCAAAGATGACATCAAATACACGATCGAAGAGTGCAAAGAGCGTGATGCAACTTACGCCGCACCTTTGAAAGTCAAGGTGAGACTCTGCAACAAAGATAAAGATGAGATCAATGAACACGAGATTTTCATGGGCGATCTGCCATTAATGACAGATACCGGCTCCTTCGTTATTAACGGTGCAGAGCGTGTTATCGTCAGCCAGTTGGTACGTTCCCCTGGTATCTATTATGGTATCGATCACGATAAGATCGGTAAAGAATTATATTCCTGTACCGTAATCCCGAATCGTGGAGCATGGTTAGAGTATGAGACAGATTCCAACGACGTGTTCTATGTACGTGTAGACCGTACCAGAAAGGTCCCGGTAACTGTCCTGATCCGTGCGCTCGGATATGGTACAAACGCTGAGATCATCGATCTCTTCGGTGAGGAGCCGAAGCTTCTCGCAAGCTTCACAAAGGATACATCCGACAACTATCAGGATGGTCTCCTTGAGTTATATAAGAAGATCCGTCCGGGCGAGCCGCTGTCTGTCGACAGTGCTGAGAGCCTGTTAAACGGCATGTTCTTCGACCCGAGAAGATATGATCTCGCAAAGGTCGGCAGATATAAATTCAACAAGAAGCTTCATATGAAGAACCGTATCGTCGGACAGATTCCGTCCGAGGATATCGTTGATACAGAAACAGGCGAGATCCTTGCGGAAGCAGGAAAAGCGATCACAAAAGATCAGGCGATCGCGATCCAGAACGCTGCGATCCCGTATGTATGGATTCAGACAGAAGAGCGCGTGGAGAAAGTCCTTTCCAACCTTATGGTTGACCTTTCCGCATATGTGTCCTTCGATCCGGAAGAAGTAGGTATCACAGAGTTAGTATATTACCCGGTATTAAAAGACATTCTGGAAAAAGCAGGGGATGACGAGGAAGAGTTAAAAGCTGAACTCCGCCGCAACGTCCACGAGCTTGTTCCGAAATGCATCACAAAGGAAGATATCCTTGCTTCCATCAACTACAACATGCACCTTGAGTACGGCATCGGCGTAAAGGATGATATCGACCACCTTGGAAACCGTCGTATCCGTGCAGTCGGAGAGCTCCTTCAGAACCAGTACCGTATCGGTCTCTCCAGAATGGAGCGCGTTGTACGTGAGAGAATGACAACACAGGACATCGACGGAATCACTCCGCAGTCCCTGATCAATATCAAACCGGTCACTGCAGCAGTGAAGGAGTTCTTCGGAAGCTCCCAGCTGTCCCAGTTCATGGACCAGAACAACCCGTTATCCGAGCTTACGCATAAGAGACGTCTCTCCGCGTTAGGACCGGGCGGTCTGTCCAGAGAGCGTGCAGGATTCGAGGTTCGAGATGTACACTACACCCACTACGGTCGTATGTGTCCGGTCGAGACTCCTGAGGGACCGAACATCGGTCTTATCAACTCCCTCGCAAGCTATGCGAAGGTAAACCAGTACGGCTTCGTTGAGGCTCCGTACCGTGTCGTAGACAAGAGCGATCCGGCTAACCCGCGTGTTACCGATGATGTTGTCTACATGACAGCTGACGAAGAGGATAACTACATCGTAGCACAGGCGAATGAGCCGCTCGATGAGGAAGGCCACTTCATCCACAACAACGTATCCGGTCGTTTCCGTGAGGAGACTTCCTCCTTCCAGAAGAAACAGATCGACCTCATGGACGTATCCCCGAGAATGGTATTCTCCGTTGCTACTTCCATGATCCCGTTCTTACAGAACGATGACGCGAACCGTGCCCTGATGGGATCCAACATGCAGCGTCAGGCTGTACCGCTGCTTTCCACAGAAGCTCCGGTTGTTGGTACCGGTATCGAAGGCAAGGCTGCCGTTGACTCCGGTGTCTGCGTAGTCGCTAAGAATGCCGGCGTTGTTGAACGCTCCGCTTCCAACGAGATCATCATCAAGAGAGATTCCGACGGAAACCGCGACGTTTACCGCCTGATCAAATTCTCACGAAGCAACCAGTCCAACAGCTACAACCAGAAGCCGATCGTTTACAAGGGCGATCATGTAGAGAAAGGCGAGGTTATCGCGGACGGACCGTCCACAAAGGATGGCGAGATCGCACTTGGTAAGAACCCGCTGATCGGATTCATGACCTGGGAAGGTTACAACTACGAGGATGCGGTCCTGTTAAGTGAAAAACTTGTTATGAACGATGTCTACACATCTGTTCATATTGAAGAATATGAATGCGAATCCCGTGACACCAAGTTGGGACCGGAAGAGATCACAAGAGATGTTCCGGGTGTCGGCGATGACGCATTGAAAGACCTGGATGAGCGCGGAATCATCCGCATCGGCGCTGAGGTCCGTGCCGGTGATATCTTAGTCGGAAAGGTAACTCCTAAGGGAGAGACCGAGCTGACAGCTGAAGAGAGACTTCTTCGTGCGATCTTCGGTGAGAAGGCAAGAGAAGTCCGCGACACATCCTTAAAAGTACCGCATGGCGCATATGGAACCATCATCGACGCAAAACTCTTCACAAGAGAGAACGGCGACGAGCTTGCTCCTGGCGTAAATGAGACAGTCCGCATCTACATCGCTCAGAAACGTAAGATTTCTGTTGGTGATAAGATGGCCGGCCGTCATGGTAACAAGGGTGTTGTCTCCCGTGTACTTCCGGTAGAGGATATGCCGTTCCTTCCGAACGGACGTCCGCTCGATATCGTATTAAACCCGTTAGGCGTGCCGTCCCGAATGAACATCGGACAGGTCCTTGAGATCCACTTAAGCCTTGCAGCAAAGGCACTTGGATTCAATGTTTCCACACCGGTATTCGATGGCGCAGACGAGAATGATATCCAGGATACACTGGAGCTTGCAAACGATTATGTAAACATGGAATGGGATGCATTCCAGGAGAAGTATAAAGAGATCCTTCGTCCGGAGGTTATGGAATATCTCGGTGAGCACCTTGATCACCGTGCTCTCTGGAAGGGCGTTCCGATCAGCCGTACCGGTAAGGTACAGCTCCGCGACGGACGTACAGGCGAATACTTCGATGGCCCGACTACGATCGGACACATGCACTACCTGAAACTGCATCACCTGGTTGACGATAAGATCCATGCACGTTCCACAGGCCCATACGCACTCGTTACACAGCAGCCGCTCGGTGGTAAAGCACAGTTCGGCGGACAGCGTTTCGGTGAGATGGAGGTTTGGGCTCTTGAGGCTTACGGCGCGGCTTACACACTTCAGGAGATCCTGACAGTGAAGTCCGATGACGTTGTTGGACGTGTAAAGACCTACGAGGCGATCATCAAGGGCGAGAACATTCCGGAGCCGGGTATTCCGGAGTCCTTCAAGGTACTCTTAAAAGAGTTACAGTCTCTCGGACTGGATGTAAGAGTGCTGCGTGACAATGGTGAGGAAGTCGATATGTCTGAGAACATCGACTACTCTGATACAAACTACGATCTTCGTTCCATCATCGAGGGAGACCGCCGCTACAACGATAAGGAAGACTTATCCGACTACGGATTCCAGAAGCAGGAATTCAAGGGCGACGAGCTTGTCAATGTGGAAGACGATGACTATACAAACGACGGTGCCAAAGACGACTATGTCGATGACGATTATACCGAGGATGACGACAAATAATTAGAAGGGAGTACCGTTCATGCCTGAGACAAATGAAACTTATCAGCCGATGACATTCGACGCGATCCGTATCGGACTTGCCTCTTCGGAAAAGATTCTGGAATGGTCCCATGGTGAGGTTAAAAAACCGGAGACCATCAACTACAGAACCTTAAAACCGGAGAAGGACGGTCTGTACTGCGAAAGAATCTTTGGACCGACCAAGGACTGGGAGTGCCATTGTGGTAAATACAAGAAAATCAGATACAAAGGTGTTATCTGTGACCGCTGCGGCGTTGAGGTAACGAAGTCCAGCGTGCGCCGTGAGCGTATCGGACATATCGCGCTTGCCGCTCCGGTATCCCATATCTGGTATTTTAAAGGTATCCCGAGCCGTATGGGTCTGATCCTGGACATCTCCCCGAGAGTCCTCGAGAAAGTTCTGTACTTTGCTTCCTATATCGTTCTGGATGCAGGAAATACCGGACTTCAGTTAAAGCAGGTCCTTTCCGAGAAAGAGTACCGCGATGCTGTTGAAAAGTACGGCTACGGCACATTCCGCGTAGGAATGGGTGCTGAGGCAGTCCAGGAACTTTTAAAGAATATCGATCTGGATAAAGACTCCGAAGAGCTGAGAAAAGCTCTTCAGGAGGCTTCCGGCCAGAAGAGAGCGAGAATCATCAAGCGCCTTGAGGTTGTTGATGCATTCCGCAGCTCCGGAAACAGACCGGAGTGGATGATCATGAACGTGATCCCGGTCATCCCGCCGGATATCCGCCCGATGGTACAGCTCGACGGCGGACGTTTCGCGACATCCGACTTAAACGACTTATACAGAAGAATCATCAACCGTAACAACCGTCTCGCAAGACTTCTCGAACTCGGCGCTCCGGACATCATCGTCCGCAACGAGAAGAGAATGCTCCAGGAGGCTGTTGATGCCCTGATCGATAACGGCAGACGCGGAAGACCGGTTACAGGACCGGGCAACCGTGCGTTAAAGTCCCTTTCTGACATGTTAAAAGGTAAGCAGGGACGTTTCCGTCAGAACCTTCTCGGTAAACGAGTTGACTATTCCGGACGTTCCGTTATCGTCGTTGGACCGGAACTTAAGATCTACCAGTGCGGTCTTCCGAAAGAGATGGCGATTGAGCTCTTCAAACCGTTCGTTATGAAGGAACTCGTTGCAAACGGAACTGCACACAACATCAAGAACGCGAAAAAGATGGTCGAGCGTCTTCAGACAGAGGTCTGGGATGTTCTCGAGGATGTAATCAAAGAGCATCCGGTTATGTTAAACCGTGCCCCTACTCTTCACCGTCTTGGTATTCAGGCGTTCGAGCCGATCCTTGTAGAAGGTAAGGCAATCAAGCTTCACCCGCTCGTTTGTACCGCATTCAACGCGGACTTCGATGGAGACCAGATGGCGGTTCACCTTCCGCTGACGATGGAAGCACAGGCAGAGTGCCGCTTCCTTCTTCTCTCCCCGAACAACCTGTTAAAACCGTCCGATGGTGGTCCGGTAGCAGTTCCTTCCCAGGATATGGTCCTCGGTATCTACTATCTGACACAGGAGAGACCGGGCGCAAAGGGCGAAGGCATGTTCTTCAAGAGCCCGAACGAAGCACTTCTTGCATATGAGAACGGAGCCGTTACTCTTCATGCGAGAATCAAAGTCCGTGTGACAAAGACACTTCCGGACGGAAGAACGATGACAGGCATCGTTGATACAACTGTAGGACGTATCCTCTTCAACGAGATCATCCCGCAGGACCTTGGATTTGTCGACAGAACGATCCCGGGCAACGAGTTAAAGCCGGAGATCGATTTCCTCGTAAAGAAGAAACAGTTAAAGCAGATCCTCGAGAAAGTCATCAATACACACGGAGCGATTCAGACAGCGATCACTCTGGACGATATCAAGGCGATCGGTTACAAGTACTCCACAAGAGCCGCTATGACCGTATCCATTTCCGATATGACTGTCCCGGCAACCAAGAAACAGCTCCTTGCGGACGCTGAGGCAACGGTTGACCGTATCGCAAAGAACTTCCGCCGTGGTCTTATCACAGAGGAAGAACGTTACAAAGAAGTTATCGATGTATGGAAAGCAACCGATGACCAGTTAACACATGACCTTCTGACAGGTCTTGATAAATACAACAACATCTTCATGATGGCGGACTCCGGAGCCCGTGGTTCTGATAAGCAGATCAAGCAGCTTGCTGGTATGCGAGGACTTATGGCGGATACAACCGGTCACACGATCGAACTCCCGATCAAGTCCAACTTCCGTGAAGGTCTTGACGTACTTGAGTACTTCATCTCCGCACATGGTGCGAGAAAAGGTATGTCCGATACCGCTCTTCGTACAGCCGACTCTGGTTACCTGACAAGACGTCTTGTCGATGTATCCCAGGATCTCATCATCCGTGAGACAGACTGCTGCGAAGGAAAAGGAACGATCCCGTACATGGAGATCGAAGGCTTTACAGACGGTAAAGAGACGATCGAGACTCTCCAGGAGAGATTAACAGGCAGATATATCGCTGAGACGATCACAGATCCGGATACCGGAGAAGTTGTTGTCAAGGCAAACCATATGTGTACACCGAAACGTGCCGCAGCCGTTATCAAGGTTCTTGAGAAGCTCGGCAGAAATACCGTTAAGATCCGTACAGTCCTGACATGTAAATGCCATATCGGTGTTTGCTCCAAGTGCTACGGCGCGAACATGGCGACAGGTCAGCCGGTACAGGTCGGCGAGGCTGTTGGTATCATTGCCGCACAGTCCATCGGTGAGCCGGGTACACAGTTAACCATGCGTACATTCCACTCCGGCGGTGTTGCTGGCGGCGATATCACACAGGGTCTTCCGCGTGTCGAGGAGCTTTTCGAGGCAAGACGCCCGAAGGGACTTGCGATCATTGCTGAATTTGGTGGTGTTGTCACAATTAAAGATACCAAGAAGAAACGTGAGATCATCGTTACTGATCCGGAGACCGGAAACTCCAAGACTTATCTGATCCCGTATGGTTCCAGAATCAAAGTTACGGACGGACAGGTTCTCGAGGCCGGTGACGTTCTCACAGAAGGTAGCATCAACCCGCACGACCTGTTAAAGGTTAAGGGCGTTCGTGCCGTACAGGATTACATGATCCGTGAGGTACAGCGTGTTTACCGTTTACAGGGTGTAGAGATCAACGATAAGCATATCGAGATGATCGTGCGTCAGATGTTAAAGAAGATCCGTATCGAGGAGAGCGGCGATTCCGACGTTCTTCCGGGCGTATCCATGGATGTTCTTGATTTCAACGAGATGAACGAGGAGCTCATCGCTGCAGGCAAACAGCCGGCAGAGGGCAAACAGGTCATGCTCGGTATCACAAAGGCATCCCTTGCAACCGATTCCTTCTTATCCGCTGCATCCTTCCAGGAGACCACAAAGGTTCTTACTGAGGCTGCGATCAACGGCAAAGTAGATCACCTGATCGGTCTGAAAGAGAATGTTATCATCGGTAAGCTCATCCCGGCTGGTACCGGTATGAAGCGTTACCGCAACATCAAGCTCAGCACCGGCGAGATCGAGGAGAAGAAGCCGGAGCCGGAAGTTCAGACTGCTGCTGAGCCGCAGGAGGAGACAGAAGCTCCGATTGAAGAGGCTGAGAAGATCATTCTCAACGAGGATGACACACAGGAAGTTGATGAATAATCGATTATAATGTGTAAAGCTTTATGAAAACAGGCGATCGTGCAGGTTTTCAGAACAGACAAGTTTATATTGTGGGGAAGCTCCTGGAAACAGGAACTTTCCCATAGGCTGATGCATATAAGAACAGCGAGGAGAACATGCGAGATCATGTTTTTCCTCGCTGTTTGAGTATACGGAAGGTTAGAGACAGGCAACTTTTACCAGGGGATATCTGGAAGGATTTCTTTCATTTGCGGATCTTATGATGGTTCGACCTGAATTTCAGGCTTATGTTTTATAGTCTGTATGCAAAGTGCAGACTGATTGGAGTGTTTTATATGATTACAATATTATCGAGCTTATTTATAAAAAACAGAGATCAGGTCGGAGACGGCAATGTGCGCCGCGCCTACGGAATGCTCTGCAGCATCGTCGGGATCGCACTCAACGTCTGCCTGTTTGCCGGCAAGTACCTGGCGGGAGTGATCAGCGGATCGATCGCCATCACGGCGGATGCGTTTAACAACCTGTCAGATGCAGGATCATCATTTATCTCCCTGGTGGGGTTCAAATTTTCCGGCATGAAGGCAGATGCGGACCATCCGTTCGGACACGGTAGGATCGAGTATGTGTCCGGCTTCGGCGTTTCCATGATCATCATCCTGATGGGATTTGAGCTCTTAAAGACATCGGTCGGGAAGATCTTTCATCCGGAACCGGTCGAGACAAGCACTCTGGCGGTCGGAATCCTCATTGTCTCTATCTGCGTGAAGGCATATATGTTCTTCTATAACCGTTCCGTGGGAACGAAGATCCAGTCGGAGACGATGAAGGCGACAGCGATGGACAGTATGAGTGACTCCATCGCGACAACGGCAGTCCTGGTCTCGATGGGGATCGCGTATGCGACGGGAGTCAACGTGGACGGATGGTGCGGATGTCTGGTTGCATGCTTTGTTCTCTACGCGGGATATGGCGCTGCGAAGGATACTTTAAATCCACTCCTCGGAGAGGCACCGTCAAAAGAATTTGTCGATGAGATCAAGTCCATCGTACTCGCGCATCCGGAGATCCTTGGGATCCACGATCTTGTGGTACATGACTACGGCCCGGGAAGACGCATGATCTCCCTGCACGGGGAAGTATCCGGTGACAGCGATATTTTTGAGATCCACGATGTGATCGACAGGATCGAGAAAGAATTAAAGAGAAAACTCGGCTGTGAAGCTGTGATCCATATGGACCCGATCGTTGTCAATGACGAGAAGATTAACGAGACGAAAAAAGAGGTCGTGGAGATGATCCGGGAAAATTTCCCGGGTGTCACGATCCACGATTTCCGGATGGTGCAGGGACCAACCCACACGAACCTGATCTTCGACGCAGCCGTTCCGTTCCAATATGGAAAGACAAACGAGGAAGTAAAGAAAGGGATCGCGAAGCTGATCACAGAGAAGTGGAGCAACTATTATGCGGTGATCCAGGCGGAGCAGTCGTATACGGAATAGGAAAGAAATGATAACAGAATCCTGAAGAATTACGGAAAAAATATAAATCCGACATACAAATGAATTGCGGAAGAGAGCGGAACCTGTTATATTGTCAATAGATGCTGCCTGAAGATACAGGCGAAAAAGGTCCTGCGCCGGAAAGGCGTCCGGACGGTAAAAACAAGGAGGTCTCTCTTATGAAAAAGTGGAAAATGGTCCTGACAGCTGCGATGCCGCTTGCAATGGCACTCTCGTTCCCTGCATTTGCGGGTGAGTGGCAGGAAGACATGAACGGCTGGAAATACCAGAATGATGACGGTTCCTACTGTAGAAACGGCTGGTACTGGCTGGATGGTGATCATGACGGCTGGGCACAGTGCTATTATTTCGGAAATACCGGATATGCGATGACTGATTACGGTCGTGCGGACGGTTATGAGATCGACAAGAATGGCGCGTGGAGCGTAAACAGTGTAACCCAGGTGAAGTCGGTTCCGACTGATGTGGAAGAGAATGATCCGGAGGCCATGGAAGTTTACGAGGAAGCGCAGCAGTTAAATGAAACGCTCAAGAGCGAAAATATCGATGTGAACTACCGGATTACAACATCTTATCTTGATGAAACTCTGGATATGACTATGGACATGAACATCAAGATGAGGGAGACGGAAGACGGAAACATCGAATTCCTCTGCGACGGAACATCCAATACACTGGGAACAGAGGTGCCGATCGAGATGTTCTATACGGGCGGCAACATGTATGTGGACATGATGGGAATTAAATATAAGCAGCCGATGTCTTTGGAAGATGCTGCAAAGCAGGCGACCCAGCTCGATATGAACCTGGGTACAGATGTGATCAAAGGTCTAAGAATGTATCAGAACGGCGATACAAAGAAACTTGCCTACAACATCAACGAAGATAAGATCAATGAAGTGATCCAGGCGATCACCGGTGCGACAGCAGAGACATATGCGACTCTCGGTGTTGGCATGGACATGAAGGTCAACGAGGCAAACGGCGAGATGACGATCAACAAAGATGGCTACTACGAGAACATGAAGATCTTCATGGATGTTACAATGAACATTACAGATATGGAGACATCTGAGGTCGATGTGATGAACTACAAGATCGACATGAACATGGACTGCAAGAATCCGGGTAAGGAAGTTCTCTTTGAACTCCCGTCCACAGACGGATTTGAGGAGCTGAATCTTCTGGATCTGACAGGTGAGGAGCAGGAGTAAAAACGGTACATCAGTCTGGGCTCTGCGGATAGACGGCAGACGGGACAAACCTGCAATAAATACAAATGAAGAGTGAATGCCGGAAATAATGCCGGAGAAAACGGGCGCTGCCTTTGAATCCTTATGGATCCAGGCAGCGCCTGTTTATATACGGTGCGCCGGGGGCAGATGGATTCACACAATGGATTCACACAACATGAGAGAACTTTAAGAGAGCTGCCGGTATAAAATATGAAATATTCGGACAGATTTTACAGGATCTCATATATTGATAAAAAGGGACAACAGAGGGAATGTATGGCTTCTGTCAGTTTATGCATGATCGTCCGCAATGAAGAACAGGTCCTTGGAAGATGCCTTTCCGGTGTGAAAGATTTTGCGGATGAGATCATCATTGTCGATACCGGTTCAAACGACAAAACAAAGGAAATCGCGTCATTGTTTACGGATCAGATCTATGATTTTCCCTGGATCGATGATTTTGCGGCGGCGAGGAATTTTGCGTTTCAGAAAGGAACGGGAGACTATCTTTTCTGGCTGGATGCGGATGATGTGATCACGGAAGAAGAGCAAAAGAAACTGATGAAACTAAAAATGCGTCTGGATCAGGAGAAACCGGACGTGGTGATGATGAAATATGCAGTTGGATATGACGGAAGCGGAAGTCCGTCATTTTTCTTTTATCGGGAACGTCTTCTGAGAAGATGCGAAAGAGCGGTATGGAAAGGGCGGATCCATGAGGTGATCGAACCGTTTGGAAAGACAGTGCGGGAAGATATTCTGATCGAACATCGGAAGATCGGGACGGGAGATCCAGACCGCAATCTCAGGATCTTTGAAAAGATGATACGGGAGAAGGGGAAAAACGCGGGTCTGACTGCGCGTGAACACTATTATTATGGAAAGGAACTGTATTACCATAAACGATATAAAGAGGCGGCCGGTGTGTTTTTGACTTATCTGGAAAGGTCTGACGGCTGGCACATCGACCGGATAGACGCGTGCAGGCACGGGGCATTTTGCATGTATCAGCTGGGAAAGCGGGATGAGGCACTTTCTTTTCTGCTCATGGGTCTGCGGGAAGGAATTCCGGGACCGGAACTCTGCTGTGATCTTGGATGGTGGTTCTTTTCCGGAAAGCGGTATGCGGATGCGGAATTCTGGTACCGCCAGGCACTGAAAACGGGAAGATTGGCCGGGGAGGAAGGATTTATCATGCCGGAATACCGCGGATATATTCCGTATCTCCAGCTTTGCGTATGCCATGACCGGATGGGAGAGAGAAAAAAAGCGTGCTGGTATAACGAGCTGGCGGAACGATGCCATCCGGGAACGGAAGCGTGCAGAAAGAACCGGGAATATTTTGCACGGATCGGAATGAGAAAATAAAAATGCTGCGGCAGGATCAAGGCCGCGGATGGAGCGATAAAGAGAGCAGGAACGAATATGGACGGGCAGCATAAAGTATAGTAAACGGATATCCGGTTACGGAATATTCGTGAAAAATAAGGAGAAGGAGATTCAGATATGAGAAATATGGATTATGATCCTTATCGTGATGCCGGCTGTATAGGGGAGCGAAATCGCTGTGAAAATGGATGCCAGGGTGCGGGATGCGGCGGAAACTGCGGACGGCCGGGTGGAAACTGCTGCTGCAGAGGTCCGATGGGGCCGAGAGGTCCGCAGGGATGCCCGGGGCCAATGGGACCAGCAGGGCCGATGGGGCCGACCGGTCCGCAGGGATTTCCTGGATATGACGGTGCGCAGGGGCCGATTGGTCCGACAGGGGCGCAGGGCCCGGTGGGAGCGACAGGAGCGCAAGGTCCGGTAGGAGCGACTGGTCCAACAGGAGCAACCGGAGCAGTAGGCCCGGCAGGCCCAGCTGGAGAGGCAGGAGCGCAGGGTCCAACAGGAGCGACCGGAGCAGCAGGTCCGGCAGGTCCGGCTGGAGCGACAGGAGCGCAGGGTCCGGCGGGAGCGACGGGACCGACAGGCCCGGCCGGAGAGACGGGAGCACAGGGCCCGGTGGGAGCAACAGGAGCGACCGGAGCAGTAGGTCCGACGGGACCGACAGGGGCAACCGGAGCAGCAGGCCCGGCTGGAGAGGCAGGAGCGCAGGGTCCGGTGGGAGCGACGGGTCCGACAGGAGGAACCGGAGCGGTAGGCCCGACAGGACCGACTGGAGCAACCGGCCCGGCAGGCCCAACAGGGGCGACAGGCCCAACGGGAGCAACTGGTCCAACAGGCCCGGCAGGAACCGTGACAGCGGCAGCTCCGGTCGCGGACGCGACGAGCACGGAAGATGTGGTAGCTCAGCTGAATGCCCTGATGGCAAGCCTTCGGACTGCAGGTCTTCTGGCAGTCGATGATTGAGAATGCCCGGAGAGGAGATCTACAGCCGGATCTCTTCTCCGGTTCTTGCATGGAAGAACTACATATGATAAAATGCAGTCGGAGACAGCAGGTGAACATGCGTGTTTCATGACAGCAGAAAACTGCGCAGCACGTTATGACAGAATTTTAGGAGGCAGAAATGAGTGAAAAGATACAGTACGGGATCGATCCGGACGAATATGTAAAAAATAATCCCTTTATGGAATATACGAATATGAAGATCGAAAAGATCTCACCGGAGTGCAGCGAGATCAGCATGAAGATCACACATGGCGTCACAAACCTGATGGGAATGGTACATGGCGGAATGCTCTACGCACTCGCAGATGTGGTCACGGGACTGACGGCGAGAGCAGATGGAAAGAAGTATGTGACTCAGAGCGCACATGTGAATTTTATCCGGAACGTATCGGAGGGGACTGTCCATGCGAAGGGGATCCTGGTCCGCCGTGGCCGTACGATCACGATCGTGCGGAGTGAGGTGACAGATGAGAAAGGAAATCTCCTTGCAGATGTGACGGTGGACATGTTCTGTCTGGGAGAAAAATAATAGTAAGAAAATACTGTGAACGGCAGCATGGTACTGGACCATGGATGCGGTACCTGACAACACAGGCGCATGCCCGGGATGTGCGGCTGTGGAATGGGGCAGGAAACGGATGATCCCGAGAGATAAAAATGATGGAAAATCCGCTTGGAAAACAGACAAAAACAGCAAAAATCACAAAGGTTAAAAATGAGACAACTCATCCAGGCGTGTCATGGTCGGAAAATGCCGTATTTTCAAAGAAAATTTAAGGTTTCACCTTGACATGCGGAAAATCTCTGTATATAATAATGGGGCGTGCACCGGGTACGTCCCGTTTTTTTGTGCGCATAAAGGCTGAAAGCAGCAACCAACAGTCAATATCACAGGAGGTGAAAAGAATGCCAACATTTAACCAGTTAGTAAGAAAAGGTAGAGAGACTGCTGTAAAGAAATCTACAGCTCCGGCACTCCAGAAAGGATACAATTCCCTTCATAAGAAAGCCACAGATACATCTGCTCCGCAGAAGAGAGGTGTATGCACAGCTGTTAAGACTGCAACTCCTAAGAAGCCGAACTCCGCTCTTAGAAAGATTGCCAGAGTACGTCTTTCCAACGGTATTGAAGTAACAAGCTATATCCCGGGTGAGGGACATAACCTTCAGGAGCACTCCGTTGTTCTGATCCGTGGTGGTCGTGTTAAGGACCTTCCGGGTACCAGATACCACATCATCAGAGGTACTCTTGATACTGCAGGCGTTGCCAACAGAAGACAGGCTCGCTCCAAGTACGGCGCAAAGAGACCGAAAGATAAAAAATAAGGTTATTACAAAGTAATAACTGCTACTCAAATGTAGCGCAGCGGAGTTCAGGTATTCCGTCTCAAGCAGAACGGTCAATAGCTTGAACAACCGCAAGAGGGATCACTAACAGGAATAAAGTGAATGCAGATAACGCATATTAGTGCCGGTGGTATTTGACCTGTGGTTGCAGGAAATAGATAGAAAACCGCGCGCGAACACATTTTATGGAAACATGTGAGTACCGATGATATAATTTTTATAATTAAGGAGGGAAGTAACGTGCCACGTAAAGGACATACTCAGAAAAGAGACGTATTAGCAGACCCGCTTTACAGCAACAAAGTTGTAACCAAGCTGATCAACAACATCATGCTTGATGGTAAGAGGGGCGTTGCTCAGAAGATTGTTTATGGCGCTTTCGAAGAGGTCGCTGAGAAGACCGGTAAGGACGCTGTAGAAGTATTCGAAGAGGCTATGAACAACATCATGCCGGTTCTCGAAGTTAAGGCAAAACGTATCGGTGGTGCAACATACCAGGTACCGATCGAGGTTAAGCCGGAGAGAAGACAGGCATTAGGCCTTCGCTGGATCACTCTCTATTCCCGTAAGAGAAGCGAGAAGACCCAGGTAGAGAGACTTGCAAACGAGATTATGGATGCAGCTAACAACACAGGCGCATCTGTAAAGAAGAAAGAGGAAATGCATAAGATGGCTGAGGCTAACAAGGCATTTGCTCACTACAGATTCTAATAGGAGGAAAAATCCTTGGCTGGAAGAGAATATCCGTTAGAGAGAACCAGAAATATCGGAATCATGGCTCATATCGATGCTGGTAAGACAACAACGACAGAGCGTATCCTTTATTATACTGGTATTAACTATAAGATCGGTGATACTCACGAAGGTACAGCTACCATGGACTGGATGGAGCAGGAGCAGGAGAGAGGTATCACAATCACATCCGCAGCTACGACTTGTCACTGGACACTCCAGGAAAAGACAAAGCCGAAGGCTGGTGCACTTGAGCACCGTATCAACATCATCGATACACCAGGCCACGTAGACTTCACTGTTGAGGTTGAGCGTTCCCTCCGTGTACTTGATGGCGCTGTCGGCGTTTTCTGTGCAAAGGGTGGTGTAGAGCCGCAGTCTGAGAATGTATGGCGTCAGGCTGATACCTACAATGTACCGAGAATGGCATTCGTCAACAAGATGGATATCCTTGGTGCAAACTTCTACGCTTGTGTAGATCAGATCCGCAACAGACTTGGCAAGAATGCAATCTGCATTCAGCTCCCGATCGGTAAGGAAGACGAGTTCAAGGGAATCATCGACCTGTTCGAAATGCAGGCTTACATCTACAACGATGAAAAGGGTGATGATATCTCCGTAACAGACATTCCGGAAGATATGAAGGATGATGCAGAGCTTTACCACAGCGAGCTCGTTGAGAAGATCTGCGAGCTTGATGATGACCTCATGATGCAGTATCTTGAGGGTGAAGAGCCGACCGTTGACGAGATGAAGAAGGTTCTTCGTAAAGCTACATGTGAGTGTGATGCAGTTCCGGTATGCTGCGGTACAGCATACAGAAACAAGGGCGTACAGAAACTCCTTGATGCGATCATCGAGTACATGCCGTCTCCGCTTGACATCCCGCCGATCAAAGGTGTTGACCTTGAGGGCAACGAGGTTGTTCGTCATTCTTCCGATGATGAGCCGTTCTCCGCACTTGCATTCAAGATCATGACAGACCCGTTCGTAGGTAAACTTGCATTCTTCCGTGTTTACTCCGGTACAATGAATTCCGGTTCCTACGTATTAAATGCAACAAAAGACAAAAAAGAGCGTGTTGGCCGTATTCTTCAGATGCATGCAAACAAGAGACACGAGCTTGACAAGGTTTACTCCGGTGATATCGCAGCAGCTGTTGGCTTCAAGTCCACAACGACTGGTGATACAATCTGTGACGAGCAGCATCCGGTAATCCTTGAGTCCATGGTATTCCCAGAGCCGGTTATCGATATCGCAATCGAGCCGAAGACAAAAGCCGGACAGGATAAGATGGGCGAGGCTCTTGCAAAGCTTGCTGAAGAGGATCCGACATTCCGTGTTCATACAGATACAGAAACAGGCCAGACAATCATCTCCGGTATGGGTGAGCTTCACCTCGAGATCATCGTTGACCGTCTCCTTCGTGAATTCAAGGTAGAGGCAAACGTTGGTGCTCCGCAGGTAGCTTACAAGGAGACAATGACTAAGGCTGTTGATGTAGACAGCAAGTACGCGAAGCAGTCCGGTGGTCGTGGTCAGTACGGTCACTGTAAAGTACACTTCACACCGATGGATCCGAACGGCGAAGAGACATTCAAGTTCACTTCTTCCGTTGTCGGCGGTGCTATTCCGAAGGAATACATCCCGGCTGTCGGCGAAGGTATCGAGGAGGCTACAAAGGCTGGTATCCTTGGCGGATTCCCGGTACTCGGTGTAGCTGCAGATGTATACGACGGATCTTACCACGAGGTCGACTCTTCCGAGATGGCATTCCACATCGCTGGATCCATGGCATTCAAGGATGCTATGGCGAAAGGCAACCCGGTACTTCTTGAGCCGATCATGAAGGTTGAGGTTACAATGCCTGAGGAGTACATGGGTGACGTTATCGGTGACGTTAACGCACGTCGTGGACGTATCGAGGGTATGGAAGATATCGGCGGCGGCAAGATGGTTAAGGCATATGTTCCGCTTGCTGAGATGTTTGGCTACTCCACAGACCTTCGTTCCAGAACACAGGGTCGTGGTAACTACTCCATGTTCTTCGAGAAGTACGAGCAGGTACCGAAGAGCGTTCAGGAGAAGATCATCGCTGAGAGAAAGGGCGCTGCGAAATAATCCCACGGGATTATTTCCGGTTTCCTCTTGCATATAGCAAGAATAGGCTTGAAAAACTTTTTCGAATAGAATATAATAGTATTCAGCCTAAGTTAAATATAATAGCCCAATGGGCGCAAATTAAGGAGGACGTTTTAAAATGGCAAAAGCTAAGTTTGAAAGAACCAAACCGCATTGTAACATTGGTACCATTGGACACGTTGACCATGGTAAAACAACATTAACAGCAGCAATCACAAAAGTTCTTGCAGCAAGAGTTGCAGGTAACACAGCTGAGAACTTTGAAGATATCGATAAAGCTCCGGAAGAGAGAGAGCGTGGAATCACAATCTCCACAGCTCACGTTGAGTATCAGACAGAGAAGAGACACTATGCACACGTTGACTGCCCAGGCCATGCTGACTATGTAAAGAACATGATCACTGGTGCTGCTCAGATGGATGGTGCTATCCTCGTTGTAGCTGCTACTGATGGTGTTATGGCTCAGACAAGAGAGCACATCCTGCTTTCCCGTCAGGTAGGCGTACCGTACATCGTAGTATTCATGAACAAGTGCGATATGGTTGACGATCCGGAGCTTCTTGAGCTCGTAGAGATGGAGATCAGAGACCTTCTTAACGAGTACGAGTTCCCGGGCGATGACACTCCGATCATCCAGGGTTCCGCTCTTAAGGCTCTTGAGGATCCGAACGGTCCGTGGGGCGACAAGATCATGGAACTTATGGACGCTGTAGATAGCTACATTCCGGATCCGGTTCGTGACACAGATAAGCCGTTCCTTATGCCGATCGAGGATGTATTCACAATCACAGGTCGTGGTACAGTTGCTACAGGCCGTGTAGAGCGTGGTACTCTTAAACTCAACGATGAGGTTGAGATCGTTGGTATTCACGAGGAGACTCGTAAGACAGTTGTAACTGGTATCGAGATGTTCCGTAAGCTCCTTGACCAGGCTCAGGCTGGTGATAACATCGGTGCTCTTCTTCGTGGCGTTCAGAGAACAGAGATCCAGAGAGGTCAGTGTCTTGTTAAACCGGGTTCCGTAACCTGCCACAAGAAATTCACAGCTCAGGTTTACGTTCTTACTAAAGACGAGGGTGGCCGTCATACACCGTTCTTCAACAACTATCGTCCGCAGTTCTACTTCAGAACAACAGACGTTACAGGCGTTTGCGAGCTTCCGGAAGGTACAGAGATGTGCATGCCGGGCGACAACGTTGAGATGACAATCGAGCTTATCCATCCGGTAGCTATGGAGCAGGGTCTTCGTTTCGCTATCCGTGAGGGCGGCAGAACTGTTGGTTCCGGTAGAGTTGCTACAATCATCGAGTAATTAATTCGAAATTTAATATATAGTATCTCCGTGAGATATTTGTGTCCAAGCGTAAGAGACCCGCAGAACAAAGTTCTGCGGGTTTTTCTGTATTTTGAAAAAACATCAACAGAACGCTTGATCCGCATCCTTGGAGAACCAACCAGAACCTACAAAGATCGGATTTTCGAATGCTATTATCGGACCGAAAAACGGCATTGGAAGTTTATAATGCGATGGAGCATGTTATGTCACAGCTGATATAGAAGATAAGAGTGTATCTGTCCAAAATGCACATAGATAAAGAAGAAGTGTTGTTTCATAGAGCGTGAAAAGATTATCTGCCCCTAACTGGTTTTATGCTTGACTAACCGATAGTTTGAAGAGTATCCTGTAAAAGAAGATACAAAAAGAATAATGCAGAGAAAGATGTCAGACAATATATAGCGAACATAAAAGGAAACTTATTGTAGAGTATAGAATCAGGGGGCGTAATCATGCAGGCTTTATCAACAGCGAAATCCGGGGAACGGTACACGATTAAATGGATGCTTGGAAATCAGCAGGTGATGGATTTTCTTCACCGCCACGATTTCTGCGAGGGGAATGCGGTTGACGTGATCCAACAGAACAATGACTGGATGATCATCGGAAATGATGGATGCAGACTTGCAATCGGATGCGAGGTTGCAGACCGGATCCAGGTGTAAAAGAAAGTAAAAGAGTGAGAACGGCGGTTGGAATTTCGATCATGAGATCGGATAGATCCGGCTGCCGTTTTTCTATGTGTAACGGAATGAGAAGAAAACCATATTTATGTGGATCCAAGGCGCCGGAAGCAATTATGTACAAAATTCGAAACGGATGATTTGCCACGTTTGAAAACTGTTTTTACGAAATTCGAATAACAGATGGTTCCTGCTCGGAAAATCCGGGATCGCGAAGGATCGTTGATGCAACTGCGCAGAGTTACCTGTTTACCAGATGTGAGTGACAAGTGCGATGCCTTATGTTATTCTTGGAACAGAATGGTTATCAGGAGAGTGGGGGAAGAATTACAATGGTAAAAATCTATGGAACACTGGGGCCTGCATGTCAGGATGAAAAGATCCTGACGGAAATGTTTGCGCTTGGAATGACCGGAATGAGGTTGAATTTATCCCATGTGACACTGGCAGAGTCCGGGGAGCTGATCGGGAAGATGAAGTGGGCGGCAGAATCATGCGGGGTGAAGCCGCAGCTCCTGATCGATCTTCAGGGACCGGAGCTTCGCACAGGGGCGGTTGCGGAGCCAATCCTGCTGAAGAATGAAGAAATCGTGGAGATCTGTGCGGCGGCTGATTGGAAGACTGAAAATGAAAGAAATGACAGATGTGGGGATATGGATCTGATTCGTTCAGCAACGGATCAGAAAGATCAGAAGGTTGTTGAATTTTTAGAAAAAAACAGCAGAGAAGAATTAACGGAAACGGCCGATAAAAAGAAAAACAGTGAAAGTTCGCCGGTGCAAAACCGGACATCTGCTCAGAGGATGTCTGCCCGGATCGAGCTGCCGGATATTACGATCCCATACCTGATTCCAGGGCAGGAGATTCTCCTCGATGATGGGAAAATTCACCTGAAGGTTGTGGAAAATTCGGAGAATATAAAGCCGGGAAGTGGAGAAAAACGGAGATATTTCGCAAAGGTACTCTGGGGTGGACTGTTGAAGAGCAGAAAGAGTGCAGCATTTCCGGGAGCGAAGATCAATTCTCCGACACTGACAAAAGCTGATCTTGAAAATATCCGGCTCGCGAAAGAGATGGGCGTAACAGGAGTCATGCAGCCGTTTGTGCGGGGACGGGAAGATCTGGAATGTGTAAAAAATGCTCTGCAGGAAGCCGGAGCTGAGGATGTGAAGCTTTTTGCAAAGATCGAGAATCTGGACGGAGTACGGAAACTGGAAGAGCTGCTTCCGGGAGCCGATGAGATCGTAATTGCCAGAGGAGATCTTGGAAATGCGGTCCATCTTTGGGACCTTCCCAGTGTGCAGAGAGAAATCTCGCAGAAATGCCAGGCGACCGGAAAACCGTTTATGGTGGTGACGCAGATGCTTGCGTCCATGGAGCGGAACCCTGTTCCGACCCGCGCGGAGGTGAATGATATCTTCCACGCGGTGCTGGACGGTGCTTCGTCCGTTATGGTGACTGGGGAGACTGCGGCCGGAGATTATCCGGTGGAGGTGATCCGGTATCTGGTCAATACGGTGAGAAGTGCGGAACTTGTGAGACAAGGGTAGAAAAATGAAGTCAAAAGGCTCTATATCGATCGGTGGTGGATTCCTGGAATCCCACCTGATTATTGATATAGAGCCTTTATTTACGCGAACAACGAGCCAATGTCCGCGCTTGCGCGAGACCTTGGCAACTGTCCGGATAGATCCGGAAAATATGTGGAGTAACGATGCAGTTCAGTGTGGATCAAAGTGGATTGTCTGCGCTGACCGGTGTTTGGTGGAGACAATACCGGGAACGGTTACGGTTGCGGCAGCGTTTTTGGATTTCACATGCAGGTCCATACAGATTCCGTAAATGTGAGAACAAAAATTACCGGAGTTGCTCCTGACTGCCCGCGAGGAAAATCCGAAGAACATTTTCAGCAGCCCGCTCCAGATTCTCCTTTGCATGCTCCATGGCCTCTTCAAGTGTTATGATGCCGGGGACAGTATCGAAGATCGCGTCAATCCCAAATTTATAGAGAGCTTCACAGCCCTCGCCTTTTGCACCGGCGATCGCAACGACAGGGACGTTCCTGATCTTTTTTGCGCGGGAGGCAACGCCAACCGGGACTTTTCCGAGTGCGGACTGGGAGTCGATCCGGCCTTCTCCGGTGATGACAAGGTCTGCGAGTTTCACGTGCTCATCGAAATTTGTGAGATCCAGGACGAGATCAATCCCGGAACAGATCGTAACCGGAAAATACGGGATAATTCCGCAGAGAAGGCCGCCGGCAGCACCGCTGCCATCGGTTTCCGCTGTGCTGCATTTCAGTTGATCTTTTAATACAGATGCATAGTGATCCAGAGCTGAATCCAGGATCCTGACCTGATCAGGAGTGGCTCCCTTTTGCGGACCGAAAATGGCAGCAGCTCCGGAAGATCCACAGAGTCGGTTTTTCACATCGCATGCAATGACAAATTCACATTCGCTTGCCTCAGTCAGCAGACCAGCTGTGGAGATCTGAGCAAGTTCGCTTAGATGAACACCGCCAGGGGCGAGTTCTTTTCCGGTCTTGTCGAGAAAGGAAATTCCAAGCGCCTGAGCCAGTCCGGCACCGCCATCGGTCGTGGCGCTTCCTCCGAGACCTAAAATGATCTTTTTTACGCCATGTTCCAACGCATGTCGGATCAGCTCTCCGGTTCCGAACGTGGAAGCGCGAAGAGCATCCCGCTCCTTAGGCTTTAACAAGGTAAGTCCGGAGGCTGCCGCAGTCTCGATCACAGCGCTCCCATCCGGCAAAAGTCCATATTCGGCTGTGATAGCCCGTCCCAACGGATCATGCGCGGGAACGCGGACCTTTGTTCCATTCATGGCTGCAACGAGGGCATCTACAGTTCCCTCACCGCCGTCAGCGACGGGAATTTTCGTGACAGCCACATCGGGGATCACGGCTTTTGCGGCAGATTCGATGGTGTCAGTGACTTCACGGGCAGAGCAGCTTCCCTTAAAGGAATCCGCGGCGATCAGTATATTCATGGTTAATTCCTCCTGAAATTGAAGCAAAGATGCTAGGGCAGATCCTCTTTATATGAATTTTAGTATGTATCAAGCGGCGGCTGCACGGAATCCGGCAGCGGGCAGGTGTAGTGTCCGCCGTTTCGCTTTGTGACTTCCTTCTTTGCCGCTTCGATCACGTCCGGGCGGTCCATCGTTCGGATGCAGGAGAGAGCCAGGACTTTTGCGGCAGTCAAGAGACCTTTGTGGGCCAGCGGGCTGCAGGACTGGGCAACCATCTGCCAGGAATGTCCTACATTTCCGACGCACGCGGTAGCAATGTTGATGTTTAAGGTCGGTGCTGCATAGCCGACATCGCCGACATCGGTGGAACCGGCGGTCAGTTTGATCTTATCCGGGTTGAACGGATGGATCTCGGAATCCAGCGGTTTTTCGAGGATCTCTTCGAGACGGTCTTCCCCGTAAGTCTCGATGATCTGTGTGCGGATATTTTCCATTGTGGTTTCCGGATAGGTATTTAAGAATTCTTTCGCCATCGCGTAATCTGCATCATCCCATTTCGGAGCACCGACTTCCTGTAAACACTCATCGGCAACTTTTGCGAGGGCATTGTTCGGAAGGTATTCCGTGAATGCCATGGAAAGTTCACACTCCACGGAGGTATCGGTCATGATGGAGGCGCCGCGGGCAACGTTTTTCACGCGCTCGAAGAGCTCTTTTACCTGGTATACCCACGGGGAACGGACCTCGTAGCGGATCGTTGCGTGATCCTGGACAACGTTCGGGGCAGTTCCGCCTGCATCAATGTAGGCATAATGGATTCTTGCCTCCGGGATCATGTGTTCTCTTAAGTAGTTGCAGCCGACGTTCATGAGTTCTACGGCATCCAGAGCGCTTCTTCCGAGATACGGGGTCGCGCCGGCATGGGAGGCAACGCCTTTAAAATAGAAGTTTGCACCCATGATCGCATTGCTGTGGTTGTATTCGACGGCGTTTTTTGTTGCCGGATGCCAGGAGTATACGAAATCAACGTTGTCGAACATTCCGGCGCGGGCCATGAACTGTTTGGCACCGGCACCTTCCTCAGCAGGGCAGCCGAAGTAGATGATCGTTCCGTCTTTCTTATTTGCGATCAGGTATTCTTTCACAGCGATCGCTGCTGCGAGCGCACCGGTTCCGAGTGCGCAGTGACCGCATCCATGGCCGGGAGCGCCTTCCGTCAGAGGTTCTTTGTGCGGATCTGCTGCTTTCTGGCTTAAGGATGAGAGTGCATCGTACTCTCCGAGAATTCCCATGACCGGTTTTCCGGTTCCGTAGGAAAAGGTTCCGGTAAAGCAGGTCGGGATTCCGGCGTCGCCCTCGGTCAGGGTAAAGCCTTCTTCTTTTAAGATAGATTTTAACAGGGCTGCTGATCTTGTCTCGTGGAAAGCGAGTTCCGCGTATTCCCAGATCTTATCGTTGGCATCCAGGATTTTTGCAGATTTCTCGTCGATCACACGGGTGAGAAGTTCCAGGTCTTTGTTCATGTGGGGTCCGTCCTTTCTTTTAGGGTGTGGGCGATGCTGGAGTCTTTTACACTGCACCGCATTATAGGGATAGTTTACTACAGTTTCTGGAAAAGTACAATGGGAAATATGATATGATTGTATTGGCGAAAGTACGCGGTGAGCTTCCGAGCAGGAGCACTCAGGGATGCGGGGATGGTTCCTCTAAGCTCCCGGGAGACTGCTAAAGACGGAAAAACGATGACACAACTCGCTGCGCTCAAACAAGTGTCATCTTTTTTCCAACGCAGTCACCCGGGACCTAAGAGGAGCCAGATCCCCGGATCAAGGTGCTCCTGTTCGGAAGCTCACCGCTGGTAGTTATTGGGAAAATGGAAAAAGCACAGAGGGCAATACTCCTGTGTCTTGCGGCAATTCTGCGGCAGATATTTACCATGCGAGGAAGAACGTGATATAATCGTGACAGTAATGCGAGAAAACTATCTGGATAGATAAAAATCAGGAGGAAATATATATGTCAAAACTGATCTATGTCGCGGATGATGAGAAAAACATCTGTTTTCTGATAGAGAATTTCCTGGAAAAAGAGGGATATGAGGTGGAGTGTTTCGGGGATGGAGAGTCTCTTCTGGAGGCGTTTGAGAAAAAAGCTCCGGATCTCTGTATCCTGGACATTATGATGCCGGGAATGGACGGACTGACGGTCTGCACGCAGATCCGGAAGACGAGCCATGTTCCGATCATCATCGTTTCCGCAAAGGATTCCCCGCTGGACCGCATCACGGGGATCACTCTCGGAAGTGATGACTATATGGTGAAACCGTTCCTGCCGCTGGAACTCGTGACGAGAGTCAAAGCGTTGTTCCGCCGCGTGGATGCGTTCTCCGGACAGGAGGAAGAGTCGAAGGATTCCTATGAGATCGGGGATATCAGACTTTACCCGAAGCGCCGCGCTGCGAAGTTAAAGGATGAGGATTTTGCCCTGACTCCGCTGGAATTTGATTTTCTGTGCCACATGCTGGAGCGGAAGGAACATGCGGCGAGCCGCGATGACCTCTTAAAATCCCTGTGGAAGGTGAACAGCAAGGAAGTAGACACGAGAGCTGTGGATGATATGGTGAAACGTCTCAGAAAGAAGTTGAAGGACCAGAAGAGTACTGTGAAGATCGAGACGGTATGGGGATATGGCTTCCGCCTGACGAGTGGAGGAGAGGAATGAAATTAAGTATCCGGATGAAGATCTTCCTCCCGGTGATGCTGCTTTTGATCGCGTTTCCGGTGGCGGCATGGTTCGTGTTCAGCTATGCGCTGGACGGACATATGAGCTACAATGCGAAGCGGGATCTGGGGCAGATGGTGAAGACCGTGGAGGAACTTACGGAGGAGTACAGCAACGTGGATGTGCCGGATGAGAACAGCGCACAGGATGACCGCGGAAGTCTCCTGAATGCCCTGAGAAACTCGGCCCAGACGGAGTCCGGTGAGACGAAGATGCTGGTGATCGGAAAGAATTACCGCGTACTGTATCCGAAAAACTACGATGATCAGCCGGAGATGACCCAGATGTACTCGGAATTCCTGATAAGAATGACAGGAAATGATCCTTCGTTTGAAAGCGGGGAGATCTCCGAGGAGATGATCGGAGATACGAGATACATGCTCTATTTTCTTGATGTGGGGCAGAAACGGTCGGGGCGTGTCCAGAATATCCTGCTGTACTGCCCGATCCATGATACAAGCGTGATCTTACATGAAGTGTCGAGACTGGTGCTCATGATCATGGGGGTCATGGCGGGAGTCTCCATCGTGCTGTTCTGGTTTGTAGCTGGAAGTATCTCAAATCCGGTGAGCCGCCTCTGTGAGGCAGCGCGCGGGATCGGTGAAAAGAAGTTTAAAAAGGTGGAGACCGGGACAAACGTAAAAGAGCTTTATGAACTGGAGAATGAGATCAACCAGATGCAGGACAATCTTTTGAAGGCGGACGAGGCGGAGCGCGTCTTTTTCCAGAATGCGTCCCATGAACTCCGTACCCCGCTCATGTCCATCAGCGGCTATGCCCAGGGGATCCAGCGAGGTGTCTTTGAAGATACATCCCAGGCAGCAGGAGTGATCCTGGATGAGAGCAGCCGTCTGACGGAGGTGGTCGACGGGATCCTGACGCTCACGAGAATGGACCAGATGCGCTACCAGGTCGTTCCGGTGGAGCTGGGGATCCGGGAATATATCGAGGATCAGATCGAGCGGCTGGAAGGTCTTGCTTACCAGAAAAAAATAAAACTGGAATTTTTGCCGGGAGACGAGCATAAGATTATCTCGGATGTGATGCTGCTTGGGCGGGCGTTCTCAAATGTGACATCAAACTGTATCCGCTATGCAAAGGAGACGGTTCAGATTTCTGTGGAAGAGTCGGGGGATCAGCTGAAACTTACGATCCGCGACGATGGACCGGGGATTGCAGAGAATGATCTGCCGCATCTGTTCGACCGTTTTTATAAAGGAAAGAACGGAAATCACGGGCTGGGGCTTTCCATCGCGAAGCGTTCCATGGAATATATGGGAGGCGATATCGCGGCAGAAAGCTCGCCGGACGGTGCCGTGTTTACGATCATACTGCCGCAGGATTGCCGCAGCTTTGCCGTAGAAGAATGGACGGAAGTGTGATAAGATGGTAACAGTTCAGAGGAAGGATTCTCTGTACACGAAAACATGGAAAATATCTGCGGATTTTTGGAAATCTGTTATCAGCTTACATCACAGGAGGACACAATGATGAAGAAGATTTTATTTTTATTCGGTCTTCTGGTATGTCTTGCGGGAATGCCGCTTACGGCCTTTGCGGATAATAAGACTGCGAAGCAGACGTATGAAACAGCAATCTCAGACAACTGGAAAACGATGTTAAAGAACAGTATCGCTCTGGATACGATCAATGCGGAGAATAATACGCATCTGCTGGAATGGCAGGATGTGAAGAATCCGTCGGATGAGGCGGTAAAACTTGTGGATAAGATCCAGAAGCTCCAGGCGGAGCAGGAAGAAGATCAGGAGAGTATGGACCCTTACACAAAGGCGAAGAAATCCTGTGACGCGAAATTAAACGCGGACGGCGCGAATGCGGCGCTCGAGAACATTATCCGGATCCAGAAGGACCGTCTGAGCGATCAGAAGGAACTGCAGGCGCTGTGGGCGAAGGTTGATAAACTGTTAAAGTAGAGCGCAGGTTCAGCTCTGAAAACCGCCTGCCCGGTGGAACAAAGATCTGACAGGAACGGGTTCCGGTGAGCAGGTCCAGAAAAATAACCTGAAACATGGTTTCTTACGAAAGAAAAACGGCTGTGAAGAAAAGAATCACTTCACAGCCGTTTTTGTGCTCATTTTTCTGTAAAAAACATCGGTTTATGGATCTCGCTGGCGGGGCAGGAGAATTTCTGCCATTTCGATACGAGATGTTCAGCCCTGAAAATCCGCCAAGTCCGGGATATATTCCTTCAGGATCTCCGGGTGATAGTTCGCGATGAGTGTTTCCGGGAAGTTTAACTCTTTTAAGAGGGCCTCCGCGCGCGCGTGGTCGCCGACCGATGTCGTAAAGTGTGCATCGCTGTTCATGATGACCGGAACCTTGTAGCTGGCGCAGAGCGGGAGAATGATCCTGTCATTTTCATATGCGTGGATGCGGGAACCGCCTGGTGTCAGGGAGGTGTTGTTGAGCTCGATCATGCGGTGGTTGTCCTTTGCGGCTTTTACGACCGCCTCATAGTCCAGTGGAAATTTTCCATCATCCGGATGTCCGAGGATCGTGACATACGGATTTTTTAACGCTGTGAGCACCGCGAAGGTGTTGTCTTCCATTGTTCCCGGTTTCAGGCAGAGGTCATGGAGACTGACGACTGTGTAGGATAAGCGCTTTAACATCCGCTCTGACAGGTCGATGGTTCCGCTGTAGTCCACGATGTTTAATTCACATCCGAATAAAAGACGGACACCCTCTAAGACCGGCGGGATCACATTGAAGTTGCAGAATTGCATTTCCCCGCAGCTTCCCGGCATGGACGGGGCGTGCTCGGTGATGCCGAGGATCGGCAGGTTCTTTAATGCAGCGGCATGGACCATCTCCGTGATGGTTCCGTAGGCATGTCCGCTCGCGATGGTATGGGTATGCAGATCAGCATAATCTTTCATGGTAAATGCCTCCAAAAATATCAGAAAATTCCTGTTTCAGTTCAGAAAATTCCTACCTGTGTACAGTAATCACTATGCGTTACAGTCTACGGGCATTTCATGCCCGCACACTGTAACGGGATTTTACCGATGCTTCGCATTCCGAATCGGCAAAATCTGCGACCATAACGGTGTCATACGGAATTTTCAGTTCAGAAAATTCCTACCTGTGTACAGTAATCACTATGCACATTTTATCATAAAATTTTTATGAAAACTATGGCAAATATTCACAGAATATGGTTAAATAGAGGAAGAAATTATCATCCATTCTTATGGCCTTTTTATAGAAATAAGCGGAATAAAAATGGAGGATGAGAAAAGGAGAGATGAAATATGGAATCCATGGACGATTACAAAGAGGAGTTAGAAGCTTCCCTTAAAAAAATTAGAGTTGGCGATGTTGTGACTGGTACCGTGCTTGATGTGACAGATGACGCGGTGATCGTGGACTTAAAGACCTACGCGGACGGCGTGATCCGCAAAGAAGATCTGAGCGAAGATCCTGATTTCAACATGGCGGAGATGATCCATCCGGGTGATGAGATCACGGCGACCGTGATGGCGACAAATGACGGGGAAGGAAACATGGTCCTCTCCAAAAAGGAGGCAAACCAGGTCCTTGCGTGGGATAAACTGAAGACTATGATGGAAGAGCGCACGGTCGTTCCGGTAAAGATCGCTGAGATCGTAAACGCAGGTGCTGTCGCATATCTGGAAGGGATCCGCGGCTTTATCCCGGCTTCCCGCCTCAGCGACGAGTATGTGGAAGATTTAAAGGAATTCGACGGAAAGACGATCGAAGTGACCGTGATCACGGCAGATGAGGAGACACACCGTCTCGTATTATCTGGACGCGAGGCAGCGAGAGAGAAAAAACAGGAAGAGACAAATAAAAAGATCGCAAAATGTGAAGTCGGCGCTGTCATGAACGGCACGGTCGAGACTTTAAAGGATTACGGCGCATTTGTTGAGCTGGAAAACGGACTTACCGGTCTCCTTCACATCTCCCAGATCAGCACAAAGCGGATCAAACATCCGGGTGCGGTGCTGAAAGAGGGACAGAACGTAAAAGTAAAGATCATCTCCACCGCGAACAACAAGATCAGTCTGTCCATGAAAGAGCTGATCGAGGAGGAAGCGGAGAGAGAAGCTGAGGACACCTACGGATATAAGGAAGAAGGTCAGGCAAGCACAGGTCTTGCGGATCTCTTAAAGGGTCTGAAGCTGTAGCAGGAAAGCGTGAAGACATGGTCGCATGGACGGAACGTTCCCGGCTGCAAAGAAAGGGGGCGTCAGCATGACGAAAGAGTCTGGAGAGTTTGATCAGATCGATCAGTGGAAATCAACGATGTTTTTATACAGCTCCGCGTTAAAATCCATCAACACGAAGATCGAGATCTTAAATAATGAATTTATCCAGTTATACAATTACAACCCGATCGAACACATCACTTCCCGGTTAAAGACGCCGGAGAGCATCGTGAAAAAGCTGAAGCACGATGGATGTGAGGTCACGATCGATAACATGGTGGAGCATTTAAACGACATCGCGGGGATCCGGATCATCTGTTCCTTTATGTCCGATATTTATCCCATCGCGGATATGATCGCCAGACAGGCGGATATTACAGTCCTGCATGTCAAGGACTACATTAAATATCCGAAGGCGAACGGATATAAGAGCTACCATATGGTGGTGACGATCCCGGTCTATCTGTCGGAGGGAAAGAGAGATACGAAGGTCGAGATCCAGATCCGCACCATCGCGATGGACTTCTGGGCGTCCCTGGAACACAAGATCGCTTATAAGTTTGAGGGAAAGGCACCGGATTATCTGGAACGGGAGTTAAAGTCCTGTGCAGATATGGTGGATATGCTGGATATGAAGATGTTCTCCTTAAACCAGGCGATCATGGCCGTCGAGGAGGAAGAGCGCAGGCGTGAGGAAGAAAAGCGCCGCGAGCGTGAGAAAGCAGAAAGAAAACAGGAGGAACTTGCAGGAAACGGTCCGACATAGACCGTTTTCGGCTGTTTTGATGACAGAAAGTTCCAAGACGAAAGATCTGCACTCCGGAAAAGCGGATGCAGAGCGGCCAGTCTGGAGGAAAGATAGATGAGAGTCGTACTACAGAGAGTAAAACATGCGTCGGTACATGTGGACGGGCGGGAGACCGGTTCCATCGGACAGGGATTCCTGATCCTTCTCGGTGTATCTGATGAGGATGATGAGACGATCGCAGATAAAATGGCGGACAAGATCTGCAGACTCCGCATTTTTGAGGATGAGAACGGAAAGACGAACCGCTCTCTTCAGGATGTGGGCGGCGAGATCCTTGTGGTGAGCCAGTTTACACTGTATGCAGACTGCCGGAAGGGCAACCGTCCGAGCTTTACTGGTGCAGGAGCGCCGGATCATGCGAACCGTCTCTATGAATATTTTATGGAACAGTGCAAAAAGCATGTGGAAAAAGTGGCGCACGGGGAGTTTGGAGCGGATATGAAGGTGGATCTGCTGAATGACGGACCGTTTACACTGATGCTGGACAGCAAAGAGCTGTTCCCGAAATAGGATACTATTACACATACGGAGGATTTTTAGAATGAACGGCAAAGATCTTGAAAAAGCACTTCTCTGGGAAGCTCCGCATATCGGCGAAAAAGCGCCGGAGCAGATCCCGGAGGCACAGGATTTCTGTGAGGGATATAAGACATTCTTAAATGAGGGAAAAACAGAGAGAGAATGCGTGAAAAAAGCAGTTACACTCCTGGAAAACGCAGGATATCAGAAATTTGATCCGAAAGCTTCCTACAAAGCAGGGGATAAGATCTACTGGAACAACCGGAAGAAGGCGATCATTGCTTCCACAATCGGAACAAAAGATCTGAACGAGGGATTGAGGATGAACGGTGCCCACATCGATTCCCCGCGCCTAGATTTAAAACCGAATCCGCTGTTTGAGAAGGATGAGATCGCATATTTAAAACCGCACTATTACGGCGGGATCCGCAAATACCAGTGGGGGACCGTGCCGTTATCCATGCATGGCGTCGTTGTAAAAGCTGACGGAGAGGTCGTTGAGATCTCCATCGGCGAAAATGAGGGCGATCCGCAATTCTGCGTGACAGATCTTCTCCCTCATCTCGCTTCCGAACAGAACGGGAGAAAGCTCGCGGAAGGTTTAAAGGGCGAGGAACTCAATATTATCATCGGTTCGATCCCGTACCATGACGAGGAGAACGAGAAAATCAAAAATCCGGCAAAGCTTCTTGCGATGAAGTTACTGAACGAGCGCTACGGGATCACGGAAAAAGATTTCACCCGTGCGGAGATCGAGATGGTCCCGGCATACAAGGCAGTCGATATCGGACTTGACCGCGGACTTGTGGGAGCTTACGGCCAGGATGACCGCGTCTGCGCGTACACAGCTCTGATGGCGGAGATCGGGACAAAGAATCCGGAACACACGACATTTACGATCCTTACGGACAAAGAGGAGATCGGTTCTGTCGGGAATACGGGACTTCACTCGGACTATGTCCATCATGCGGTCGAGGACCTCGCGGAGAGCTTCGGGGCGGACACAAAGACTGTGCTGCGCCATTCCATCTGCCTTTCTTCCGATGTAAACGCGGCTTATGATCCGACGTTCGCGAGTGTATACGAGAGCAGAAACTCGAGTTATGTAAACAAAGGCTGCGTGCTCACAAAATATACAGGCGCGAGAGGAAAGTCCGGCAGCAGCGATGCAAGCGCGGAGACGATGGCAAAGGTCATCGGCATCATGGAAGAGAACGGTGTGTACTGGCAGACCGGTGAGCTCGGTGCAGTCGATGCGGGCGGTGGCGGAACGATCGCCCAGTATGTGGCGATGATGGATGTGGATGTTGTGGACCTCGGCGTTCCGATCCTTTCCATGCACGCACCGTTTGAGCTGGCTTCGAAGCTTGATGTATACAATACATATAAGGCGTTCTGTGCGTTCTATAAATAAATGCGGATGACGGCTGGACCGGCAGGAGCTGTGTCCAGGAGTCGGAAGGACATTTCTAACGCCCCGTTTTGAAAAAATTGAAACATTATTGAAAAACACTCTGGAAGAGATCCTGATGGACGTAAGACATGGAAGATCTTTGCAGAGTGTTTTTATTTACGCGAACGACGAGTCAAAGTCCGCGCTTGCGCGAGACCTTGGCGACTGTCGCGATAACAAGGGGAAACTCGTGAAGCGTTTTTTCACTTGTTTTCTAACACATGTCTTAAATTTCTGTGAACACTCTTTTTTTTCGCGTGACGGTATGTTAGAATGAGTATTACGCGCGGATGTTCCGGAAAACGGGAGACACGCGGGGAATATGAGACAGAATGGAAGGAAAAAGAAAACATGAAAAAAATCATAAAAGCAGGTCTCTGTGTTGCAGCAGCGGCTGTGATCGTAACAGGATGCGGAAATAAGAGCCAGAACACAGAGAGCAGCTCTGCGTCTGAGGAGCAGGCAGCAGCTGCAACTGTTGAGACGGAGACAAAATCCGAGGAAGAGCTTCACGACGAGGAGAGCGTGACTCTCGGAGATTATAAGAACCTGACTTATTCTGCAAAGGTAGAGGAAGTGACGGATGAACAGGTCCAGACAAGATTAAAGGAGCTCTGCGCAGAGTATCCGGTAACGATCGAGGGACGCCCGGCTGCGGAAGGCGATACCGCGAATATCGATTATTCCGGAACAAAGGACGGCGTTGCGTTTGACGGCGGAACTGCAGAAGGTTACGATCTGAAGCTTGGAAGCGGAACTTTCATTGACGGCTTTGAGGACGGTGTGATCGGCATGAACGTCGGAGATGAGAAAGACTTAAACTTAAAGTTCCCGGATAACTACGGAAACGCAGATCTTGCAGGACAGGAAGTCGTATTCCATGTGAAATTAAACCAGTTAAAATCTGAGTCCGAGAGCAAGGTGGACGATGACCTCGCAAAACGTTATTACAACGATGATACAGCGACTCTTGATCAGTTAAAAGAGGAAGTGTGTGCGGATCTCCAGGCGGAGGCCGACAGCCAGTTCTTCAACGCAGCCGGAAGTGAGCTCTTAAATGAAGTGATCAATAACTCCGAAGTCACAGCAGATCCGGACGCTGTTGATGACATGTTCAACCAGTTAAAGACCACATACTCCAGCTATGCGAGCAGCTATGGTCTTGAGTTTGACCAGTTCCTCAGCATGTTCCTCGGAACGGATGAGGATGGACTTCGCGATACTGCTGAAAACCTTGTAAAACAGCAGCTCGTTTTAGACGCGATTCAGGCACAGGAAAATCTCTCTGCGACTGAAGATCAGAAAGATAAGCTCGCTGTTATGAATTACTTCAAGAATGCAGCGCAGATGACGGCAACATACGGTGAGGACTCCGCAAACCAGATCTTTGATATGGGTGCTGTCTACTACTACCTGATCGGCAATTCTACTTACGTTGAAGCGCCGGAGACCACTGCAGAGACAACGGAAGCAGAGAATATCTTAGAAGAAGCAGAGACTGTTGCAGAGGAAAGCGAAAGCAGTACGGAAGCAAAATAATATGGACAGGAAATGGTCCGGCTATTCTGCAAAGTGCTGAGCAGAGATGCTGACAGCAGAAATGCGATAAGAGAACAATATGAAAAGAAAAGCATTATTTTTTGACATTGACGGAACGCTCTTAGTGGATGCGTCGAAAGAGCTTCCGAAGAGCGCGGCGGCTGCGATCACCGAGGCGCGCCGCGCCGGACATCTGATATTCATCAATTCCGGGCGGACGAGATGCCTGATGAAGGATGTTGAGGGGAAAGTACCGGTCGACGGTTACCTCTGCGGATGCGGAACCTACATAGAAGCGGAAGGAAAAGCCCTGCTTCACAGAAAGATCTCCGCGAAGCGCCGGATGGAGCTCCAGAGAGCGATCCTCGCGTGCAGACTCGACGGGATCCTTGAGGGACCGAAGGTTTGTACGGTCCAGGTCGGCGTCTCCCACATGGAAGAGATCGAACATGTGAAGAACGTTGTATATAAAAACCAGGGACTTGCGAGTGCAGACTGGAATACGGAAGAAGTCGACTTTGATAAGTTCTGTGTGCTGGCGGATGAGAATAGTGATGCGGAGAGCTTCTTAAAGATCCTGGCGCCGGATATGACCGCGATCGACCGGGGACACGGACTCTATGAGTGTGTGCCGACGGGCTATGATAAGGCGACGGCGATGGAAGTGATCCTGAAACACTATGGGATCGCGAGAGAAGATTCCTACGCCTTCGGTGACAGTATGAATGACCTGGCGATGATCCGCTATGCCGGAAACAGCATCATCATGGAAAAACACGCGAAAGGCCTGGAACCTTACGCGACCTTTATCACGAAGGACGTGGAGGATGACGGGATCGCATGGGCATTTGAAAAACTTCATATCATATAAAAGATGAGTTTTGCGGCAGTTCTGCTTTTGAGTGGGACTGTCGCTTTGCGTTTTCGAAAGCTGTCGAAACTTGCGTTCAAAAACTACTTTTCAATTCTGGAAAAATGTATTATATATTTAAGAAAAAGGAAGCAGACGCGGGAAAGGGCGGCTGCGGACGAGGCGTAAGGGGGACGAAAACAATGAGCATGGAACGACATTACAAAAGTGCTCTGGAAGAAGAAAACCAAAGGCTTCGCGAAGAGAACGACAGGCTGATGGACATTGTGGTACAGATGAAAGGTACACTGAACCGCCTGGTAAAAGCGTATATTACAGAAAGTAAATAGGAGAATGCGGCTGCACAGAACTGATCGGGCAGCCGTGGATAGAAATAACCGCGGATGGCTGCGAAAGGCAGCAGGTCCGCGGTTATTTCGCAGGAATTCAATGTCCTGTTTACTGGACGACACCGGCCGTATTTACAGTCCAGATCGTTCCGTTCGCATCTTTGATATCTTTATATCCACGTCCAAGCTCCGGTTTCGCTGTGGAAGTGGAGGAAGCGGACGCTTTCTGTACATTTCCGGCTGTTCCGACAAGGTAGGTGGTGCCGTTTAAGTCCGCCGGTGCATATCTCTGGTCGGCAGTGGCGTCCTGTCTCTTTCCGTATACATAGAGGATGCCGTCGCGGAGTCCATGGTATCCCTGACCTTTCTTGTCGCCGTCGGTGTGGAAGAACCAGTTCTCGGTCTCACCCGTCTCCTCATTGAAGATCGTCTGTTTTCCTGTCTTCATGATGCCGTCCTCGCCGAAGCAGAAGTTCGCGATCTCATCGTTCGCCACATTCACGATCTGTCTTCCGGTTTGCATGATGCCGAGATCACTGAAGGCGTATTTTTTCGCGTTGATCGTGAAGAGAGAATTCCCCTTTTTCGTGGAAACGTATGGTTTTCCTGCTTTAAAGCAGAAGGTGTACACCTCGTCGGCTTCGTGGATCCCGGAAATCCCCTCAATGGAGTGAAAACCTTCGGCGCGTTTTCCGTCCCCGGACGGTCCGTAGTACTGATAATCTGTGACGTTCGGGACAGCTGCATTGCTGTCGGTCGCGTCCGCATCGCTCCCGGACGGCATCAGGACCCAGCCTGTCTGCATTTTTCCGTCGATGAAGGTGTAGTAATTTCCGTCGATCTTCTTGTCATACTGGGTAGTCACCATCTTTCCGTCGGAGTTAAAGTAGTACCAGCTCTCAGAAGATCCCGGCACATGACTGTTTTCCTCCAGGCGGATCCATCCGGTCTTCATCGCCCCGTCTTTTTCTGTTCCAAGATAGTAAGTAGCTCCGTCGATCTCCGTCTTTCCTGTCGCCATATGGCCGGACTCGTCAAAATAGTACCATTTAGAGTCAAATTTTACCCATTTGGAGACAGCGGACTTTCCATCCTTTTCAAAGTAGTACCAGAAGGTATCGGGAGTCTCCGGGGAGTCCGGATCTTCCTCATTCTTTAATTCTACCCATGCACTTGTCACCATTTTTCCTTCGCTGTCCACATAATATTCGTCGATCTTCGCATCGGTTACGATCTGACCGTTCTCACCAAGATAGTACCAGTCTTCCCCGCGCTTTCTCCATGCATCGGTGGTGAGGTACCCGTCTTCATCGTAATAGACCTTTGCATCTCCTTCTGTCACCCATCCGTGGGATGCAGCGTAAGCCGGCAGCCCGGAGACCATTGTCATGAATGCTGCTGCGGATAAGACAGCGGCGATCCTTGTCTGTTTTTTCATAATATCCTTCTCTCCTTTTTGATATGAAATCATGCTCTTGTCCGGCAGGTCAGAAGCTTGTGGACAGGACGGATCGGCAGCAGCTCCTGAGATCATGCCGTACAGTTGTTTTTGTTTACCGGCTGATTATAACAGTCTGTGATGACGGAATTCCAGTGTGGGTTCCTGGCATATCTGGAACACCGTGGAAAGGATTTCACCGGGTGGAAAAAACGGAAAACAAAGGGGAAAAAATGCCCCGGGGATCCCCTGAAAATCCCGTTAAAAACATGATTTACTGGACTGTATGCGGTCCGCATGGTATAATCGAGGAAGGTATACCCGGCGCAGACTCAGCCATGTGTCTGGGGGAAAAGGAAGGTCAATATGGCTGGAATCTGACAGTTTGAGAGAGGAGAAGGTTTCACTTATGAGAATGAAAGTTTCTGATTATATTGCCCAGAAGCTGGTAGACGAGGGGATCACCGATGCATTTATGGTGACCGGAGGCGGTGCGATGCACCTGGATGACGGACTCGGACATCAGCCGGGACTTCACTGCTATTTTAACCACCATGAACAGGCATGCGCCATCGCTGCGGAGGCGTATGCGAGAATCCACAACAAGATCGCCGCGCTCTGCGTGACGACAGGCCCTGGCGGAACAAACGCGATCACGGGCGTTGTCGGCGGCTGGCTCGACTCGATCCCGATGCTCGTTTTATCCGGACAGGTCCGCTACGACACGACGGCCCACAGCACAGGTCTGGGGATCCGCGCGATGGGAGATCAGGAATTTGAGATCACAAAGGCAATCGACTGTATGACAAAGTACAGCGAGATGGTGCTGGATCCGATGCGGATCCGCTTCTGCCTGGAAAAGGCCCTTTATCTGGCACAGACAGGAAGACCTGGTCCGTGCTGGCTGGACATCCCGTTAAATGTCCAGGGCGCGTATATCGAGACGGAATCCTTGCTGGGATTCGATAAAGATGATTACGAGGCGGGCGGCACCGGCTGGTCCGGACATGGAACCGGATGTTCCGGATGCACGATCTGCATGATGAATAAAATTGAAGGAAAACCGGCTATGATCCCGTCCGATGTGAGCGGACGGGGAGAAAAGCGCGTGAAACTTCCGGACCCTGTGACAGTAGAACAGGCGAGAGAGATCTTAAAGAAGGTTCGCGAGGCAAAACGCCCGGTGATCAATGCCGGAAACGGGATCCGGATCGGAAAAGCGTTTGACGTATTTACAAGAGTCGTGAAAAAGCTCGGGATCCCGGTCGTTACCGGCTGGAACAGCATCGACTGCATGTACGATACAGACCCGCTCTATGTGGGACGTGCCGGACATATGGGAGACCGCGCCGGAAACTTTGCGGTTCAGAACAGCGACCTCTTATTATCGCTGGGAAGCCGTCTTTCCATCCGCCAGGTTGGCTACAATTACCCGACATGGGCGAGAGCAGCGTATGTGATCTACAATGACATCGACGCGGAAGAGTTAAAGAAACCGACGGTCCACGTTGATATGCCGGTCCATGCGGACGTGAAGGATCTTCTCGAGAAGCTGGAACTCGTTCTCGATGAGGAAGAATTTGATCCGAACGGCGGTGCAAAGGACAAAGAGGCAGTGGACAGCTGGATCCGTCAGTGCCAGACCTGGAAAGAAAAATATCCGGTCGTTCTGCCGAAACATTATGAGGCCGGAGACGATGAGCCGGCAAACGTCTACGCGGCGATCAAGGAGATCAGCAAACGCGTGGAGGAGGATGTGATCACGGTTGTGGGCAACGGCTCCGCGTGCGTGGTAGGCGGACATGCCTATGAGATGAAGAAAGGACAGCGGTTTATCAGCAACTCTGCGATCGCTTCCATGGGTTACGACCTCCCGGCGGCGATCGGTGCATGGGTGGCGGACCATACAAAGGATATTATCCTTGTGACCGGTGACGGAAGCATCCAGATGAACCTTCAGGAACTTCAGACGATCATCCATCACCACATGGGCATCAAGATCTTCCTGATCAACAACGGCGGCTACCACTCCATCCGTCAGACCCAGAGGACCCATTTCCATGAGCCGCTCATCGGAATCGGCGTGGACAGCCATGACTTAAGCTTCCCGAGTATGGAGAAACTTGCCTGGGCTTACGGCTATCCGTATGTGGCGGCGCATCACAACAGCGAGCTTGATGCTGCTGTGGAGAAGACACTTGCGACGGAAGGTCCGGTGATCTGTGAGATCTTTGTTGATATGAAGCAGGGATTTGAGCCAAAGGCATCTGCGAAGATGCTGCCGGACGGAACGATGGTATCTGTACCGCTTGAGGATCTTGCGCCGTTCCTTCCGGAGGAAGAACTCAAGGAGAATATGTATATCCCGCTGGTGGAAAATAAGTAGGTTTGTCAGTGACGCAGGTCTGCGCACTTGCTGCGCTGACCTTAATAAAGGATAGGAATGAAGGCAAAAATCCCATCGGCACAGCCGATCCGGAATGGATTTTTGCTCGTAGCTGTGAAGGTACTGAACAGCTGCGTTTGTCAGAGGAAAGGGGCAGCATAATATGAATATCATCATGACAGGCGCGACGAGTTTTGTCGGCGCGGCGACAGTTCGGGAACTCTTGCGGAGAGGACATACGGTTACTGCCATCGCGCGCCCCGCGTCCTCAAAACTCGGCATGATCCTTGACGGAAACGAGGAGGCGCTTTTATCCGGGCGGCTTCTCGTGACTGAAAACGATCTCTCCGAGCCGGAACAGCTTCTGGAAAAAGTGACAAAGCCGCAGGATGTCTTCTGCCACTTCGGCTGGGGCGGTTCCGGAAGTGCGTCGAGAACAGACCGGGCGCTTCAGGAAAAAAATCTGGAGATCTCCCTGGAGACGATCCGGACTGCGAAGGCACTGGGATGTAAAAAGTTCCTGTTCTCCGGATCCCAGGCAGAATACGGAATGCACCGGGATCTGATCACGGAGGAGACGGCCTGCGAGCCGAAATCCCTCTACGGCGAAGCGAAGCTCGCGATGCGCGAAAAGGGCGAAACGCTCTGCGGGGAGCTCGGCCTGCGTTACATTCATGCGCGGATCTTCAGCGCCTACGGACCGGGAGACCACCCGTGGACGTTAGTCGAATCCTGTCTGGACGCATTTTTGAACAACAGGGAGATGTCCCTCGGCGCCTGCACGCAGAACTGGAATTTCCTCTATATCGATGATCTGGCGAGAGGAATGGCGGCGCTCTGCGAGGCGGAGGAAACGGCATTTGAGGGGATCTCAAATCCTGTCTTTAACTTCGGAGGCGCGGAGACAAAGGTATTAAAGGATTTCGTGGAGGAGATCCATACACTCTGCGGCGGAAAGGGCGAAACCCGATACAATACCCGCGGGGAAAATGCGGAAGGTCTGATCAACCTGATGCCGTCCATTGAGAAATTAAAGGCGGTGACGGGATGGAAGCCGGAAGTCGACTTTAAGACCGGCATTACCCGGATGATCGCACTTAGGAAAAGGACCGTATAGAGAGGAAAAACGGGGAAACTCGGGCAGGACCGGCTGCGGTGGTGCATAGCGGATCCGGATCGACAAAAAATGCCGTGAACACTGCCCGGTATTGACAAAACAGAAAAAATGGTTACAATGATAAAAGTTAAAGATCAGGTAACAATTATTTAAGGAAGAAGAAAATATAACATGAAAAAAATCAGCGTTTTGATTCCATGCTATAACGAGGAGGAGAATGTCGTTCCGATCAGTGAAGCGGTCATCGGCATCATCACAAAAGAGCTGCCGCAGTACGACTACGAGCTGGTCTTTATCGACAATGACTCCACGGATAAGACGAGAGAACTGCTCAGGATGCTCTGTGCAAAGAACCCGAAGATCAAGGCGATCTTCAATGCGAGAAACTTTGGACAGTTCAACTCCCCATATTATGGAATCCTTCAGGTAACCGGTGACTGCGTGATCTCCATGGTCGCAGATTTCCAGGATCCGGTGGAATTGATCCCGAAGTATGTCCATGAATGGGAGAATGGCTATAAGATCGTTATCGGGATCAAGACGAGCAGCAAAGAAAATCCGGTCATGTACTGGCTCAGAAGCTGCTATTACAAACTGATCCGTAAATTGTCTGATGTAGAGCAGATCGAACATTTCACGGGATCCGGTCTCTATGACAGACAGTTTATCGAAGTGTTAAGAAATTTGGATGATCCGACTCCGTTCCTTCGCGGAATTGTCGCGGAGCTTGGATTTAAGAGAAAAGAGATCCCGTATGAACAGCCGAAGCGCCGCGCGGGGAAGACTCACAATAACTTCTATAAATTATACGATGCGGCGATGTTAAGCTTCACCTCCTACACGAAAGCGGGACTGCGCCTTGCGACATTCTTTGGCGCATTTTGCGGCGGGATCAGTTTTCTTGTCGGAATGGTATATCTGATCATGAAGCTCCTCTACTGGGACCGCTTTGCGGCAGGTATGGCGCCGCTTCTGATCGGAATGTGTTTCCTTGGTTCGGTCCAGATCTTCTTTATCGGACTGCTCGGCGAGTATATCATGAGCATCAATACCCGTGTGATGCACCGTCCGCTTGTTGTCGAGGAGGAGCGGATCAATTTTGACACGCCGGCTGCGCAGGAGGAAGTATGAAATACAGTGTTGAAGTGATGAGAGTCCGTGAGCAGACGATCCAGTTAAATGGCTGGGCTGTGGAAAATGACCCGGATTCCGTGATCACATACCGGATCGAGGACGAAGCGGGGAATCCGGTGGATGCGAAGATCGTTCCGACAAGGCGGGACGACGTGAGCCAGATCTACTACAAAAAGATCATCGACCGCGATCTCGGGTTTGATATCCGTTTCCCGTATGAACATGGAAAGATCTACTATCTTGTAATCTGCGGGGAGAAGAAGACGACCCGCGTGAAATACAGCGATATGATGATCCGCAAAAAGACAGGAGCGGCGAACCGCAAAGTCCAGAAACTTATGAACCTGATGAATATGGAGACGGTTCATGTTGCCTGGGATTTCCTGAAAGAGAATGGTCTGAAAGCCCTGATCTTAAAATCAAAGCATAAGATCCAGGGAATCGATGACGATTACGACTACGCAGAGTGGTGGAATCTCACAAAACCGTCGGAGGAAGAGCTGGAAGCGCAGAAAAAAGAGACCTTTGAGTATATGCCGAAGTTCTCCATCGTGATCCCGGTCTATAAGACTCCGGAGAAATTTTTAAAGGAAATGCTGGATTCCATCGTGGAGCAGACCTACGCGAACTGGGAACTCTGTATCGCGGACGGCAGCCCGGCAGGAGAGAGCGTTGAGAATGTATTAAAGAAATATGCGGAGAAAGATTCGAGGATCCGGTATAAGGTTCTGGGCGAAAATCTCGGAATTTCCGGTAATACCAACGCGGCTCTCGAGATGGCGGAGGGCGATTTTGTTGTCCTTGCGGACCATGATGACCGTCTGACACCGAATGCGCTCTTCGAGTGCGCGAAAAAACTGAATGAAAACAGATCATGTGATGTCCTCTATTCCGATGAGGACAAGCTGGATATGGATGGAGATGAACTGTTTGACCCGCATTTTAAGCCGGATTTCAATCCAGACCTTCTGACGAGCGTCAACTATATCTGCCATCTGTTCGTGGTGAAGAAAGAACTGCTTGATAAAATCGGCGGTTTCCGGGCGGAGTATGACGGAGCCCAGGATTATGACTTTATCTTCCGCTGTACGGAGAATGCAGAGAAGATCTGCCATATCCCGAAGGTCTTATACCACTGGCGCTGCCATCCGAATTCCACGGCGAGCAACCCGGAGAGCAAGCTTTACGCCTTCACAGCCGGTTCCCGCGCGATCATGGACCACTATAAGAGAGTGGGGATCGAGGCGGAGAAAGTGGAAAAAGGCGTGGACTACGGCATTTATCACACGACATTTAAGATCAAGGGAGATCCGCTTGTCTCCGTGATCATCCCGAACAAGGACCACACCGTCGATCTCGACAACTGTATCCGCCCGATGCTGACGGAAGGGACGTACAAGAACCTCGAGTTTGTCATCGTGGAGAACAACAGCACGGAACAGGCGACATGGACCTACTATGAGAAGATCCAGAAGGAATTCCCGAATGTACACGTTGTCCGCTGGGAGCGGGAGTTCAACTACTCCGCGATCAACAACTTCGGCGTACAGCATGCAAAGGGCGAATACCTTCTGTTCATGAACAACGATATCGAGCTGATCGCAAAGAACTTTGTCGAGGAGATGCTCGGCTTTGCCCAGAGAGAGGACGTCGGAATTGTCGGCGCAAGACTTCTCTATGAGGATGATACGATCCAGCACGCCGGCGTTGTCATCGGATTCGGCGGCATCGCGGGACACACGTTTATCGGTCTCCACAAATCTGAGAACAGCTACTTCAACCGGGCAATGTGCGCCCAGGATTACAGCGCCGTCACAGCGGCCTGCATGATGAGCAAGCGCTCCGTATTTGACGCCGTGGGCGGATTTACGGAGGAACTTGCCGTCGCATTCAATGATATCGACTACTGCATGAAGGTCAGAAAGCTCGGAAAACTCGTGGTCTATGCTCCGTATGCGGTGCTGCATCATTACGAATCGAAGTCCCGCGGTCTTGAGGATACTCCGGAGAAAGTGGCGAGATTCAACCGCGAGATCGCAACCTTCGCGAAGCGCTGGCCGGATATCTTAAAGAACGGAGATCCTTATTACAACCCGAACCTGACGCTGCGGAAATCAAATTTTGCTCTGCGGGACCTGAAAAAGGAGAAGATCGGGGAACCATATAAACTGGAGGTACCGTTAGACGAATGAAGACAACGATCATAATCCCGAATTATAACGGACTCTCGTTTATGGAACCGTGCTTTGAGGCTCTGGATAGACAGACGACAAAGGATTTTAAGATCCTTGTGGTGGACAACGGATCCACGGACGGAAGTGTGGAGTGGCTGAAGGAGAAACAGATCCCGTCGATCTTTCTTCCGGAGAACACCGGCTTTTCCGGTGCGGTCAATGTCGGGATCAAGGCGGCGGATACTCCGTATGTGATCCTCTTAAATAACGATACGAAAGTGGCTCCGCACTATGTGGAAGCGTTGGAGCGGGCCATGGACCGGTCGGAGAAGATCTTTTCCGTCAGCAGCAAGATGATCCAGATGTATCATCCGGATCTCATGGACGATGCCGGAGATATGTACAGCGTTCTCGGCTGGGCATTCCAGCGAGGCGTTGGACGTCCGGAAGGTCTTTATAAAAAAAGCTGCCGCGTGTTTACGGCCTGTGCCGGCGCGGCGATCTACCGCAGGGAAGTGTTTGAGACGATCGGATACTTCGATGAGATGCACTTCGCGTACCTTGAGGATATCGATGTGGGATACCGGGCAAAGCTTTACGGATATGACAATGTGTTCTGTCCGGAAGCGGTGGTGTACCATGTGGGAAGCGGGACCAGCGGTTCCAAATATAACTCCTTCAAGGTAAAACTTGCGGCGAGAAACAATGTCTATTTAAATTATAAGAATATGCGGGGGTGGCAGCTGCTCTTGAATTCCCCGTGTCTTCTGGCCGGTACTTTTGTGAAATTCCTGTTCTTTAAGAAGATGGGATTCGGAAAAGATTATGTGGCCGGGTTCCTTGAGGGGATCAGAACACTGAAAAACTGTAAGCGTGTTCCTTCCTTTAAGGGAAGATTAAAGCGGGAGATCGGGATCCAGATCGAGCTGATCGCCGGCACCGCAGTTTATATTTATGAGTTTTCCAGGAGACAGGCAGCAAAGCTGAAAGTCAAAGCCTGAATTGCAATTCAACGGTTGCTGCAGTGCGCGGACAGGGAATGTCCGCGTACTGTAACCGATATTTTACGGAAATCTCAGATTTTCTTAAGAAAACGTTTATTTGCAAACAGGAAAAATTTATGTATACTATGTATGCATAATTTTACGATGGCGGTACTATGCTCTGACCGGGCTGTCACCATTACAATGCTGCGGAACAATAAAACCGGCAGCATTTTCCTTGGAAAACAGGGTGAAATCATATGATCAAAGACAATCAAAAGAGCCTCAACCGTTTTCATGTGGTGCTTGATGCCTGCGTGACCGCGTTCTCTTATCTGCTCGCATGGTTTATCGTGATCGGAAGCGGATGGGCGAACCAGCTTGGAAAACGGACACTTGAGGTCGGATTTTATTTTGGCGCGCTGCTCGTTATTATTCCGGCGTATCTGCTTTTGTACTCCTTATTTGGACTGTACACCCCAAAGCGTGTGCTTGGGCGCAGAAACGAATTCGGAAAGATCTTTAAGGCAAACTCGATCGGATTTTTAATTTTCGGTCTTGTCCTGTACCTGGGAAGAAAAGAGCCGCACCTCTACAACTTCTCCCAGAGGCTGGTTGTATATTTCTACGTTCTGAACGTGGCATTTATGACGATCGAGCGGAACGGGATCCGGATCGTGCTCCGGTCCATGCGCTCGAAAGGATACAATCAGAAACATATCCTTTTGGTAGGATATTCCTCCGCGGCAGAAGGTTTTATCGACCGGGTGAATAAGAATCCGGAATGGGGATACAGGATCCGCGGGATCATTGATGATACGAAGGAACGCGGAAGTGAGTATAAGGGAGTTAAGGTCATCGGTTGTGTCGAGGACCTTGATTATATTTTAGAGCAGAACAGTCTCGATGAGATCGCCGTTACACTGAGCCTTGGCGAATATGAAAAGCTCCGCCATATTGTTGCGCTCTGTGAAAAATCCGGCGTACACACGAAATTTATCCCGGATTATGGGAATATTATCCCGACGATCCCCTATATGGAGGATCTCCAGGGACTACCGGTGATCCACATCCGCCGTGTTCCGCTAAATGATCCGGTGAATGCAGCGATCAAGAGAGCTGTGGATATCGTGGGTGCGATCGTGGGGATCGTTTTATTCTCCCCGATCATGCTGATCGTGGCACTGCTCATCAAACTGACATCTCCGGGACCGATCATTTTCTGTCAGGAACGGGTCGGACTTCACAACCGCCCGTTTAAGATGTATAAGTTCCGTTCCATGACGGTCCAGGATCCAAGTAAGGAAAAGAGCCGCTGGACGACAAAGGGAGATGCCCGTGTAACTCTCATCGGAAAAATCATCCGCCGTACAAGCATCGATGAGGTTCCACAGTTTTTCAATATTCTCATGGGGGATATGAGTCTTGTGGGACCGAGACCGGAACGGCCGTTTTTCGTTGAAAAATTTAAGGAAGAAATCCCGCGATATATGATCAAACATCAAGTCCGTCCCGGTCTTACCGGTTGGGCACAGGTGAATGGTTATCGTGGAGATACCTCGATCATTAAGCGGATCGAGCACGATCTCTACTATATCGAGAACTGGACGCTTGGTCTTGATTTCAAGATCATGTTCTTAACAGTTTTCAAGGGATTCATCAATAAAAACGCTTACTAATACGAGGACAAATGACATGAATTATGAAGACGAATTAGACCGTTCGCGCGCAAGAAAAAGCAGACGGCGTGAGAGCGAAAGGGAGACAGCTGCAAAGCATCATTCCCACGAGACAGAAAATCTGTATTCCATGAGTGCGGATCCGGGAAGCCGGGCAGGGCGCGCAGCAGCGAAGAGCCATGGCGCAGGTTCCCATAACCACAAGAGACGCAAAAACGGAAACAAAAAGAAAAAGATCATCATCGGTGTTCTGATCGCACTGATCGTTCTGGTGCTTGGGTTCTCCGGAGCTGTCTACGCATATATCCAGCACAACTTCGGAAAAATGAACGGACAGAATGAGTTCGATCTGAAAGATGTTCTGAATGAGAATATCTCTCTGGAAATGAGGGATAAGATGGAAAAAGGATACTGGACCATCGCCGTGTTTGGTCTGGATTCCCGTGACGGATCGACCGGAAAGGGAAGCCAGTCCGACGTTATCATGATCGCAAACTTAAATCGTGAGACAGGTGAGATCAAACTGGCATCCGTATTCCGTGATACTTACCTGAATGTGAGTGACAAAAACACATATAATAAGATCAACGCGGCATACGCTCTTGGCGGTCCGGAACAGGCGGTCAAGGCACTGAATAAAAACCTGGATCTCAATATCACACACTATGTTGCATTCAACTGGAAAGCAGTCGCGACTGCAATCAATATCCTTGGCGGTGTTGATATCGATATCAGTAAATCTGAGTTTTATTATATTAACGCATTTATCACAGAGACTGTAAAAGGTACCGGAATCGGATCTGTTCAGTTGAAGAGCGCCGGTGTGAACCACTTAGACGGTGTCCAGGCCGTTGCTTACGGACGTCTCCGTCTGATGGACAGTGACTACGCGCGTACCGAGCGTCAGAGACTTGTCATCCAGAAGGCATTTGAGAAGGCAAAGAAAGCAGATTTCGCGACCTTAAACAGCCTTGTGGGAAATATGTCCGCAATGTGTGCAACAAACATCAATGTCAATGATCTTCTTCCGATGGTGAAGAATATCACAAAGTATCATCTCGGCGACAGCATGGGATTCCCGGCAGCACGCGGAGAGAAGAAGATCAAGATCGGAAAAAACAACGCGGCCTGCGTTATCCCGCAGACGCTTGTCAGCAACGTGACAAGTCTCCATAACTTCCTCTATGCGGAGGAGAACTACACACCGTCGAGCACTGTTCAGACGATCAGCAGCAAGATCGCCTCGGCTACAGGACTCAGCAAGGCAGGCAAGGAGATCGACCATGTAGCGACTGATCAGGGCTATATCCCGAAGGGAGCGACAGAGTCTACGACACTTTCTGCCGAGGAAGAGAGCAAGAAGGAGAGTCAGGAAGAGTCCCAGATGGAATCCATGCTCAATGAGTCGAGAAAAGAATCGGAGAGCACAAAGGAGACTGAGACGGGACCAGATGGAAAGCCGATCGAGACTTCTTCCGGAAGTCATGAGAGCAGCAGCGCGGCTTATGAGACGGATGAGCATGGAAATATCTATGTGAAACCGACGGAGAGTCATGCGGCGAGCCCGACGGATGAAGCAGAGACCTCCACAGAGGCATTCCATCCATCAAATCCGCAGGAGACAACAGCGGAAGTTCCGGTCGGACCGGGATATGAGCATTCCACCGCGGCAGTACCGGAGGCGACAACGAGCGCCGGTCCGGCATCCCAGTCAGAAGCACAGAGCTCCGTGACGGTTCCAGGTGGTGCAGTCGCACCGGAAGGTCCGGCAGCAGGAGTATAAGGAGCGCAGGAGGGCCGGAAAGCCGCTCCTGTAGGATCATGGTGATCGAATGGCTGCGGGAAGCTGCTATGGCGGACCGAAGAATGTAAAAAGTTCAGGATCATAAAGAGAAAAGACGCATCGTCTGATGAGTCCGGAGTGAAAATTCCGGGCGGTCAGGCGGTGCGTTTTTTTCTGTATTTACGCGAACAACGAGCCAAAGTCCGCGCTTGCGCGAGACCTTGGCGACTGTCGCGATAACAAGGGGAAACTCGCGAAGCGTGTTTTCACTTGTTTGAGAGAACTGGTTTTACCCGGCTATATTTTTAAACGAAATTATGAATTTACAATTTACATAGATTATACAAACTAGTTACCGAATCATGGTTTTTGCATTTTTTGTTTCGTGATAAAAATATTACTGTACAGAGAAAGAAAAACAAAAACAAAGACCTTTTGAGGAGGAGAAAGAAATTATGAAAACAGGAAAAGTAATGGCACTTGCAGGTGCAGGAGTTTTAGCAGTCAGCATGATGACAGGATGCGGAAGCAGCAGTACAGCATCCACAACAGCAGCAGCGACAACAGCGGCAGCAGCAGAGACAACAAAAGAAGCAGCGACAGCAGCAGAGAAAACTGCAGATCTTACAGGATCAATTACAGCGGCAGGTTCTTCCGCATTAAAACCGCTGGTTGATGATGCGGCAGACATGTTTATCGAGAAATACCCGGACGTTTCCATCACGATCGATGCAGGCGGATCCGGAGAGGGCTTAAAGCAGGTTTCCGAGGGAACCGTAAATATTGGTAACTCCGATGTTGAGGCATCCGCAAAGCTTGACGAAGCACAGGCAAAAGAGCTTGTTGATCATCAGGTATGCGTAGTCACAATGGCTCCAATCGTAAATAACGATGTAAAAGAAGGCGGCGTTGAGGATCTTACAAAACAGCAGCTCATCGACATATTCACAGGAAAGACAACAAACTGGAAAGAGGTTGGCGGACCGGATGAGAGCATTGTCCTTGTAACGAGACCGACATCTTCCGGTACAAGAGCAACCTTCCAGAAATACGCGCTTGACGGAAACGAGGAAGCTTCCAACACTTCCATGGAAACAGATGATTCCGGTGTTCTTCTTCAGAATGTAAAAGATACGAAGGGTGCGATCGGATATGTAGCACTTTCTTATCTGACAGGTGATGCGGGAGTTGCAACCGTAGCGATCGATGGCGCAGAGCCGACACTTGAAAATACATACGCTGGAAAATATCCGGTATGGACATTTGAGCATATGTACACAAAGGGTGAGCCGGACGAAGTTGTAAGCGCATTCCTTGACTACATCATGTCCGATGAGTACGGCGCAAAGATGGAATCCTTAGGATACGGCGTATCTTCCAAGATGACAAATACCGAGCATTAAGACAAAACTTAAGACCGGGCAGTGAGCCATGATCCGACCGTATGAAAGAAAAAGAGGACATGGACAAGAGAACTGCGAAACAAGGGCGGGGCAGACGAATCTGGCCCGCCCCGATATGATTTATGATAGAATTTGCTTCGAATATAGGAAGCAGGAGGACTTATGAAGAATGGTAAAGAAAAAAGCATGTTCGTCAGAGAATATCTGTGGCGGGATCTGATGACCGTCTGTGGACTGTTCGTAATTCTTCTGACGATCGTGATCGGCGCGTTCCTTGTATACAAGGGATCATCCACATTCCTGGTTTACAGACATTCCTTCCTGGAATTCTTAGGATCTGCAGACTGGGCACCGGAGGACAATATGGCAGGCGGCGGCAGCATCGGTGCGCTGATCTTCATCGCTGGGTCGCTCTGCACCTGCGGCCTGGCGCTTCTCATCGCGACTCCGTTTTCCCTGGGATCAGCGATCTTCATCACGGAGATCTCCCCGGAGTTTGGCGAGAAATTCTACCGCCCGGTAGTCGAGATCTTCGCCGGGATCCCGTCTGTTGTCTATGGCTGGGTGGGACTTACGGTGCTTGTACCGGCGATCAAGATCTTGTTTGACCGTCAGGTGGGACATTCCATCTTGGCAGCAGGTCTGGTCTTAGCGGTCATGATCTTCCCGACGATCACAAGTGTTGCGGCGGATGCCCTTCACTCCGTACCGAAGGAATGCAGAATGGCGGCGTACGGACTCGGCTCTACCCGCTGGCAGACCATATACCGGATCGTAGTTCCGGCGGCAGCGCCTGGAATCATTTCCGGTGTGATCTTAGGTCTCGCGAGAGCCTTCGGTGAGGCCCTGGCGGTTGCCATGGTCATCGGTCAGACAACAGCGCTTCCCACAAGCATTTTTTCAACGACAAAGACTCTGACCACCGAGATCGCGGCCCAGATGGGCAACGCCATGGAGGGCGGCGAGATGAAATCCGCCCTCTGGACCATGGCACTGTTGTTATTTGCAATCTCCCTGTTCTTCATCTTCCTGATCCATCATGTGACAGCGGTAAAGCCGGAGAAAGAAGAAAAACAGCCTGCGGCAAAGGGGGAAAAGTAAACAATGGAAAATAAGATCAGATGTTCACGAAACGTGGATCGCGTTATGACAGTTGTTTTTTACCTGGTCGCAGTTTTCTTCTTCGCGCTGCTCATTGGGTTTGCCGGTAAAGTCATCATCGGCGGTCTCATGGGAGCAACGCCGGAAATGTTCCGGTTCGCGAGAAAAGGCAGCATCGGAAATCAGTTATTCAACACGATCTACCTTGTATTTATTTCACTTCTTGTATCCGTACCGCTCGGCGTCTGCGCCGGGATCTACCTGGCCATGTACGCAAAGCAGGGAAAGATGACAAAGTTTTTAAGAATGTGTATCGAGACACTTTCTTCCCTTCCGTCCATCGTTGTGGGCCTGTTCGGATATCTGGTATTCCTCGTATTCTTCGGAATGGGAAAGAGCCTGATGGCGGGTGCCCTCTCCGTATCGATCCTGACACTTCCGCTTATCACGACGACCACCGAGGATGCCATCAAGGGACTCCCGGCGGGATATTTTCAGGCGAGTTTAGGTCTTGGAGCGACAAAATGGCAGTCCATCTTCCATGTACTTCTTCCGGCATGTCTCCCACGCATCATGACAGGCGTCATCCTGGCGGCAGGACGTGGATTCGGTGAGGCGGCGGCGCTCCTCTACACCACAGGGTCCGGAAGTGACCTGCGCTGGGGCAACTGGAACCTGGCAGCCCCGACCTGCCCGTTCAACCCGTTCCGCCCGGCAGAGACATTGTCGATCCAGATCTGGAACCTTCAGGTAAACGGTCAGGATAAGGCACTGGCGAACACCGCCTCCGCGGTCCTTATGATCCTGGTTCTGGCATTCAGCATCGGTGCGAATGTGTGGAGCCATCACTTAAAGAAGAAGAATTCCGGCGAGGAAGCATAAGGAGACGCCGTACAGCCGAAACAATACATGAGACCGGCATATGACAGTTTTAGAGAGGAAAAATATATGACAGCGATAAAACCGAAATTTGATATCGAAAAGCTGAATCTGCATTACGGCGCCTTCCACGCGTTGAAGGATATCAACATGCAGATCGATGAACATAAGATCACAGCTTTCATCGGACCGTCCGGATGCGGAAAGTCCACATTTTTAAAGACCTTAAACCGCATGAATGATCTTGTGGAGGGTGTGAAGATCGAGGGAAAAGTAGAACTTGACGGAAAGAACATATTTAAAGATATGGATGCCATCACACTGCGTCACAAGGTCGGCATGGTCTTCCAGCAGCCGAATCCGTTTCCGAAGAGCATCTACGACAATGTGGCTTACGGCCCGAGAATCTTCGGAATCACAAAAAAAGCAGATCTCGATGAGATCGTTGAGAGAAGCTTACGGCAGGCGGCGATCTGGGATGAACTGAAGGATCGCCTAAATAAAAGTGCTCTGGGACTCTCCGGCGGACAGCAGCAGAGACTCTGCATCGCAAGAACTCTGGCAGTAGAGCCGGAGGTTATCCTGATGGATGAGCCGACCTCTGCTCTGGATCCGATCTCCACATCAAAAATTGAAGATCTGGCGATGGAGTTAAAGGATAAGTACACGATCGTGATCGTCACCCACAACATGCAGCAGGCAGCGCGTATTTCTGATAAGACCGCGTTCTTCCTGTTAGGTGAGGTCGTCGAGTACAATAATACAGGCGATCTGTTCGCGAACCCGAGAGATGAGCGCACAGAGAGTTACATCACAGGGAGGTTTGGCTGATTATGAGAGATGCATTTTTAAAACAGTTGGAAGAGCTGCATAAGATGCTCGCGGAGATGGGAAATCTTTGCGAGAGCATGATCGACGGAGCGTACGAGGCACTGATGAACATGGATCGGGAACAGGCAGCGAAGATTCTGGCAGCGGACGCGAATGTCGATTTAAAGGAGAGGGACATCGAGAGCAAATGCTTGAAGCTCCTGTTAGAGCAGCAGCCAGTGGCAAGTGATCTCAGAACGATTTCCTCCACCTTAAAAATGATCACGGATCTGGAGCGGATCGGTGATCAGGCAGGCGATATCGCTGAGATCGTAAAGACGACCGATCTTTCCGCTCCGGTAAAGGCCACAAGACTTGGCGAGATGGCAAAAGCCGTTGCATCTATGGTTCGTGAGAGCATCGAGAGCTTTGCAAACGGAGATCTCAAAAAGACAAAAGAAGTTATTGAATACGATGATGTGATCGATAACCTTTTTAATGAGGTCAAAAAAGAACTTGCCGATGGTATCTTAAACGGTGAGGCAACTCAGGAACAGATTCTTGATGTCTTGATGATCGCCAAATATCTGGAGCGGATCGGTGACCATGCAACAAATATTGCGGAGTGGGCGGAGTACGCGATCACCGGTGTTCATCGCAATAGTGAGATGGAAGAGCATCTGTAAGCATAAAAAGGAAACTTAAACGAATGGAGAACCTGATTTACAGATTCTCCATTCGTGTTTTCAGAAGTGGAAGCTGCTCCCGGACGGACGTGATCTCGTCAAGATCAATGGTAGTGATCTGCATTCCCTCGTGCTCATCCATCTGATTTAAGACTCTGCCCCATGGGGAGACAGCGATAGAGTGACCGAAGGCCTGATAGGAGGCGGAGAGATCTCTCGCCGGAGAAGTTCCGAAGACAAAAATCTGGTTGTCCAGAGCGCGGGCACGGAAGGTAAGCTCCCAGTGTGCCGGTCCGGTAGTCATATTGAAGGCTGCCGGAACAAGGACGATATCAGCACCTTCCAGCACCATCCGTCGGAAGATCTCCGGAAAGCGTATATCGAAACAGATGCAGAGACCGATTTTTCCAAATTCCGTGTCGAATACGGTAGCGGAGTCTCCGGGAGTCAGAGTATCAGATTCTTTAAAATACTGTCCGCCTTTTACATCAATGTCGAAGAGGTGGACTTTTCTGTGGCGGGCAATCTGCTTTCCGCTTCGGTCAAAGACATAGGCGGTATTGAAAACATGTCCGTCCTGGTCACATTCCGGGACGGATCCGGCGGAAAAGTAGATCCCGAATTCCTTTGCAAGGTCAGAGAGCGCCTGCCAGACCGGTCCGCCTGCTTTTTCTGCATAAACAGGGAAATTCGGTGTTTCATAGGGGCAGTTGAACATTTCCGGAAGGCAGACGAGATCTGCGCCGGAATTTTTTGCTTTCTGGATCAGAGGGCGCAGAGCCTCGATGTTCTGCATTTTATCGGAAAATACGTGGGTCTGAAGCTGGGCGATGGTCATGGATGACATATGGAAACCTCCTTAGGTTTAATATGAATTAAGTGTAAGTCCTGCAAAGGAGAAATGTCAAGCGGCAGGGGCAAACACACAAACATCTGCTTGCATAAGCATCCAAAATATGCTAAGATTCTTGCGTACACATGTTTTTCTGGGACGCACATATGGTAACGTGCCAGAGCAATGGACGAAAAGTATGATTTCGGTAATAAAAAAGAAATTTTTAGCTTGCGAGGTCTGATATATGGAGAAAAAAAACAAGTATTATGTGGTTCGTGACAAAGCGCTGCCGGAAGTCCTTCAGAAAGTCGTTGAGGTGAAACGTCTCCTCGAGGCGGACAAAAACATGACGGTGCAGGAGGCGGCGGAACAGGTCGGTTTAAGCCGCAGTTCCTTCTATAAATATAAGGATGATATTCTTCCGTTTTCCGACAACACGAGAGGAAAGACAGTGACACTTGTGACCCAGATGATGGACGAGCCGGGGCTTCTGTCTGACCTGCTCCACATCGTTGCGGATTACCGCGCGAATATCCTTACGATCCACCAGACGATCCCGGTAAACGGATCCGCGACGGTAACGCTCAGCGTGGAAGTTCTCTCAGATACGGGAAATGTTGCCGGTATGGTTGAGGAGATCGAGCACTTAAAGGGCGTACAGAACGTAAAAATTTTAGGAGTGGAGAAATAGACGGATGAAAGCGGCAATTATGGGATACGGAACCATCGGTTCCGGCGTGTATGAGGTTCTTTACAAGAACTGCAAAAGCGTAGAGAAAAAGGCTGGAGAGCCGATCGAAGTAAAATATATCCTGGATCTCAGGGAGTTTCCGGGAAGTCCTGTGGAGAAGCTTGTGATCCATGATGTGGAACAGATCGTAAATGACCCGGGGATCGGGATCGTTGTGGAGACCATGGGCGGAACAAAACCGGCCTACGAGTTTGTAAAGCGCTGCCTGCTCGCGGGAAAGCATGTGGTGACTTCCAATAAGGCACTGGTTGCGGCCCATGGGACAGAGCTGATCCGGATCGCCGCGGAAAAGAACATCAGCTTCTTGTTTGAGGCAAGTGTCGGCGGCGGTATTCCGATCATCCGCCCGCTTGTGGAGAGTCTCGGCGGCGAGGAGATTTTAGAAATCTCCGGTATCTTAAACGGAACGACAAACTACATCCTCACAAAGATGAATGAAGAGGGATGGAGCTTCGAGGAGGCGTTAAAGCGCGCCCAGGAATTGGGCTACGCGGAGCGCAACCCAGAGGCAGATATTGAAGGATATGACACCTGCAGAAAGATCGCGATCCTGACTGCGGTCGCAACAGGAAAAGAAGTAAACTACGAGGAGATCCCGACCCAGGGAATCACAAAAATCACTTCCATGGATTCCAGCTACGCGGCACATATGGGTGCGGCGATCAAGCTCTTCGGAACCAGCGTGAATAAAGATGGAAAGATCTATCTGGAGGTCGCGCCGGTCCTCGTGGATGCGAAAGACCCGCTGTATGCGGTGACAGATGTGTTCAACGGAATCCTCGTTGTGGGAAATATGCTGGGTGCGTCCATGTTCTATGGAAGCGGAGCAGGAAAACTGCCGACAGCCAGCGCCGTTGTCGGGGATATGATCTCCGCAGTCCGCTTCGGCGATGAGCCGGAGAAGATCGGCTGGAGCAGCGAGAAGCTTGAGGTACATCCGGCGGCTGAGCTTTCCAGAAAGTACTTTGCACGGTTTGAGGGTTCTGAGAGAGCAAAGAAAGAGGCCGTTGCGGCAGCTTTCGGTGACGTGAAATTTGTGACACTGGAAGGAAAAGATGAGTTCGCGGTTCTGACCGGTGAGATGACAGGGGAAGAGTTCGACGCGGCAGCAGCAAAGGTCGGTGGACTGCGCCAGAAGATCGCAGCCAGATTATGATCCCGACATGGTTCCGGATGCCATGCCTGTTTCAGATGATGACCGGGCTTTACTGTCCGGGATGCGGGGGAACGAGAGCCGTCCGGGCACTCCTTTCAGGGCATCCGGTACTAAGCTTTCTGTACCATCCGGTGGTGCCGTATATGGCATCGGTAGCTGTGTGGGCTGCGGTTTCCTGGATCCTGTATTTTGCCACGGGAAACAGGAGATTCCGACCGGAGTTGGATGACCGGATCGCTTACGCAGCGGCGGGGATCGTGATCTTAAATTTTATCATAAAAAACGGACTTCTGGTATTCGCCGGGATCGATGTGATCGGGCGGCTGCCGGGGGTGTGAGAATAGGGAGAAGACCTGGAGTGGGTACCGAAAGTGGTATCTGCGCCGGGTCTTCTTTGCATATAAGCGTAGGCTTGTAGCGGCCAGGGACGGGCAGGCGGCTGCTAGCAAATCCGTTCGCCACAGTTTTGACGCAGAAATGCCCGGTTTTGCGTGCCTTCTTTCACAGTTTGAACATAGGTCAAACACAGATGAATCACAAATTTCTGGTAGAGTTATTACGGAAATTGAAATAAACAGTAAGAAAAATGCAAGGAGTTCTGACTGTATGTACTTTAAAAGTACAGAAACCGGGTCTGTGAGACTATTAGAAAAAAATACATGGAGATGTTGATCTGGCGATCAAGGTGGATGAAAGGAGAATGGGAATGAGAAGAGGAAAGATGATAGCGGCGGTACTGACGGTCTGCGCGGTGGGCGCGGGGATGACGGTAAACGCCTATGCGGCCAGCACCACAGTTGAGATGAGAAAGAAGACAGTGAGACTGCTTGGAATTTTGAGTACGAGCAACTATCAGACAAACGTATCGAGAGGTGAGTTTGCGGAGCTTCTCGTAAAGGCCTCCAATTACCGTGAGACAGCGAACTCCACGGGAACCGTGTCCGTGTTCGCAGATGTTTCCGCGAAATCCCAATACTCCTCAGCGATTCGCACCGCGGCGACAAATTCCTGGATGTCCGGTTATCTCGGAGGAAACTTTAAGCCGGACGAGGGGATCACGATGCGGGATGCCATCAAGGCAGTCCTGGGAGTCTTAGGATACACAAACGAGGATTTCTCCGGAAGTCTTCAGGAGAGCCGCCTTGCGAAGTTCAAGTCCCTGTCCCTGGATTCTGGGATCTATCGTGATCTTGACGAGGTCCTCACGAGGGAAGACTGCATCAACCTGTTCTATAACCTGATGAAGGCGAAGACAAAAGAAGGAAACCAGTACGGCAGTAAGATATTTGACCTGACCTACAATTCCGACGGCGAGATCAATACATCCTCGATCCTGGATAACAGTTTAAAGGGACCGAAGATCTTAGACAATGACAGCCGGAACTTAAAGAGTCTTGTTCCGTTTTCCCTGAAAGACGCTACCATGTTTTTAAACGGCGAGGTGTCCGATGAGAGCGAGATCAACGATTACGCCACCGTGATCTATTACCACGAGGAGACAAAGATGATCTTCGCCTATTCCAACGGCGGTGAGAACAAAGGCGCCACGGAGGGCCGGATCAAGGCGATCTACTACGATTCCAGCGACCCGTTCACACCGGTGAAGGTGGTCTTAAACACTGATTACCAGGACAACGGCGGTGAGGGCGATGAGTTCCAGATCAGCGGATCGGAGCTCCAGTACCTGTTCTCCGTTTACGGAGAGTTTGAGGTGGATGACAAGGTTGCCATCGTGTGGGAGAAGAGCGGAAGCGACGAAAATGCGACTTATACGGTTGTAGATGTTGTCGGAGATTATTGATTAGTTACGAATATACATATAATACATGAAATAGAAATACCGCAGAAGGAATGCGGGTAGAGAAAATTAAGGCAAGGAAATTCAGATCTGGAACATAGTTAAGAGAAGCGGAAGATTTCAATAGACAGGAAAGGAATGAGTATGGAGAACGAAAAGGTGGCCGTAGGTAAGAAACGGAAAAAACGGAAAGGAAAAAGCGGGAGGATCGTGATCGTGCTTATAGTGGTTCTGGCAGTGCTGCTTGGCGGATTTTTCCTCTATAAGAAAAAGACCACGAGCCAGAAACGTCAGGGTGACCAGTCTGTGTCAACGGCGACAGTGAAGCGGACGGACATCAGTTCAGAGCTCACGGCGTCCAGCGCCCTGTCTCCGAAGGACACCTACGAGGTGACATCCCTGGTGGAAGGAGAGGTCATCGAGGCGAACTTTGAGGAAGGCGATGTTGTAGAAAAAGGTCAGGTCCTCTACCGGATCGACGCATCCTCCATGGACTCTGACCTGAGCTCCGCAGAGACAAGTCTCCAGCGCGCGAAGGAAAGTGCCCAGACGGCACAGTCCGATTACGCCGAGGAGACAGCGCGGATCGCCGGAAATACATACCGCTCCACAGCGTCCGGATATGTCAAGACTCTCTATATCAAAGAGGGCGATAAGGTAAATAATGGAACGAAGATCGCGGATCTCTATGATGACTCTGTTATGAAGATCACAGTCCCGTTCCTCTCAGGCGAGGCGGCGGAGATCAACGTGGGTGATGAGGCGGCAGTGATATTGGAGGACACCGGCGAGCAGATCTCCGGAACCGTCACGGTTGTCAGCAGCATGGAGGAAACACTTTCCGGCGGACGCCTCGTGAAGAACGTGACCGTTGAGGTATCCAATCCTGGCGGACTTACGACAGATACGGCGGCATCCGTAAAAGTCGATGGATTTGTCTGCAGCGCCGAGGGAACATTCGCCGCGAAGACGGAGACGACCCTGAGCGTGGAAATCTCCGGAAACAAGAGCCTTGAGATCGAGAACCTTCTGATTCATGAAGGTTCTTATGTGGAGAAAAACTCCGAGCTGTTCCAGGTGACCGCGAAGACGGCGGAAGAGTATTTAAAGGAATTCAAGGATGCAGTGGAGAGCGCAGATGACAATCTGGAAAACGCGGAGAACAAACTGAGCAACACCCAGGACAGTGTGGATGACTACACGATCACAGCGCCGATCTCGGGGACAGTGATCACGAAAAACGCGAAGGTTGGGGATAAGATCTCCAAGAGCTCCAGCGGAACGACCACCATGGCGGTGATCTATGACTTGTCCACCATGACACTGGAGATGTCCGTGGATGAACTCGATGTCTCAAGCGTCAAGGTCGGCCAGTCTGTGGAGATTACGGCAGACGCGGTGGAAGGTGAGACATTCACAGGAACCGTCACAAATGTGAGTCTGCAGAGCAGCTACTCCAACGGTGTCACAAACTATCCGGTGACAGTGACTCTGGACGATACGGGAAGTCTTCTTCCTGGCATGAACGTGGATGCGAAGATCATTCTCGACAGTTCTGAGAATGCGCTGGTGATTCCGGCCAGCGCGCTGATGCGTGGAAACAGAGTGTATGTGAAGAAGAGCACCGGCTCCGGAAAATCCGGCAGCAGCAACGTCCCGGACGGCTTCGAGGCGGTCCAGGTGACAACTGGAATCATCAACGACGATTATGTGGAGATCCTTTCCGGCCTCTCTGAGGGGGACGAGGTCTACATTTCCTCCGATTCCGGAAGCTCGACGCAGACCGATCAGATGCAGATGGGCGGCATGGGCGGTCCTGGCGGTGATATGGGCGGAGGCGTACCGGGCGGTCCTGGAGGAAACGGCGGAAATGGCGGCGGCAACGGCAGCGGACGAAGATCTCAGTAGTGCATAGGAGATAAATTGTATGGAAAAGACTGAATTCTCAATACAAATAGATACCGCAGAGCAGAAAAAAATGTCTGACGAGCCGATGAAACAGGAAGAGGCAGTTTCAAAAGTTCATGAGAAGTTGGAAAAGCAGGAACCTCTGATAGAGCTGCGCAATATCTACAAGATCTACTACATGGGCGACGAGGAAGTCCATGCCAACGACGGCATCAGCCTTTCCATCAACAAAGGCGAGTTCGTCGCCATCGTCGGCAAATCTGGAAGCGGAAAATCAACCCTGATGAACATCATCGGCGCCCTGGATGTCCCGACGGAGGGCGAATATTTCCTCGGCGGCGAGGACGTGGCGGATATGTCCGACAACGAGCTGGCGGAGATCAGAAACCGCATGATCGGCTTTATCTTCCAACAGTACAACCTGCTTCCAAAGTTAAATCTCTTAGAAAACGTGGAACTGCCGCTTCTCTACGCCGGTTATGACAAAAAGGGACGTCGGGAGCGGGCTATGAATTCCCTGAAAAGGGTCGGACTTGAAGAAAAATGGAAGAATCTTCCGAACCAGCTCTCCGGCGGCCAGCAGCAGCGAGTCTCCATCGCGCGGGCTCTCGCAGGAGATCCGTCCTTAATCCTGGCGGATGAGCCCACGGGTGCCCTGGACTCCAGGACAGGCCGGGAAGTGCTTGATTTTTTAAAGAAACTCAATGAAGAAGGAAACACGATCGTCATGATCACCCACGACAGCTCCATCGCCCTGGAGGCGAAGCGGGTGGTGCGGATCCATGACGGAAAGATCAATTTCGACGGGGATGTGAAAAAGTATGCTGCAATCATTTAAAATGGCGTTAAAAAGTATCTGGGGCAACAAAATGAGATCCTTTCTCACGATGCTTGGAATCATCATTGGTGTCGCGTCGGTGATCATTCTGGTCAGTATCGTCAACGGCTATATGTCCTACATGGTGGAGAGCTTTTCTTCTATGGGTGTCAATCAGATCACGGTCCAGTACAAGGCGGTGGCATCCAGAAGTATTGATGTGAACGAATTTTATGAGTTCTACGAGAAACATTCAGACCTCTACGAGAACATGTCCCCGAACGTGTCCGTCAGCGTCACGGTAAAACATGACTCTGACACCATGGATTCCACCAGTGTCGGCGGCTACAGTGAGGATTATCTTGCAATCAAGGACTACGAGATCGAGCATGGCAGAAATCTCCAGTACTCCGACATGGAGGCGAGACGAAAAGTCGCGGTCATCGGCGCTTATGTGGCGGAGGAACTCTACGGCGGCTCCCGGAACGCCGTGGGCGAGACGGTCAAGTTAAACGGTGACAGCTACACCATCGTAGGCGTTGTGGAACGGCAGACGGAGAGCAGCTCTGAGTTTAATGACGGATGTATGGATGACTTTGTGTGGATCCCGTATTCCAGAGCTGTGAAGATGGCGAGAAATGCTGTGATCAACAACTATATCTTCACATCGCGGGACATCAACGACACGGAAACATGCACGACAGAACTTAAAAATTTTCTCTATGAAAAGATGAAGAGCGAAAACCTCTACACGGTGACAGCAATGAGCTCCCTTCTTGATTCCTTAAATGAGCAGATTGCCATGATGAGCATGATGCTGGGCGGTATCGCGGGTATCTCCTTGTTAGTTGCAGGCGTCGGTGTCATGAACATCATGCTGGTGTCCGTGACAGAGAGAACCAGGGAGATCGGCATCAGGAAGGCCCTCGGCGCAAAGAAGAGCGTGATCATGTTGCAGTTCGTCATCGAGGCGCTGGTCACAAGCTCCATCGGCGGAATCATCGGAATCATGATCGGAGCCTTAGCAAGTACGGGAATCGGTGCCCTCATGGGAATCGACGCGCCGCCGACCATGACGGCAGTTGTGATCTCGTTTAGCGTTTCTGTTGCCATCGGACTGATCTTTGGTTACATGCCGGCGAGCCGGGCGGCGAAGCTGAACCCGATTGATGCTCTGAGAACGGATTAAAGTCTTGATTTGCCACGGATTTGCCGATAAAAGACAGAATATCGTAAGTTGACGGGAGATATTGTCCAACCTTATAATATAGTTAAAGAAAGATACTTGAGGGGAGGCAATCCTATGGCAGAAAGAAAATGGAAAAAAATAAGTACATGGATGGCCGCATGGGTCATGGCGGTCGTGTTTGCGGTATCCGGGGCGCAGACAGCGTTTGCGGCGACCAGTTATGTGAACAGTGTCAGCATCACACTGGATGTGACACCGACGGTGGGGGAATCCCTGCCGGATCTCGATGTGGGATACAATTCTGATAACTGCGAGGTATCAATCCCGAACAACGATAAATATGATATCGTATCCGCAAAGTGGTCTTCCACAAAGAACGACGTGAAGATCGGCGGAACCTACACCATGAAAGTTACTTTAAAGACTTTAAATAACTATAGGTTCAGCAGCAGCTCCTACACTTCCTCAAAGGTAAAGGTAAAGAACGGAACTTTTGTCAGCGCTTCGAGAACATCTTCCGACCGTCTGGTGGTTACCGTAAAGACAAAACCGGCAAAGGGCGATCTTGACGCGCCGGGCGAGGCATACTGGCAGACCACAAAGTCCGGAAGCTCCGATCTCGGACTCGCGAAGTGGGAGGCCGTTGAGGACGCGTCCTACGAGGTGTACCTCTACCGCGGCAGCAAGAACGTCTACAAGAGCGGCGAGATCCACACCAGCAGCTGTGATCTCTTTCCGTATATGAGCTCCAAGGGAACCTACACCTTTAAGGTGCGCGCGCTCCCGTCAAACGATGAGGTATCCAAGTACGCGTCAAAGAGCGACTGGACCATATCCGATGAGGTCTATATCGATGAGGATGACGCGGCGAGAGCGGCAAAGAAAAAGCCGTCAAGCGGCAACAACAGCAGCACAAATAATTCCGGAAATTCCCAGCAGGCCCCGTCAAATGGGAATGCGGTCGGCTGGATCCTCGACGGAAACCGCTGGTATTATCGTTACCCGGACGGAACTTATTTAAAGAACGGCTGGGGATTTATCGGAAATATCTGGTACTTATTTGACGCAAACGGAATGATGCTCACCGGCTGGCAGATGAAGAACGGCGTTTATTACTACATGAACGGTGACGGAAAGATGCAGACGGGCTGGCTTCTCTACAACAATACCTGGTATTATCTCTCCGAGAGCGGAGCTATGGTGACCGGCTGGATCACGCTGGGTGATAAGGCTTATTATCTCGGCGGCGACGGCGGAATGCTCACAGGATGGCAGAACATCGACGGACAGATCTACTACCTGTATCCGGATGGACATAAGGCGGTCAATGAAGTGATCGATACCTTCTATTTAGATCAGGATGGTATCTGGAGAAAACCGCAGTAAAGATCTGAACCTGCGGGGCATGCAGTTATGCGGTGAAAATCGTCGGAATATTTTCCAGCAGACTGAAAATACAGGAAAGGAGCACCTTATGAGACAGAAAACTTTTGGAAAATGGCTTGCGGCAGCAGGAATTCTGATCGTGATGACGATATGGATGGTTCTTCCTGCACTGGCTGCGCCGACGGTGAATTCTATAAGGATCACCTTTAAAGACAAGTATGAAGATCCCGGCGTGATTGAGGAGCCGGAGATCAGCTGCAGCAGCTACGGGATCGAGATCACATCCGTGGAGTGGAACAAGGATGTAGAAAAATGGAATCCTGGAATGAAAGTGACGGCAACGCTGATTCTTTCCTCCAGCGGAAGAGAGTTCTCCTCCAGCTACGGTTCAAAGTCCTGCCAGATCTCCGGTGCGACGTTGAGTAAGGCAGTGAAAGTGGATGATGACCTGAAGGTCACAGTCACTTACTACCCGGTGGTATGGCTGGAGTCCCCGGATGAAGCCGGCTGGAGCGCTTCGAACCATATGAAAGCGGTCTGGAAGAAAGTCGATTATGCGACGGGATATCAGATTCGCCTGTACCGGGATGACTATTATCTCCGGACCATCGATGCGACGGGAACCAGCAAGGACCTCTCCGAGTATATGGGAAGAGAGGGAAACTACTATTATGAGATCCGCGCGGTGGGAAAGACAACGAACGATGCGAAGTACCGCAAGAGCAGTGATTATATTACCTCTTCTGACCGATATTTGGATGACCTTGGCGACACAGAAGGCAGCTGGAAGAATTACGCGGATGGAAAGAAGTATGTGGACGAGAATGGCCAGATCGTGACCTCCCAGTGGTACCGGATCCTCGGAACCTGGTATTATTTCGATGAAAACGGATATATGGTAACAGGCTGGAGACTGGTCAATAATAAGTGGTATTACCTCGAAAGTGACGGAAAGATGGTGACCGGCTGGAAGCAGGTTGGCGGTGTCTGGTACTACATGGATACTGACGGCGCGATGGCTACCGGCTGGCGTCAGACAGCACCGGGACAGTGGTATTACCTGAACGCGAATGGAGCGATGGCAGCGTCCACTGTGATCGACGGATGTACGTTGGATGCATCGGGGCTCTGGGTAAGTTAGAAAGGAATGATGGGCGGCATGTCATGGGAGAAATCCTGTGTCATGCCGTTTTCACATATCTGAAAAGGTAAGCTCCTGGAACCATGCGAAAACACTTGACTTACTATGAGATATCAACTAAAATTTAGAAACGTGTAAACATTTGTCGCGGCAGCCTGAAGGTGTATGCGGCGCCGCAGTCACTTGAAGTTTATGAAAAACGAGAAAGGATTTCTATGGGAATCATTAAAGCAGTGAACCTGATCTTTGACTATATCAGGCACGATGAAGAGGAAGACAAGGATGAGGTCAGCCATGCGTTAAAAGGCGTCTCTCTGGACATCAAGGAAGGCGATTTCGTAGCGATTTTAGGACACAACGGATCCGGAAAATCCACATTCGCGAAGCTGATGAACGGAATCCTGCTTCCAACGGATGGAACAGTCTATATTTCTAAAATGAGGACGGACGACGAGGAGCATCTCTGGGATGTACGAAAGACGGCGGGAATGGTATTCCAGAACCCGGACAACCAGATCATCGGAAACGTGGTGGAAGAGGATGTCGGATTCGGACCGGAGAACATGGGAGTTCCGACGGAGGAAATCTGGGCGCGGGTCGACAAGAGCCTTGAGGCGGTGGGTATGACAGCGTACAGACTTCAGTCTCCGAATAAGCTTTCCGGCGGACAGAAACAGCGCGTGGCCATCGCAGGCGTTATGGCGATGAAGCCCCGGTGTATCGTTCTGGACGAGCCGACAGCAATGTTAGACCCGAACGGACGCCGCGAGGTCATTAAAACGGTTCATGAACTGAACCGTCAGGAAGGGATCACGGTAGTTCTGATCACCCACTATATGGAAGAGGTCATCGACGCGGACCGCGTAGTCGTTATCGACGGTGGACATGTCGTGATGGACGGAACCCCGAGAGAGGTCTTTTCCAGAGTCAAGGAACTGAAAAAATACAGCCTCGATGTGCCGCAGGTAACGGAACTGGCAGATGAATTAAAGGAAGCCGGAATGGATCTTCCTTATGGAATTCTTTCCATCGACGAGCTTGTGGACGAACTTGTTCCGCTCTTAAAATAGTGGAGAAATGGTGGAAATATGGCAATCGAAATTAAACACTTGAATCATATATACGGGCAGGGAACGATCTTTGAGCAGTATGCCTTAAAGGATGTAAATCTTACGATCCATGATGGCGAGTTTATCGGCCTCATCGGTCATACCGGATCCGGAAAATCAACCCTGACCCAGCATTTAAACGGACTTTTAAAGGCAACGAGCGGAGATATCCTTTATAACGGAGAGAGTATTTATAAAGAGGGATATTCCATGAAAGAGCTCCGCAGCCATGTGGGGCTTGTTTTCCAGTATCCGGAGCATCAGCTGTTTGAGGTGGATGTATTCTCAGATGTCTGCTTTGGACCGAAGAATCTGGGACTCCCGAAGGAGGAGATCGAGAAGCGCGCGAAAGAGGCGCTTGACATGGTGGGACTCGATGAGAGCTTTTATAAGCAGTCCCCCTTCGACCTCTCCGGCGGACAGAAGCGTCGAGTGGCTATCGCGGGTGTTCTCGCAATGAAGCCGGAGGTCCTGATCTTAGATGAGCCGACAGCCGGCCTCGACCCGAAAGGCCGCGATGACATTTTAGGACTCGTACAAAAGCTCCATAACGAGCAGGGGCTGACGATCATTCTCGTCTCCCACAGCATGGAGGATGTGGCGCGATATGTGTCACGTCTTGTAGTCATGAACCACGGCGAGAAGGTCTTCGACGGAACCCCGAAGGAAGTATTTCGCCACTATAAAGAGCTGGAAGCCATTGGCCTTGCGGCTCCGCAGATCACCTATGTGGTGCACAAGCTGATCGACAAGGGGATCCCGCTGGATCCGGATATCACGACGGTGGAAGAGGCGAAGAATGCGATTCTTAAGATCTGGCACGAAAAGAATGGAAAAAGTTCCGGAAATGCAGCTCAGGTAAGCACAGCTGGAGCCGATTCCGAGAACGCAGGTCATGGGAACGCCGCCGGAACAGCCTCTGGGAATGCGGACATCACAGAAAAGACAGCCGGGGAGGAAAAGACATGTTAAGAGATATCACACTTGGACAGTACTACCCGGTTGATTCCCTGCTTCACAGGCTGGATCCGAGAACAAAATTATTTGGAACTCTTGTATACATCGTAACCTTATTTATCGCGGACAACCTTTGGGCATACCTTGCGGCGACGATCTTTCTGATCACTGCCATCAAGCTCTCCAATGTCCCGGTAAAATTCATGGTGCGCGGCTTAAAATCCATCATGTTCCTGCTTCTCCTCAGCGTCAGCTTTAACCTGTTCCTGACGCCGGGTACCCCGATCTTTAAGATCGGTTTCCTGCAGATGACCTGGGAAGGTCTCCGGTTTGCGGCATTCATGGCGATCCGTCTTGTTTATCTCGTTATGGGATCCACGATCCTGACACTCACAACGACGCCGAACCAGCTGACAGACGGTCTGGAAAAGAGCCTTGGATTTTTAAAGAAGGTCGGTGTTCCGGTCCATGAGGTGTCCATGATGATGTCTATCGCGCTCCGGTTTATCCCGATCTTAATTGAGGAAACGGATAAGATCATGAAAGCGCAGATGGCGAGAGGTGCCGACTTCGAGAGCGGGAATCTGATCCAGAAGGCGAAATCCATGGTACCGCTTCTTGTACCGCTTTTCGTATCCGCATTCCGCCGTGCCACGGACCTCGCGATGGCCATGGAGGCGAGATGCTACCGCGGCGGCGAGGGCAGAACAAAGATGAAGCCACTTAAGTACGCGAAGAGGGACCACATGGTTTATGGGGCGTATCTGGTGTATTTTGTGGTGGCAATTTTGCTTAAGGTCATTTTGTAAAGAAATGAACGATTTCAGCCGGGAAAAAGTAATTTGATATCTGATTCTATCCGGAAAACCGGGCAGAATTGGATTCGGCTGCAAATTAGCTGCTGGATTTGTATAAAAGTAAATTTGCCCGGGAATCCCCGGGCAGCAGAGGGAAAACAATAAAGCTATGAGACGAATCAAACTGACGGTTGCCTATGATGGCACCGCATACAAGGGCTGGCAGCTCCAGCCCAATGGCGTTACCATAGAGGAGATGTTAAATAAGGCTCTTTCGGATCTTCTGAAAGAGCCTGTCTGCGTCATTGGGGCAAGCCGGACTGACTCCGGTGTCCATGCAAGAGGAAACGTGGCGGTCTTCGACACGGAGAGCCGGATCCCGGGAGATAAATTCTGTTACGCGGTAAACCGCGGACTTCCGGAGGATATCCGTGTGGTGGAATCCGAGGAGGTTCCCCTGGACTGGCATCCGAGAAAGCAGAACTGCGTAAAGACCTACGAATATCAGATCTTAAACTGTAAGATCGAGATCCCGACAAGACGCCTCTACGCCCATTTCTGCTATTACCCGTTAAACGTGGAAAAGATGAATGAGGCGGCAAAATATCTCATCGGGGAACATGATTTCATCAGCTTCTGCGCCGCAAACCACCAGGCGGAGGAGACGGTCCGGACGATCTACGGGGCCGAGGTGAAAAAGAATGATGAGGACATCGTAACGATCCGCCTTTGCGGCAGCGGATTCCTCTACAACATGGTGCGGATCATCGCGGGAACCCTGTTAAAAGTCGGAACCGGTGAGTGGGAGCCGGAACATGTGAAAGAGGTACTGGAGGCAAGAAACCGCAAAGAGGCGGGACAGACTGCTCCGGCGAAGGGGCTGACACTTGTGGGAATCGAGTATGAGAGGGAGATCCCAAAGGAGATCATTGGGAGGAATGAACATTGGGACGCTGTTCTGGACCAGACCAGCTTGGAATCCGACGGAGTTTCCCGCGTGCGGATCAGGTTCTCCGAACCCGAAGAACTCCCCCGCCTGATCCGCCGCATGGTGCATCAGGCATACCGGAATGGGGCGAAGGAAGTGTTTGTGACGATTCCGGATGGATATGAGGTGTCGGAGACGGAAAGCTATGGATATTACCGACTCCGCAGGCTGGATGACGGCAGCTACGGAACGGAATATACGGGGAGAGCGCTATGAACCAGGTACTGATCCAGCTGATCTATTTTGTGATCTATTCCGTTGTGTTCCTGGTCATCGGAAAGCTCTCCTTTTCGGAAAGCGATTCTCTCTCCAAGTTTTTCGTCGGTGAGAGAAAAAATGACGAAAAACGCCTGTTTTTCACATTTGTCGGAACCTGGGTCTCCGCGGCGACGATTCTGGGATTTACGGGAAACGTATACCACAGCGGACTCTCTGTCATCGCGTCGTCGGTCATCCCGTGGTTTATCGGCGCGGGTCTCCTGTATCTGATGACGGACCGGCTATACGAGAATGATGTCCTGTCGATCCCACAGCTGATTGGAAAAAAGCATGATTCAAAATTTCTGCAGACAGCATCGGCCATTTTTATGATCTGCGGCTATATTTTCTATCTGATGATCCAGATCAAGGGATTTGGCATCGCGGTATCCAGCCTGCTGAATATCAATTACAAGGTCGCTGTCTTTCTTGTCTATCTTTTTATCCTCTATTCGAGCTTCGGCGGCTTTAACTCCGTCACGAAGTCGGACTGCCTCAATCTGATTATGCTCTCTGTGAGCATCGGGGTTCTGTATCTGGTTATCGTAAAAAACGTTCCGGGACACTGGTTTTTGACGGATCAGACTGTGCATGAACTCATAAAGAGCAAGGGCGTTTTTGAAAATCAGACAGCGGAGATTGGAATCTTCGTATATATCTCCATGTTCTTTGGCTGGGGAATGGGACTGGCGTCGAATCCCCAGTATATGGTCAGGATCCTAGCGGCGAGGGATAAAAAAACCGCAAAACATATGATCCTGCATGCACTGATATTCCTGTGCGTGCTGTACTTTGCACTGACCCAGATCGGTCTTGGACTGCGGATCCTCTTTCCGCAGCTGAAAAATTACTGCTCCGCGGATGACGTATTTATCTATGCAGTGGTCAATCTCATGAACACACCGTTCAGCGGTTTCTTCCTGATCAGTGTGATCGGCGCCTGTGTCTCAACGGCGAACTCCCAGCTTCACCTGATCGGCTGCATGCTGTCCTACGATGTGGCTGCCCAGATCACAAAAAAGAAGATGTCGGAGGAGCAGATTCTCATCCTGGCGCGGGTATTTATCTTCATAGGTGGCACGGCTGCACTGATCTTATCCGTAAATCCGCCGGAGGACATGCTGTCCTTCGGAGCGGACATCTGGGGATTATTCTCGGCGGCGCTTGCCCCTCTGATCTACGGTGGACTGTACTGGAAACGGAGAACGAAAGCCGGGGCGGTGGGAGCGTTCTTTACGGGACTTATCTGCTCTGTCCTGTTCTGGAAAATGGATCTCCAGATATACTGGGCATTTCCGGCAACACTGTGCGCGGCGGCGGTCTATGTTGTGATCCCGATGTTTGAGAAGAAGAGAGGGGCAGAAGAATGAGCGGAAAGAAAAAACAACTGTTTCGATCATGGTTCTGCAGGATCGAGCATGAGATCATGCTGCCGTTCGTCACGGTGGGAATTCTGGTGGTCTGTGCATTCTGTGCTATTTCGGTGTATAATGGATATACAGAAAAGCTTAAGGACAGAAAAGAGTACGCGAGGACCACGATCCGCGGCATGGAGGCGGATATTTACTATCTGCAGGGAAAACTGAGTGAGGATGAGATCCGGCAGAAGTATAATTTCTATCATGATCCGGCGGTGCGGATCATGGCTGCCGACGGTACGGTCATCACGGGTGACGAGGAGATCCCGGACGGGAACATGGAACTCCTGTACGCGGACAGTGGAAATTCCCTGGGATGGCGTCTGGAATACTGGATGGATAAAAAGTCATTCGAGAACGCGATCCTGGAAGAACAGAATTATGTCATTGTGGGCGCTGTGGCCAGTCTCCTGGTCATCGTCCAGGTCAGCGTGTTCCTCGCCTGGAGTCTCACAAAACCGATCCGCAGCATGGGCGCGGCGTGTAAAAAGCTCGATGAGAACAAGGACGGGTTCCGGGAGTACAGCTTTCCGGAGACAGCGAGAAAGGACGAGATCGGCCAGCTGGCGAGAACTTTTGAGGATCTTCTGAAAAACCTTGATAACTACACGAAAATGGAGTATACGAGCCGGATGTCATCGGCGCTGGCCCACGAGATCAAGAATCCGCTGGCCGGGATCCGTTCCGGGATCCAGGTCCTGGGCGGACGGGCGGTGAAGGAGAATGAAAAGCTTCTCTGCGACAGCATGCTCCATGAGATCGACCGGGTGACTGGGCTGATCAATGACCTGTTTACGCTGTCGGTAAAGAAGGAAAACCACAGACATGTCTTTCCGGCGGATGCGGTGCTGCGGGAGGTGGCATCTATCTACGCGAAGGAGTGCGAGCAGCAGAATGTCACGTTCGAGACAGACTGCGTGGCATGTGAGGTGTTTGCCGATGAGAATGAAATGCGCCAGATGCTGTACAATCTTCTGACGAACAGCATGCGGGCGGTCAGCCGGGACGGCACGGGGAAGATCCGTCTCTCAGTGTCTTCCGACGGAGGTATGACTACATTCTGTGTCTCCGACAATGGAAAAGGAATGAATGAAGAGGAACTGAAACGTGCAAGAGAACCGTTCTACACGAAGAGCATTAACGGCGTCGGACTCGGTCTGGCGATCGTAAACCGGCTGATCGAGCAGAACCACGGCAAAATGGAAATGGAAAGCGCTCCGGGCTGCGGAACAACGGTGCGCCTGATTTTTGAAAGCAGGGATGAACATGAAAAAGGTACTGATCGTTGATGACGAATTTCTGATCCGGTTTACGCTGGAGGAAGGCCTGAAGGACCGGGGATACGAGACCCAGTCGGCGGAAACGGTGAAGGACGCTCTCGAGAAGATGAAAACGTTCCATCCGCAGGTGATCCTTCTGGATAATCGTCTGCAGGACAGCCTCGGGATCGACGAGATCTCCACGTTCCGTTCCGCCGATGAGGAGGTCCAGGTGATCCTGATGACGGCGTACGGCTCTGTCGCCCAGGCGGTGGAGGCGACGAAGCGCGGCGCTTACGACTATATTTTAAAGCCCTTTGATATTGACGAGATTGACCGGATCGCCAGCCGCTGCATTGGCCAGATGCAGGATCGGGAATCCCTGGAGTTCCTAAAGGGAAAAACGCAGGAATTTATCGGAGTCAGCGATGCCGCGATGCGGATCCGGCGCCACATCGAACTTCTCGGAAAGAATTCCACGGTGAATGTTCTGATCCGGGGCGAGACCGGAACGGGAAAAGAGGTTGCGGCGTCCCTGATCCATGCCTGCAGCGACCGGAGGGACCACCTGATGGTCCGCATCAACTGCAGCGCAATTCCGGAACATCTGATGGAGAGCGAGCTCTTTGGCTATGAGCGGGGGGCCTTTGCGGGTGCGATGAAGACGAAGAAAGGTTTGATCGAGCTGGCAGCAGGCGGAACCGTGTTCTTGGATGAGATCGGGGAACTTCCCCTCTCCATGCAGACAAAGATCCTCACATTTCTGGATCATAAGAAGTTCAAGCGTGTGGGTGGCCTGGAGGACATCGAAGTGGATGCCCGGGTGATCGCGGCGACAAACCGGAATCTGGAACACGCCGTAAAGCAGGGGGAATTCCGGGAAGACCTTTTTTACCGGATCAATGTCATGGAACTTGTGATCCCGCCGTTACGGGACCGGAGAGAGGACATTCCGGCGCTCTGCGATTATTACCTGAAATATTATAACGGCATGTTTGGAAAGAATATCACCCATGTGGATCCTGATTTTATGCGGGAGCTGCTTTTGTATGACTGGAAAGGGAATGTTCGGGAACTGAAAAATATTTTTGAGCGCTGCTTCTTATTCTGTCAGGGGGACGTGCTTGAAAAACATGTGGAATTAAAACGGGTGGACTGGAAAGATGATACCCGGACAGGAGAACCGTTTGCGCTAAAGGATCTTCGGAAAGGACCGATCAGTCTCGATCAGGAGGTTTCCATGCTGGAACAGATCTACATGGACCAGGCGCTGAAGCTCTGCGGAAACAACGTGACAAAAGCGGCGGCCCTTTTGGGGATCACAAGATTCTCCATGAAGAGAAGACTTGATAAGGAAGACTGAAATCTTACGGCCCTCGCGGAAGGGCGCAGATCTGATGAACAATTGAAAACGTGCAAAAATTCACATCGTGCGAAATCGCTCGCTGAAAATGAGCGGATTCGCACGATTTTTTTGAAAATTTAAAAAAGATTTTCCAAAACCGAAAAATATAGTTGAATATCACTAAAAAGTCAGATAAAATCAAGACATCAGTTGTAGAAAAGATACGAAAGGGGTACTCATTTATGGGGGAAAAGAAAAAACACAGCAACATGACGACCTTGATGGGAGCTGCGTTCCTGATGGCGACATCCGCGATCGGACCGGGCTTCCTGACACAGACTTCCACATTTACGGCTCAGTATAAAAGCATTTTCGCGCTGGTGATCATCTGCACGATCCTGCTGGATGTGACGACACAGTTGAATATCTGGTCGGTGATCGGTGTGTCCGGCATGCGCGGACAGGATATTGCAAATAAAGTCCTTCCGGGGCTCGGATACTTTATCGCGTTCATGGTTGCCCTCGGCGGTCTGGCATTCAACATCGGAAATGTCGGAGGCGGCGCCCTGGGACTCAACGTATTGTTCGGAATACCGACGACGGTTGGAACCTTTATCGCGGGAATCATCGGAATCCTGATCTTCCTCTCCAAGGACGCGAAGGCCAGCATGGATAAGCTGACAAAATACCTTGGAAGTATCATGATCATCGTAGTTCTCTATGTGGCGATCAAATCCAAACCTCCGGTAGGGGACGCTGTGAGCAGTATTTTCCACCCGGGCGATGTGGGTGTCCTTGTCCTTCCGCTCATCACGCTTCTCGGAGGAAGCTGCGGCGGATATATCACATTCTCCGGTGCGCACCGTCTTCTTGACGCCGGATATTCCGGAAAGAAAGATCTTCCGCATGTACGCCAGTCCGTTTTAATGGGTGTCAGCGTTTCTGGAATCATGAGAATCCTGCTGTTCCTTGCGGTTCTCGGTGTCGTGACAGCAAACCCGGATGTGACACTCGACGCTTCAAACCCGGCAGCAGACGCGTTCCGTCTCGGAGCGGGCGTGATCGGATATAAGATCTTTGGTCTTGTCCTTTTCTTCGCCGCTACAACATCCGTCATCGGCGCGGCTTATACATCGGTTTCATTTTTAAAGACTCTTCATCCGTTTATCATGAAGAATGAAAAGTGGTTCGTGATCGGATTTATCACAGCCTCCACACTGATCATGGCGATCCTCGGAAAGCCGGCAGCACTTCTTGTACTTGCAGGCGCTTTAAACGGACTGATCCTTCCGCTGACACTCTTAACGATCCTTCTTGCGAGCAGAAACAAGAAGATCGTCGGCGAGGATTACAAGCATCCGACGATCCTCATAGTTTTAGGTGTGTGCGTGGTACTGCTCACAGGATTCTCCGGAATCAAAGCTCTTCCGGGAATCTTAAAGATGTTCGGCTAAGGCTAATTATGTATTGAGATTATGATGCAAGTCGTTTAAAATAGTAGATAGGAAATTTAGAAAATACCGGCAGGGAAAGCAAGGAGGAAATTTTATGTACCGTGTAGACTTAAACAGTGACCTTGGAGAAAGCTTTGGAAATTATACGATCGGAATGGATGAGGAGATCTTAAAATACGTCTCCTCCGCAAACGTGGCATGTGGCTGGCACGCAGGTGACGCGATGGTGATGGAAAAGACCGTTGCTCTGGCGAAAGAGTTCGGAACAGCCGTCGGCGCACACCCGGGCTTCCCGGACCTTGTGGGATTTGGACGCCGCAATATGGCAGTGACGCCGGATGAAGCGAAAGCTTATGTCCGCTACCAGCTGGGCGCTCTCATGGCGTTCTGTACCGCCCACGGCGTAAAGATCCAGCATGTAAAACCGCACGGCGCTCTTTACAATATGGCAGCTGTTGACGAGAAGTTAGCCATCGCAATGTGTGAGGCAGTTTATGAGGTAGATAAGGACATCATCTTCATGGGACTTGCAGGTTCTAAGATGATCACGGCAGCAGAAAAAGTCGGTCTCCGCGCTGCAAGTGAGGTCTTCGCTGACCGCGCTTACAACGATGACGGAACTCTCGTATCAAGAAAGCTTCCGGGTGCAGTGATCAAGGACAAAGACCTTGCGATCAAACGTGTGATCCGTATGGTAAAAGAAGGAAAAGTTGAGTCCATCAACAGAAACGATATCGCGATCAAGGCAGACTCTATCTGCGTTCACGGAGATAACCCAAAGGCATTGGAGTTCGTAAAGAATATCCGTGAGACACTGATCGCGGAAGGCGTCGAGATCAAAAATTTAAGTTTATAGGAAAAAGAGTGCAGCTGTTTGACATCTTACAAATGTCAAACAGCCGCAAATGTATAGAGAGGAGACTCGCTGTGGGAAATGTAAGATATCTGGTTTCCGGTGACTGTGCAGTCACCGTGGAATTTGGAAATGAGATCAGTCCGGAGATCAACCGGAAGATCCGCGCATTCAAGATCGCGTTAGAGAAAGAACAGATTGAGGGAATCGTCGAGACCGTACCGACCTACCGTTCCCTTCTTGTTGTATACAAGCCGGAAGTGATCCGGTTCTCAGCACTGACAGAAAAATTTGAGCAGGTTCTGTCCTCCATGGGCAGCATCCAGATCCCGCCGCCAACGGTGATCGAGATCCCGGTGCTTTACGGCGGGGAGATGGGACCGGACCTTGCGAATGTGGCAGAGCATAACGGACTTACGGAAGAGGAAGTCGTAAAGATCCACTCCTCCGAAGAGTACCTGATCTACATGCTGGGATTTATCGCGGGATTTCCGTACCTCGGCGGCATGGACAAGCGTATCGCGACTCCGCGTTTGAAGAGTCCGCGCGTAAAGATCGAGGGCGGCTCCGTGGGAATCGCCGGAGAGCAGACTGGAATCTATCCGGTGGCATCCCCGGGCGGCTGGCAGCTCATCGGAAGAACTCCGTTAAAGCTGTATGATTCCGAGCGGGAAAAACCGGTACTCCTGGAGTCCGGACAGTATATCAAATTCCGCCCGGTGACGGAAGAAGAGTACAAAGCCATCGAAAAACAGGTGGAGAACGATACATATCAGTATGTAGTATATGATAAGGAGGCGGAGTGATGGGCATTCAGATCATAAACGGCGGATTCCTGACAACGATTCAGGATATGGGACGTTACGGATTTCAGGAGACTGGAATGTCCGTATCTGGTGTCATGGATACCAGGGCAGCGTCACTCGCCAATATCCTTGTTGGAAATGATACGAACGAGGCGGTCATCGAGATCACGATGATGGGCCCGACGATGAAATTTACAGAAGATGAGATCATCGCGGTGACAGGCGGCGACCTCGGGGCAAAGATCGACGAAAAACCGGTGGAGAGATACCGTGCGGTTCTGGTAAAAGCGGGCCAGACGTTGAGCTTCATGGGCATGTACGGCGGAAGCCGTGCGTATATCGCTTTTGCGGGCGGACTTGATATCCCGGTCGTTATGGGAAGCAGATCCACGAACCTGAAATCAAAAGTCGGCGGATACGAGGGAAGAAAATTAGGAACCGGCGATGAGATCGCTTTCCGCGCTCCTGCATCCTGGCTCCCGCATATGGCCGAGCGTGTATACGGACTTCCGTCTTACGGTGCAAAGGAATGGACCCTCAGAGTCGTTATGGGCCCGCAGGACGACTGTTTTACAGATAAGGGAATCAACACCTTCTTAAACAGCACCTACACGATCTCCAACGAGTATGACCGCATGGGCTGCCGCATGGAAGGCGATGTGATCGAGCATAAAAACGGCGGTGACATCATCACTGACGGCATCAGCTTCGGCGCTGTCCAGGTTCCGTCCCACGGAAATCCTATCGTCATGATGGCGGACCATCAAACCACAGGCGGCTACACAAAGATCGCCAATGTGATCTCTGTGGACCTTCCGGTGCTTGCCCAGTGCATGCCGGGAATGAAGATCCATTTTGAGAAAGTCACGGTGGATGAGGCGCAGGCTCTCTATTGTAAGGAAAAAGAAGAGTTTGACGCGCTTGCGAAGAAACTGAATACCCCGGTGGAACCGGCGGATGATGAGCAGGCGGTGGCGATCGCAGCGGCATCCGAGGCGAACAAGACCGCATGGGTAAAGGCGGGAACCTATAAGATCTCCGTAAATGGAAAAGAGTTTCTTGTGGAGCTTGAAAAAGAGGTTGTGAGATTCAGGTAAAAAAATATGGGGATGCAGACCGGAAAATGACCTGATCGGCGAAGCGTTTCAGCAGAATGGGGCGTGGGAAACAGGAAACTTAAGATGCCGGAAACGAAAAGAACGGCATAGGAGAAAGGGGTAGTGAAAAATGGGAGATTACAGAACGACAAGACCGGAAGAGATCTGGAAAAAGATCCGTGACGGTGAGATCACAGAACCGACAGCCGGAATGTGCGGGGGATACGCACAGGCAAACCTTGTGATCCTGCCGAAAAAATATGCGGAGGATTTTAAAAAGTTCGCGGAGCGCAACCCGAAACCGTGTCCGATCCTCGAGATCATGGACGGCTCCCCGCTGGTTCATGATATGGGCGAGGGAGCGAATATTGTTACCGATATTCCGCGGTACTTTATCTATAAAAACGGCGTGAAGGTCGATGAAGTGACAGATGCTTCTGAATATTGGCAGGATGATTTCGTTGGTTTTCTTATCGGCTGCAGCTTTTCCTTCGAGGAGGCGCTCTTACAGGCAGAAATCGACGTGCGCCATATCTCAATGGGAAGAAATGTGCCGATGTACAAGACGAACATCGAGTGTGAGAAAGCCGGTGTGTTTGAAGGTCCGCTTGTATGCAGCATGCGCCCGATGACGCCGGAGAACGCAAAGAAAGCGGCGGAGATCACGGAGAAGTTCCCGAATGTTCACGGTGGTCCTGTCCACATGGGCGATCCAGAAAAGATCGGCATCAAGGATATCGACCATCCGGACTATGGAGATCCAGTGGAGATCCGCGAGGGCGAGATCCCGGTATTCTGGGCCTGCGGTGTGACCCCACAGGCAGCCGTCGAGCGGGCGAAGCCGCCGATCGTCATCACCCACGCCCCGGGTCATATGTTTATCACAAATGTGAAGAACGCGGAGTTAAATGATTATCTGGAGAAAAAGAAGCAAGGTACGAAATCGCTGTGAAACAGAAGGAATCGCAGCATCGCAGATGTGTGATCAGCTGCCAGCATCGGACATGGCAGACTTTGCCGGACAGATGCGGAAGTGAGATGTTCGGGCCTTAGAGAGTGAGAGGTTCGGATCACCGAGTCTTCGGGCTCCGGATAGTTGACAGAATCCGAAATCTATGTTATTCTACCAGACGTTAAAACTCGTGTGGATTTTTAGAGAAGAACTTTTTTCGCCACACAATCACCTAAAAGCTTTATGGGTGGTTGTGTGGCGTTTTTTGTTTAACAGAAAATTCCGATAGAACTTCCCGCTAAACAAAAAGGAACTACGGGCCAATGATGTGTACTCGCGCGAAGATGCAGATTGTCGCAAGTGACTGCGCTCGGTGCAAGAATGTGTCGAGGTACCTTCTTTTTATTGCTTATATCAACGAAGTTTTACATATGGAACCGTTACTTTAAAAATTATATGGGAGGTTAGAATCATGAATGAAACTTTCATGAAGGAGAAGCCGATCTTTCCTCTTCTCCTCGGAATGGGAATGCCCATGGTCCTGTCCATGCTGGTGAATTCCCTTTATAATATAGTAGACAGTTATTTTGTTGCCCGGATCAGCGAGAATGCCATGGAAGCGCTGTCTCTGGTATTTCCGATCCAGAATTTCATCAATGCCATGGCCATCGGTTTCGGGGTGGGGATCAACGCTTTGATCGCCACAGCGAGAGGTGCCGGAAAAGAGAATGAAGCGCGCCGGGCAGCGACTCAGGGCGTTGTCCTGTCTGTGATCCACGGGATCATCCTCTCTGTGATCTGCATCGTCATCATGCCAGGATTCCTTAGGAGATTCACAGGCGATCAGGAGGTCATCCGGTACGGTGTGCGCTACGCATCCGTCGCATTCCTGTTTTCACCGATCATCATGGCAGGACTGGCTTTCGAAAAGATCTTTCAGGCAGTGGGGCGGATGAAGGTGTCCATGATTGCCCTGCTTGGCGGCTGCATCACAAACATTATCCTGGATCCGATTTTAATCTTTGGACTGGCATTCTTTCCGAAAATGGGAATCTCCGGCGCGGCAATTGCCACAGGTGTGGGGCAGCTTATCTCGCTCGCAGTCTACCTTGCCTTCTATTTCCGAGGTCCGGTTCCGGTAAAGCTGGAAGCAAGGTATAAGATTCCCGGTGGAAATACGATGAAGAAGCTCTACGGGATTGGGATCCCGGCGATCCTCAATCTGGCGCTGCCCTCCGTCATGATCTTTGTGTTAAATGGTCTGCTGGCGCAGTATTCCAGAAGCTATGTGGTTATTCTTGGAATTTACTATAAACTGCAGACCTTCCTCTATTTCCCGGCCAGCGGCATCATCCAGGGCATGCGCCCGGTGATCGGTTACAATTTCGGCGCCGGAGAGCGTGAGAGAGTCGGGAAGATCTATAAGATAACGTTAGCTATGGCCGGCGTAATTATGGCAGCAGGAACGGTGCTCTGCCTTACGATCTCCAACACGCTGATTGGTGCCTTTACCGACAACGCGGAGACCATCGCAGCAGGCGGCGCGGCCCTCCGGATCATCAGCGCCGGATTCATCGTCTCAACGGTCTCAGTAACAGCGTCTGGTGCCCTGGAGGGAATCGGCATGGGTGTCCAGTCCCTTGTGATCTCCCTGCTCCGCTATATCGTAGTCATCCTTCCGTCTGCCTTTATTCTCTGCCATCTGTTCGGCGGCGGCGCAGTCTGGAACGCGTTCTGGATCACGGAGTTTGCGGCAGCAGTTGTGGCTGAGATCGTGTATCGGGGAACGATTAAGCGGACCATGCCAAAACCACGATAAAATATAGGTTTTTCGGCAAAATTTAATCGAAATTTTGAAGAAAAATGGTTGACACACCCGACCATGTATAATATAATGTATAACTGTGACATCGGTTGAAAATGCTGTAGCCAAAGCCCCGGAGACAGTATTTTACGATAAAGGAACATTGATTGATTTAGTACAAACAGGAGGTCAACCCATGAAGAGCTTTATGGCTAGTCCAGCAACAATTGAGAGAAAATGGTACGTAGTTGACGCTACAGGATATACATTAGGTCGTCTGACATCAGAAGTAGCAAAGATCTTAAGAGGAAAGAACAAACCGATCTACACTCCGCACATCGACTGCGGCGATTACGTGATCGTAACAAACGCTTCCAAGATCAAAGTTACAGGTAAGAAGTTAGACCAGAAGATCTACTACAGCCACTCCGACTATGTAGGCGGAATGAAAGAGACAACTTTAAGAGAAATGCTCGAGAAGAAGCCGGAGAAGGTTATCGAGTTAGCAGTTAAGGGAATGCTCCCGAAGGGACCTTTAGGAAGAAGCATGATCACAAAACTTCACGTTTACGCTGGCCCGGATCACGAGCAGGCAGCACAGAAGCCGGAAGTTTTAGAAATCAAATTTTAATTAGAGGTCTGAAAGGAGGAAATTCATAATGGCTAGCACAAAATATTACGGAACAGGCAGAAGAAAAAAATCTATCGCAAGAGTATATCTTGTACCGGGAACAGGTAAGATCACAATCAACAAGAGAGATATCGATGAGTATCTTGGTCTTGAGACATTAAAGCTCATCGTTCGTCAGCCGTTAGCAGCAACAGAGACAGCTGATAAGTTCGACGTTATCGTTAACGTTCGCGGCGGCGGAGTTTCCGGACAGGCAGGCGCTATCCGTCATGGTATCTCCAGAGCTCTGCTTCACGCAGACATCGAGTACCGTCCGGTATTAAAGAAAGCTGGTTTCTTAACAAGAGATCCGCGTATGAAAGAAAGAAAGAAATACGGTCTCAAAGCAGCTCGTCGCGCTCCGCAGTTCAGCAAGCGATAATCGACTGCTCAGACTATATCAAAATGGTTCAAAAAGCCCGGAAAATCAAGGTTTTCCGGGCTTTTGCTATATCTAAACGGGCTGATATGGTTTGACCAAATTTGGCAAAACGAGAGCCGATTTCATCCAATTTTTAGTGGTCCGCAAGTGGTTAACTGGCTAAAAAGAGGGCAAAAAGAGGGGGAAGTGGTTCCCAAAGTGGTTAACCGAGAGCCGATTTTTGGGGTGCTTTTCAGCCCTCCTTCCCCTCGTTTTTTGGCTGTGGCAGTTTGGCATAGTTTGAGCTAATTTGAATAATTGAATATGAATTTGATGTAGCACACAGTATAAATGCTGGGTGCTTTTTTCATTTCAGGAACTCGTATTCCGGCGATAGAAAGAGCCGTCACTTCACTGTTAATTTTGAAGTGGCGGCTTTTTCTATTTCCAGAAACAACAGCAACAATCAGAAATGAGGTGAAGTCATGAACACACAAATCATCGCCATCGCCAACCAGAAAGGCGGCGTTGGCAAAACAACAACCTGTGCGAACTTGGGAATAGGTCTGGCACAGGCCGGAAAGAAAGTGCTTCTGATCGACGGGGACCCGCAAGGAAGCCTGACAATCAGCTTGGGAAATCCGCAACCAGACAAGCTGCCATTTACACTGTCGGATGCAATGGGCAAAATTCTGATGGATCAGCCTATACGCCCCGGAGAAGGTATTCTGCATCATGCAGAAGGCGTTGACCTGATGCCTGCGGATATTCAGCTTTCCGGTATGGAGGTTTCTTTGGTAAACGCCATGAGCCGTGAAACGATTTTACGGCAATATCTGGACACACTGAAGGGACAATATTCCCATATCCTCATCGACTGCCAGCCCTCCCTTGGTATGCTCACAGTTAATGCGCTGGCCGCTGCGAATAGGATCATTATTCCCGTTCAGGCAGAGTATCTGCCCGCCAAAGGACTGGAACAGCTTCTATCTACGGTCAGTAAGGTGAAACGGCAGATCAATCCAAAGCTCCAGATTGACGGTATCCTGCTGACGATGGTGGATAACCGCACCAACTTTGCCAAAGAGATTGCTGCTTTGCTGCGGGACACCTATGGAAGTAAAATCAAAGTCTTTGGAACGGAAATCCCCCATTCTGTCCGGGCAAAGGAAATTAGCGCAGAGGGAAAAAGTATTTTCGCTCATGACCCTGGCGGCAAGGTGGCAGAGGGGTATCGAAATCTGACGAAGGAGGTGTTGAAACTTGAAAAGCAGCGCGAAAAAAGTAGAGCTGGCATCGGTAGATGATCTGTTTTCTACGGAGGAGAGCCGTGCCGATGCTCAGAGAGAAAAAGTAGTAGAAATCCCGCTGTCGGAACTGCACCCGTTCAAAGGGCATCCATTCAAAGTCAAGGATGACGAAGCAATGATGGAAACCGCAGACAGTATCAAGCAATATGGTGTGCTGGTTCCTGCGATTGCCCGTCCTGACCCGGAGGGTGGTTATGAACTGGTGGCCGGACACAGACGGCACAGGGCAAGTGAACTGGCAGAAAAAAAGACCATGCCGGTAATTGTCCGTGATCTGGATGATGATGCCGCCACGATCATTATGGTTGACAGCAATTTACAACGAGAAAGCCTGCTTCCCAGTGAAAGGGCCTTTGCCTATAAGATGAAACTGGATGCCATTAAGCACCAAGGAGCCAGGACGGATTTAACCTCGGCCCAAGTTGGGCCGAAGTTGACTGCGGCAGAAAAAATCGCGGAGAACAGTCCAGATAGCAAATCACAGATTAAGAGATTTATTCGCTTGACTGAGCTGATTCCCGAACTGCTGGACATGGTGGATGAAAAGAAAATTGCCTTAAATCCCGCCTATGAGCTGTCCTTTCTCAAAAAGGAGGAACAGGTAGACCTGTTGGACGCGATGGACAGCGAACAGGCTACCCCTTCTCTTTCTCAAGCCCAGCGGCTCAAAAAATACAGTCAGGAGGGGCATCTGACCCTCGATATGATGCGTGTCATCATGGGTGAGGAAAAGAAAAGCGATCTGGACCGAGTGACATTTACCTCTGACACCTTACGGAAGTATTTCCCTAAAAGCTATACGCCCCAGCGGATGCAGGAAACCATCATCAAGCTGCTGGAGGCATGGCAGAAAAAGCGTCAGAGAGACCAGGAACGATGAAAGGAGCCGCCTATGATGGATATTTCAGCCCGTGAGCTGAAAGGACACAACATTCTTGCCGTAGAGAGGTTTTGGGATAACACACGCTGGATGATTGAGTTTTCCGTCCTGCGTCCCAGCACAGCTTACGGCAGCCCCGGAGAGGAAATGCGGCTGTTTTTGACCGAGGACGGGTATCAGGCTGCCCTGCAAAGCCAGCAGTGCCGGGAGATCAAGATCAAGCGTTACGCTCGTGTGATTGAGGGACATATCCTCGATTTCAAACCGGGAAAACGCCGCCGCTCATAAACCCATACAACGAAAGGAAAGGAATGACTATGTGTACGGTAAAGGAAATTCAAGAAGCAATCCGGGAAGATTGCAAATCTCAGCATGACATGGAATCAACGGATATTGACCGAGTGATGCAAACACTTCCTTTCGCCCAGGAGGAGTCATTTACAGAGGCGCGTCCTCGAAAGCCGCTGTTTTGGTTCTATGCAAGAAAATTTGAAAAGTGTTGAACACCGCAATTCTTTGGAATGAGGATTGCGGTTTTTTTGTACCCAAAATTCGGAAGGAGTGAGGTCGATGGCCGTTTTTCGCATTGAACGGACCCGTGATTATACTGTAATGAGCAATCATCATTTACGAAATGCAAACCTGTCGTTAAAAGCCAAGGGGCTGCTTTCCATGATGCTGTCTTTGCCAGAGGACTGGAATTACACCACCCGTGGTCTTGCAAAGATCTGTAAGGAGGGCGTGGATGCCATAGGCGCTGCGTTGCGGGAATTGGAGGCCGCCGGTTATATTGTACGGCACAAGCTGCGTGACCGGCAGGGACGCATCAGCGATACAGAGTATGTCATATACGAGCAGCCACAGCTTAGAAAACCGGATACGGATTCACCAGATACGGAAAACCCGTATATGGATAAACCGGATACGGAAAAGCCCGCAGAATTAAATATAGAGAAATCAAATACTCAAAAACAAAATATTTATGGATCAAGTACCGATTCCATTCCCTTCCGGGATTGCGCGGCAGATTGTCTGCCGGAACGGAAAGGAAGGGATGCGATGTCACTCACAGAGATAGAGAGTTATCGGGAATTGATTCAGGAGAATATCGGGTATGAATACCTGTGTCAGCAGTATGAAACTTATCGGGAGGATTTGGATGAGATTGTGGAGCTGATCGTGGAAACGGTCTGTGCAAAGCGAAAGACCACCCGTATTGCAGGAAGTGATTTTCCGCATGAAATCGTTCGTTCCAGATTCTTGAAGCTGGATAACTCGCACATTGAGTTTGTCATGGACTGTTTACAGAAGAACACCACGGAAATTCGTAACATGAAGCAGTATCTTCTGACCGTTCTGTTCAATGCACCGACCACGATAAGCAATCATTACACCTCACAAGTAAATCACGATCTGTATGGCGGCTGGTAAATGGTCGCTTTTTTATTACCCGGAACTGCCGGGAGAAAGGAGCAAGCATGATGTCTGAGGGAAAGACCATAGGGCAGCTGATGGAAGAAATGCGGGCAAAGGCAGGAGCGCAGAATTATCACGGTCATGGATATATGGACCTCCAGCGTTTTGCGGAGGACACCCGGCACATGATTATTTTTGATGTGCTGACGAACGATTCCCCTGTTGGCTGGAAAGGCGAACGAACCCGCCTGTTCCTGTCGGATACCGGTTATGAAAAAGCACTGGATAGTCAGGAAAAGGGGCAGATTAAGATTTTGAGCCACGCAAAGGTACGTCAGGGCAATCTGCACTATGACCGTTCTGACCAGTTACGCTAAGGAGGGCGGTATGAAGCGTTATCTTCTGCGGCGGCTGGTGGTTCCGCCTTAGCAAAAAAAGAGATTCCCTGCAAACTTCGTGGAAAGGAGGCGAGAAAATGCAGGAAGAAGTGGAAAACAGAACTTTGACGCTGGTTGTCAGTGGAACAAAGTTTACCGGCAGAATGTTTAAGGCTGCCATAAGCAAGTACATGGCACATCGAAAGGAAAAGAAGCTGGAAAAACAGAGAAGCCGTGATGCGCCAGTTGTTCCGCATGGAAAACAGACTGTGAAGCAGCTTGTCGGGCAGAATCAGGGAATATCCAACATTGAGATCACAGACCCCTCTATCAAGGAGTTTGAGAAAATCGCCCGGAAATATGGTGTGGACTATGCGGTGAAGAAAGACCGCAGCAGCTCCCCGCCCAAGTACCTGATCTTTTTCAAAGGCCGTGATGCAGATGCTCTGACAGCAGCTTTTACAGAGTACACCAACAAAAAGGTCAAAAAGGCAACGAAAACAGAGCGCCCGTCCGTACTGGCAAAACTTAACCAGTTCAAAGAGATGGTTAAAAATGCTGTGGTGGATCGTACCAAGCGAAAGGAGCTGGAACGATGAAAAAGACATTGGACATCAAAAAGCTCATTTTGCTGAATATGCCGTATATCCTGCTGGGGCTGTTTGCTACCAATTTTGGAGAGGCATGGCGAATGGCACAAGGGGCGGATGCTTCAGAAAAGTTTCTTTCGCTGGTTGCGGTTCTGCCTGGGGCGTTGCAAAGTTTCTGGCCAAGCCTGCATCCATTGGACTTGTTGGTAGGGCTGTGCTGCGGTGCTGGTCTGAGGCTGGCGGTGTATCTTAAAAGCAAGAACGCCAAGAAATATCGACATGGTTTGGAATATGGTTCGGCCCGCTGGGGCAAACCGGAGGACATTAAGCCGTACATGGACCCAGAGTTCTCCAACAATGTCATTCTGACGCAGACGGAGTTCCTGACCATGAACAGCCGCCCGAAGCAGCCAAAATATGCCAGAAACAAGAACATCCTCGTCATCGGAGGATCCGGCTCAGGCAAGACGCGCTTTTTCGTGAAGCCGAACCTGATGCAGATGCACAGTTCCTATGTGGTCACTGACCCAAAGGGTACAGTGCTGGTGGAGTGCGGCAAGATGCTCGAAAAGGGCGGCTATGTCATCAAGTCGCTGAACACCATCAATTTCAAAAAATCCATGCACTACAACCCATTCGCGTACATCCGCAGCGAGAAGGACATCCTCAAGCTGGTCAATACGATCATCGTCAACACGAAGGGAGATGGCGATAAGTCCGGCGAAGATTTTTGGGTGAAGGCGGAGAAGCTGTACTATACAGCCCTCATCGGTTACATCTGGTACGAGGCACCTGATCACGAGAAAAACTTTACTACCCTGCTCGAAATGATCAATGCCTCGGAAGCCAGAGAGGACGATGAAACCTTCAAGAATCCCGTGGACAAGATGTTCGACGAGCTGGAAGCCCATGACCCGGATCACTTCGCGGTCAAGCAATACCGCAAATACAAATTGGCGGCGGGTGTTGTATGCTCTAAAAGACTTCTTAATCAAGCGGTTGGGAAGTCTCTTAGAACACACAACCTAAAACCGAAGAAAGGAGCGCAAGTTATGAGAAAAAACGAGAAAATCACTGCTCTGTACGAACGACTGAGCCGTGATGACTTTGGCAAAGATGATGACCAGCAGCGTGAGAGCAACTCCATATCCAATCAAAAAGCAATGTTGGAGGAGTTCGCCGCACGGCAGGGTTTTACAAACATTGTCCATTTCACGGACGATGGCATTAGCGGCACCTGCTTTGTTGAGGTAAGATAACGTAACCTTTTTTGCAGAGGGTGTTATCTTACCTCTTTTTGATGTATGTTAGATAGCATAACTCTTTACGTCGGCTCCAATCTGTCTGAAATAGGAGATACTTTCAGTAGGCTTGTCGCCTGTATCAACTCTGCCGACAAAGCTATAAAAGATTTCGATTTTGCGGGTGTTCGTTTCCTTATCCAGTTCGTGAATAAGAATGCGGTCAATAAATTCATGGACGTTTTCGTAGGTCAGTTCGGTAATGGCGGTGTATTTGCGTACCAGTGCGACAAACCTTTTCACGTCCGCGCTGCGCTCGGTGGCGTTGTCAATTTCCTGTGACAGTTCCGCAATCCTCCGGGTCAGCGTCTTTTTTTCTTCGTCATAGCCGGAAGTCAGAAAAGCAAATTGTTCATCTGAAAGTTTCCCTAAAGCGTTGTCCTCATAGAGCTTGCGGAACAAGATATTCAGCTCGCTAATCCGGCTCTGCGCCTTGTCAAGCTCTTTCCGTTGCTGCGTCAGCGTCTTTTGTACTGCCTTTGCGCTGCACTCGTTGGCGGTTTCGATAAACTCCTGTTCATGCTCTTTCACATAGGACAATACCCTTTGTAAATCGGCAAGGACAAGTTCTTTAAGGACGCTCTTTCGGATATAATGGGTAGTGCAAAGCTCGCCAGTCCTTATCCTGTTTCGATACTTGCCGCAAGTGTAGGCGTGTTTGCGTTCCAGTGTCCCGGCTCCCTGTTGCAGATACATTTTATAGCCGCAGTCCCCGCAAAAGAGAAGCCCCGAAAAAATGTCAATTTCATCAACCTTTGTAGGGCGGTGTTTGGTGGCAATCCGTTTCTGTGCAAGCTCAAAGGTTTCTTCATCAATCAAGGGTTCGTGTGTGTTGGGGAAGAAGTAACGCTTTTCCTCCGGGTTCTTCTTCGTCTTTTTCGATTTGTAAGATACCTTATAGCTCTTGCCTGTAATGGTATGCCCCAAATACTCTTTACGCGCCAGAATGTCATAGAGCGTCTTATCCGGCCAGTTGTAAATACAATTCGGGTGTGGGCGGGGGTGCCTGTGGCTTCCTGTGCGCCTGTACTGCAATTCTGCAACAGTCAATACCTCATGTTCCCGTAGCCAGTTCTGGATTTCGCAGATACGGTCGCCGCGCACATACATAGCGAAAATCTGTTTTACAATGTGCGCCGTTTCCGGGTCGGGCAATAGATGATTGCGGTCGTTGGGGTCAGCTATGTACCCATAAGGCACTTGCCCGTTGACGCGCTCGCCTTTCTGCGCCTTTGCCTGTTTGACAGCCCGGATTTTCTTTGAAGTGTCGCGGGCGTAAAACTCGTTGAACCAGTTCCGCAGAGGGGTAAACTCGTTATCTTCCCTTGCTGTGTCTACACCGTCGTTAATGGCAATGTAGCGCACTTCATATTCGGGAAAAACAATCTCTATCAGCTCCCCGGTTTTCAGATAATTACGTCCCAGACGGGAGAGGTCTTTTGTTATGACGGTCGCCACGTTCCCGGCTTCAACTTCGTGCAGCATGGCTTGAAGCCCCTCACGCTCAAAGCTCACGCCGGAAAATCCGTCGTCTACGAAAAAGCGCGTGTTGAAAAAGTGGTGTTCGTCAGCATACTTTTGTAAAATCATCTTTTGGTTCTGTATGCTCTCGCTTTCCCCGGCCTGCATATCTTCCTGGCTCAATCTGCAATATAAAGCGGTAATCTTGTCTGTCTGTAACATTTTGTCCTCCTTTCCGACGACAGACAAGCATGGCATTTGTACTGTCTATATTATACCACATACCGCTGCCTGTGTCATGTATAAAATGTGAAGAAACGCCCTATTTCCGGGCGTTTGCGGGGTTCAGTTCCATGTCTTTGCGAATGAGTTTTTTTATCTTTTTATCCAGTGTGTCCGTTGCGCGTTCACTTGCGGACGAACATACAAGGTAAGTAACTTTTCCTATTTTATGCTCCGTTGTGGTAACGGGCGTTTGGTTTTGCGTCAAAGAAAATCCCCCTTTCTTTCGCAAACATATAATACAGTCTATGAATAGCAGCAAGTCCACTATTCAATAAAACAAAGGCTTTAATCGGACGGTTATTAGCATAACCTCATGGGAATTTCACCCCGGCATGGTTCTCATGCAGCCCTACCCATTGCCTGCGACGCTCTTAACGCTCGGACTGTGGCTGTAAGGAAGTATCATTGTATATTCTGCGTGTCGTCGCCCGCAAGCCGCTACACTTGCTTTCCGGCGCGGTGTTGGTCGCTCGGCTGTCCGGGCGGGGATAACCTCACCCGGATAGCGTCATGGCGCACCCGCCGTATGGCTCGGCGCAAAAGGAACGTATCCGATTTGCCCTATGCTGCGCCGCCGTTATCTTGCGCCGCTTTCTTTGTCAAGGTTCAGAATGGCTTTGCTGCCGCGTCAGCAGCGGAACGGAAAAGGGGGAGAGAGAAAGCGTCCCGCCGCCGCTGCGGTTTATTCCTCTGCCTTAAAGGTGAGGACAGCCATCATCAGTTTTGCTTGCAGCCGTTCCCGAATGTCGTGGTCTACGCCGAAATAGACATTCCCGCGCTCGTCGTACAGCTTCCGCATGGAGAGGCGGGCTATGTAGCCGCTGAAATGCTGCAAGACAATCTTCATAGCGTCCGGGTCGCCCTTTGTCGCTACCACAATGACAGGATAGGGAACAAGGGCATTTTCCGGGTAGCCGGGTTCGTTACCATTCGTCCCATTCATCAGCATTTTCCTCCAGATATTTTCTTAATCTCTCAAAAGAGCTTGTCCGCCTGTACTGTATCGTGCTTCTCGACGTATTGAACAGTTCCGCAATCTCGGTATCGTTCATTCCCTCGAAGTAATACAGCAGTATGGCTTTGCGCTTTTCTTCCGGCAAAGTACGGATTGCTTCAAGAAGCAGCTTTGGCGTGATTTTCTTCCCGGCTTTCTCAAAGACGGTTTCAACAGTTTCCCGTTTGAAATATTCATCAAACGTATGAAGCTGTCGCGCTTCGTCTAAGGTCATGTCGGAAAAGGTCACTTCCTTTGCCCTGTGTCTGCGAAGCTCTCTATGAGTGTCGCACGCTTCATTGTGAAGTACCGTATTACAAAACTTCTGAAAAGCACACTGTTTGTAAAACTCCCTGCTGTTAGGTTCCACATTCTCACCTCCTTTCTCGTTGGAAAGTTGGTGGTGCTTCCCCCTTTTCGCGGGGCAATACGGCGGTTTTCAAAAACGCCGAAGATTTTTTGAAATTTCTTCAAAAAATTTTTTGAGCAGCAAAATGCGCCTGTCCGAAAAGCCCGGACAGGCGCATTGGTATTGTGAGTAGTATTTAGATGATTAGACAGTTCATATATACAAGCGTAATTTCCCCCGGTGGTGGTCGGGCTTTTTTTGATGTGTCAATGACCGTCGGATTTTGTCGATATGGTATGTGCTTCATGGCGGCTACCTCCTTTAGCCGCCGCTTTTAACAGTGATACCGCGTCATTTCTTGAGAAGATAAAAAGAAACGGCGGCTTTGATTTTTCAAAGCTGCTGCGGAAATCAAAGAACGACAAGCAACAGTTCTGATTTTGCTCCAATATGGTTATTGGGGGCACAAATTAAATCAAAAAAGAGCCGATAACAGCAGTATTTCAAACTGCATATTATCGGCTCTGCGTCTGTGCGTCTGGCTCTTTTAATTAAATTATTTTTGTTGTTTTTTGGCTTTATTATATGTATTAGCTAACTGTCCACAAGCTGCTTTAATCTCTCTACCATGAGAAACTCTCATGGTAACTTCAAGTCCTGTTTGCTCTAATTGATGTTTGAACGCAACCATTTCTTGTTTTTGTGGTGCTCTAATTTTTGAATTACTCGTCGGGTTGTATTGCAGCACGTTAATCATAACATTTTTGCCCTTAAACCATTTTGCAAGTTGCCTTATATCTGAGGAACGGTCATTTATACCTGGTAAAAGCAAATACGCAAATACCACTTTTCGATTATGCCTTTGTGAATAGGACAATGCTTGCTTAACAACATCTTCAATAGCGTACATGTGCATATGAGGAATGATACAGTTTCTCACAGCCTGTGTTGCTGCATGTAAAGATATTGTCAACTGAATTTTTAGATGTTCTTCGCGCAATTTTTTTAATTGATTAACTGGACCAACTGTTGATATGGTAATGCCGTCGGTTGGAAAGTTAAGTCCATTTCTATCTCGAAGAATATGGATTGCTGCAATCAAGTTGTCGTAATTGAATAAAGGTTCTCCCATTCCCATAAAAACGATACGATTTACTTTTTGACGTATCAATATGACCTGCTGCACAATTTCAGACGGTGTTAGATTACGAACGAAACCATTGCGTCCGGACTCACAAAAAATACAGCCAACAGAACAACCAACTTGCGTACTTACGCAAACAGTCCCACCATCTCGCCGTTTAATAAAAACCGTTTCGATATACCTGTTGTCTTTCAATTCATAAACATACTTTTCAGTATCGCTACTTTTATAGACTTTTTTTGTTGATATTGATAGATTTTTTTTGTGAAATGGCTGTTTATACAATTTCGCATATAAGGCTCTTGCTTTATCCTCTCCAATTACTTCCGACATTTCTTTGTAAGTAAATCCGTATGGGTCATTCAATATTTCCGTAGGTGTACTTTTAGGTAAGTGTTTCATTTAATATCCTTCCTTTTCAAAATTAAAAAGTTTGTTTTTCAGAGTTTTTGATTATGATTTCTAATTTTTCAACATCAACGATATGTGTTAATTTACATTTAGGGCAGAAAAGAGGAAAATTTCTTAATACCGTATTATAAAATACTTGAACCCTCGTCTTTCCGTTACAAATTGGACATTTTATCCAATATTTTTCAAGCATAATATTTCTCCTTTTGCGCAAAAAAATACAGGTCAATTCTCAACATGAGCATTGACCTGCATTTATACATATAACACTACAACAAAATTAAGGCATAGTTTTTATACTATGTCTATACATCGTTAGTTTTGTTGTATAGCATACGCAAAATAAGCATGACAAAAAAGCCCATATTGAAAATGGGAAAAATCTTTTTTAATTTCAATGCTTATCGAATACGCATGCTATGTAACATAAACATTTCCCCCCTTTTAATAATACTATACAAAAAAAGCGGCTAGTTGTCAACATATACATATGAATTATTTTAGTCAACTGATAGAACAGTGTAGACATATCCAAGAGGAAAGGTGAACAGTAAAATGTAATAGGGTGAATAATTATGGCAAAAAGACCAGTACCGAAATACGACTTCAAGGCTTTTGGGGCAGCGATAAAGGCGGCGCGGACAGGGCGCAAGGAGAGCCGCAAGAAAGTAAGCGACGAAATGTTTATCTCGCCGCGTTACCTTGCGAACATTGAGAACAAGGGGCAGCACCCAAGTTTACAGATTTTCTTTGAGCTTATGCTCCGCTACAATATATCCGTAGACCAGTTCCTTTTGGAAACGCCGCCGGAGAAGAACACGCAGCGGCGGCAGCTCGACGCGCTTCTTGACGGTATGAGCGATACAGGCATACGGATTGTGACCGCAACGGCAAAAGAGATTTCCGAAGTCGAAAAAGAGGGCGAATAGGAATGTCCGGCTTAAAACTGAACAGGATTTAGAAAGCGTTGCAATCTTTTTTGAATTGCAGCGTTTTTCTTTTGCGGAAGTTTGGCAAAATAGCTTTTTCTCCGTAGTAAGGGATAAGGGCATAAGGGATAAAAACATTCGTAGCAAGCATAGGAAGCGGGTACCCACTTCCGTATTTTCGCCCTCCCGCGCTGCGGCGCGTCGGTTGAAAATGGCTTGTTGGGAAGTGTCCCAAACCCTCGGAACGGAAAGGAAAGGAGCGAAGCAATGGACGGACGGAAAAGGACGGTGCAAATCAAATTCAGAGTGACGGAAGCGGAACGGGATTTAATACTGGAAAAAATGAAGCTCGTACCCACCCGGAACATGGCGGCGTATCTGCGGAAGATTGCCATTGACGGGTATATCATTCAGATAGACCACGCCGATATAAAGGCAATGACCGCAGAGATACAGAAAATCGGTGTCAACGTCAACCAGATAGCCCGCCGCGTGAACGCGGCGGGGAACGCATACCAAGAGGACATAGAGGAAATAAAGGGGGTGCTTGCGGAGATATGGCGGTTACAAAGATTAAGCCTGTTAAAAGCACCCTAAGCAAAGCCCTTGACTATATCGAAAACCCGGACAAGACGGACGGGAAAATGCTCATATCCTCTTTCGGCTGCTCCTATGAAACGGCAGACATTGAGTTCGGCTATACCCTCTCGCAAGCACTGGATAAGGGCAGCAATTTAGCCTTTCACTTGATACAGTCCTTTGCGCCGGGGGAAGTGGACTATGAGAAAGCCCACGAAATCGGGAAGCAGCTTGCCGACGCGGTGACAAAGGGGCAGCATGAATATGTTGTGACGACGCACATTGACAAGGGGCATATCCATAACCACGTCATTTTTTGCGCGGTGAATTTTGTAGACCATCACAAATACAATTCCAACAAAAGGAGCTATTACGGCATACGGAACATGAGCGACAAGCTGTGCCGGGAAAATGGCTTGTCCGTCGTCGTCCCCGGCAAGGGCAGCAAGGGAAAGAGCTATGCGGAGTACCAGGCAGAAAAGACGGGTACAAGTTGGAAAGGCAAGCTAAAGATTGCCGTTGACGCGCTTATCCCCCAAGTTTCCAGTTTTGAGGAATTGCTAACGCGGTTACAGGCGGCGGGCTATGAGATAAAGCCGGGGAAATATGTTTCATGCCGCGCCCCCGGACAGGAACGCTTCACCCGCCTAAAAACCCTCGGCGCAGACTATACAGAGGAAGCCATAAGGGAACGGATAGCGGGCAGACGGGCAAAGGCGGCGAAAGCCCCCAGAGAGCAGCGCGACGTTTCGCTGCTTATCGACATTGAGAACAGTATCAAGGCGGCGCAGAGTAAGGGCTATGAACAGTGGGCGAAAATCCACAATCTGAAACAGGCAGCTAAAACCATGAATTTCTTGACGGAACACAAGATTGAACAGTACGCGGATTTAGTCAGCCGGATTGAGGAAATGTCAGCGGAAAGCGGACAGGCGGCAGACGCATTGAAGAACGCGGAAAAGCGGCTTGCGGACATGGCGGTGCTTATCAAGAATGTTTCCACCTACCAAAAGACAAAGCCCGTCTATGACGCATACCGCAAGGCAAGGAACAGGGAGAAGTACCGCGCCGGACAGGAACAGGCGATTATCCTACATGAAGCCGCCGCAAGGTCGTTGAAAGCGGCGGGCATTGCAAAGCTCCCGAACCTTGCCGCGCTGCAATCGGAGTATGAAGCCCTCCAAGCGCAGAAAGAAGCCCTTTACGCCGACTATGGGAAGCTGAAAAAGAAAGTCCGGGAATATGATATTATCAAGCAGAACATTGACAGCATTTTACAGGCAGACAGGCAGCCGGAACGTGAAAAGGGAACAGAGCGCGGATAAGGATAGCAAAATCCCCGCCGCTGTGCTATGATAAGGCTATCAAATACAGACAGGAGCGTTGAAGCATGGAAAACCAGAAAATGCCGGAATATGAAACCATACGCGCCGCCGTTGCCGGGGAAAAATGGGCGGTGGAGAAAGTCGTGGAGTGCTACAAGGACGAAATCGACAGGCTATCGACGGTAGCGGTCAGACAGCCGGACGGAAGCACGAAACAGGAAATCAACGAAGATATGCGCCAGTCTATCACAAAGAAGCTGATAGAAGCCCTCCCGCAGTTCCCACTTGAAGAAATGGAAAAGGGAAATGTCAGATAGGCAAAAAAAGAACAGGACGCGGAAGCCGGTATATGACTTCCGCGCCCTGTCTTTTTATGGGTGCTGTTTTCGTGAATGTTACGCAGTAGAACGCCATTTTCGGGGATAAAGGTATAAAGTATCGCCTATCCGATTTTCACGCCCGGAAAGCCCTGTAAATCAAGGGATTTTCCGCGCCTACTGCGTAACAGGGGTGCGTCTTTTCCTCATGCGCTCGGCGGCTTGTCTGCGGGTGATACGCTTCCGGCAGACGGGGCAGTATTTGACACTGTTAGAGGTTGACGCAAAGAACGCGCCGCACTCGGTACATTTCTTCTTATCCCCTGTCTGGTAAAGCTCCGCATAGAGCAGCCTGTCGGCGGGAAGCACCGCAACCCGGAACCACTTGCAGAGAAGCGAATAGGAAATGAGCTGCGGACATACGCATTCGTCTCCGTCGTCCAGTAAGATACAGTTCCCGTTATCATAGTTGCAGCACGTCCGGCGCACAAGGGCGTTGACTTTCCGGCTCTGGGGCGGCGTCAGCCGCTTAACCCCGTTCATACTTCATCAGCGGCGTAAATGGGAAGCTCTGCAAATTCCGCTTCGGTCAAAGCGTCCACTTTGGAAAGGGTGCGCTTTGCAAGCTCCCGCATATCCGCGTCCATGTAGGGCAGCGCGGCGTTGACATTCTCAATCAAAGCCCGCTTGCCGCCCTCGTTGTAAATGCTCAAAAGGTTTGTTTCTTCAACAGTCAGTCTAATCATGCTCATACCTCCATATCGTGATTTTTTGTTTTTGCCGCCGCCTTTTTCGGGGCGGTCTTTGCCTTGTCTGCTTTAAGCTGCGCCCGGATAGAGGGGCGGGGCTTCCTTATCTCCCTGTCCCGGTTCTCCCCCTTGTCAATCAGCGCATACGTCCCATGTCTGCCCTCGATTTTGGAAAAGGAAAGAGTCTTATAGGGCAGCATGGAGAAAAGGCGGTCAGTGTCCTTTGTGGCTGCAAGCCGCATGAACGCCGGGGAAAGCTCTGCCATGAAATGGGTCTTGTTCGGGCTATTCGGCTCATAGTGCCGCTTCATTTCCCGCACAATGCGCCGCGCTTCCGTTTCAATCAGCCCGTCCCGCAAGGCTGTGATATGCGCCTTGAAGTCCCCCGGTGGAAGCTGCTCCCGGCTGCGCCGTTCTTCCTGTAAGAGTGATTGCAGCGCGTCCGGGTCGTCGGGTAGGGCTTCAAAGCGTTCAAACTTCCCAAGCTGCGGGTCTGGGTTGCCGTTGAAGAACCGTCCGGCGGGTATCTCCCTTTCCCCTCGCTCATAAATCAGCTTCACCGTATCGGCGGGCAGTTCCTTTTCCTTGACGCGCTCATAATGTTTAGCGTAGTCCAGTTCGTACAGATTGCCCTTAATTTTCCCGCGCTCCTTTCCCGTCAGCTCGATTGCATAGGCAAGGACGCGGTCGCTTGTCTGCTCCATGTAGAAACGCCATGTGTTGTGGGGCGCGGTGTCTTTGAGGAAAACGTCGCGCTCCCGGAAACAGTGCGTCCCGGACGGGCGGCAGAACCACAAAAGGGTCTTGTCCTCCCTGTTGGGGCTTGCCGCCGCCTTTGCGATAATCTCTTTGTCAATGTCTAAGTCGCTCTGGTAAAAGCCTGTGTTCTGCTTCATAATCGCTTCAAGGGAAGCGAACAAATCCACGTTTTCAAATTTACTCTGTTCCGGCATGGGTCAGCTCCTTTCCAAGTCCTGTGACTTCTGCTTTGCGTTTTTCTTCTGCGCCTTTTCCTTGTCGGCTCTAAGCTGCGCCCGGATAGAGGGCTTTTTTTCCGGCTTCGCTCCCTTGCCGCGCTCCTTGTCGGCTTTGACAGCGTTAGCCAGGTCAACAAGGGAAATCTGCTCGCCCGCCTTTACCTTTGCTTCCAGTTCGTCAACGGTGGGGGTGTTGTTGATGATACCGTCAATCATGTTTCCGTTCTGCTCTATGGTCTGCTCGGCGGTTTTCAAGGGATTGTCCCGCTGCGCCTGTTCTGCGGCAACGGCAAACGCCCGCGTCCCATTCCCCATAATCAGATACTTTCCGTCGTCCGACTGGTGGTGAAAGCCATATCCGGCGGCTTCTATCTGCTCCCGGCTCATAGCGGTTACATGGAAAGTCCCTCTCGGTGTTTTGACAGTTTCGCCCGTTTCCAAGTCGTCCGGGGTAAGCTGCTTCTGCTCCTGTAAAAACTCCGGCACTTCCCGGAAACCTACACTGTCAACGAAATGCGCCGCGTCCTGTCCGTCCTGATGAAGCACTACCACGTCCGAAACGGAAAGGCTGTGTCCCTTAAAATCTTTGGGGTGGTCGATATTGAAACGGGTGTAAATATCTTCAAGGGAAGTTTCCGGCGCAAGGGGCGCGGAATAGACAAGCTCATAGTTCGCCCTGTCAACCACATTTCCCGCCGCCTGCAGGCGGTCGTATGGCTCAAAGCGGAAATCCCTTGTTTCGTCCCCGCCTTTTATCTGGTAAATGGAAAAGGTGTCTTTGTCCTGTCCGGCGGTCTGCGCCGTTTCCTGTGCCTTTGCGTAAAGCTGCTTTACGTCGCCCTCGGTCAGCCCGCCGCTTTTGAGCTGCCCCATAAGCTCGCGGCATTTCTCCGGCGTTCCCGTATAAAGCACGTCGCCCATTTTCGCCCGCCCGTTCTCCTGTGTCACATAGGCTTGCAAGAGGTGGCTGTTTTCCGGGCTGTCGCCGTAAGGGTTCCGGCGCATCTTGTAAATCGTTTCCGGGGTAAAGGCTTCTTTCGGGGCTGCGCCCGCCTTTTCCTGTGCGCCGGATTTTCCCGGTGCGGCTGCTTCCGGCTTCTCTTTCCCGGCTGTATCTGCCTTTGCCGGGGCTTCCGGCTGCGGCTGTTCTTTCGGGGCTGCCTTTTCCTCTCTGGTGGGCTGCTCCTGTCCGGCGGTCTGCTCCTTGTCCTGTGCCTTTTGCAGCTCCGCAAGATTTTCGTCTATGGAATTGATAATCTCGGCGGCTGCGCTGCGTATCGTTTCAAGGGAGCTTTTCAGCTCGGACAGCTCCCGCCCGCTGCTCCACCCGGCGACATAGCCGAAAGAGTAGTCCGACGTGTCAAGCCCGTAATGTTGGCAGACAGTATAGGCGACGCTTTCCGCTTCGACTTCGCGGGTGCGGCGGTCAACGTGGGGCTGCTGCTCGTCCTTTGGCGCGTTGAGGTCAATGTCGTGCAGCTTCGCATGGGCGATTTCGTGAATGGCGGTCTTTAAGGTCTGTAATTCGCTCATGCCCTCGTTGATAGCAATGCGCTTGTCCTCCAAGTGGTAGTAGCCATGAGAGCCGCCCTCGATATTCTCAAAGGCGATAGGAACGGGGGAAGTCTTTTCAAGGGCTGCGAAAAAATCCTTGTAGCGGTCAACGTCGCCCGTCAGCTCGTCAACGGCAATATCCGGCAGCTCCTTTCCCTCGGTCTGGGAAACGTCAAAGACGGATACCACCTTGTAGGCGGGTATGGTGACTTCCTTTTCCTCGGTGACGGGCTTTCCATCCTTGCCGATTATGGGCTTCTGTGTGTGCGGGTCGATTTTCTGCATTTCCTGTTTGATTTTATAGGGCGACGGGGCAATGATTTTAATTCCCTTTTGCCCTTTCATCACGTTTCGCTCAAAGTTATTCTTCCAAGCGGAAAAGCCCGCCACAAGGGAAGCGTCCGGCTTCTGCATGGCGATAAGGACGGTGTTTCGGAAGCTGTAATTATGGAATTTTGACATGACTTTCAGATATTCCTTGTAACGCTCGCTGTCAAAGAGTTCCGCAATACCCTGTTCCAGACGGTCGGTAATCTCTTTTAATTTCTCGGCGGGCTTCTCGCTCGTCAGCACGATAGGGATAACCGGGCGCGGCTCCTGTGGCTGCTCTGCGGTCTGCGCGGTTCTCTGCCCCGGCGCGGCTGCGTCAAAATCTGCTTTTTCCGGGTCGGGGCGTGACCGCTGCGGGGGCTGCGGCGTTACCCGGTATTCCTGTGGAACGTCGCGCCCGTCGTACCATTCTGTAAAGGTGTTGCGGTTGTTGTAGATATAGCCCTTTTCGGTAAACATACCGTCGTCGTTAATGGAAGCGTCGCGCCCGTATTCCTCATACATGAAATACTTTTTCGCTTCTTCGGGCAGTTCGGGTTCTTCCAGTTCATCAACCAGATAACGCCCGTATTCTTCTTCATTGTGGACGGACGGATAAATCCAGTAGCAGTCAAGGTTTTGTGCAAGGTTGATGATGTCCTGTAAGCTGTCGGCATGGTCGCCGTATTCAATGGCTGCAATGAATTTCTCCCGGTCGTCGTCAAACTGCATTTCCAAGAGCTTCCCTAAATAGTTCAGCTCGTCGGGGTGGGAATACTCGCTTAAATGTTCCGCCAAGCCGGGGATAGGGGATTGAAATTCTGTGAAATGCCATTCCTCGTAATGCTTGAAGTCAATCCCGATACGGTCAAAGACTTCTTTCAGATGTTCGGCAGTCGTGGGGAACGTCACCCATTCGCCCGCGGGTCTGCCCTCGGTGTACTTCCCAAGATTGGAAAGATAGCCGCTTAAAATCGGTTCTGCCATTTGTTCGCTCCTTTCTTTTTCAATCATGCGGTGCATAAGCTCAAAATCCTCAATGCTCATGCTCCCGTCAAATACATAGGGGTTAAAATCCTCTCCGTCCCGGTAGGGCTTTTCGGAAAAGGGAAGCCCCGCTTCATGGGCGGCTGCCCTCGCTTCCTCGATAACCTCCGGGGGAAGCCTGTCGTCATGCGCCCCGATAAAACCGTCAATGTCGTTCATGCTGTTTTCGTAGTGGTAGCGCACTCCGGCGGTCAGCTCGTCAAGGCTCATGTCCTCGCCTAAATGCCCGCAGTAATAGCCGTTTAGGATAACGGCGGCGGGGTCGGTGCTTTTGATTTCCTCTAACCGGCTCCTGTCCTCCGGGTAGAGGGTGTCGTCCATATCAAGATGAAAATATTCCGCGTTCCATGAACGCCCCTGTTTCCAGAACGCCACCCATGCGATACCGTCCCTAAGCTCGTCTTGATAGTCCTTTACGGTGTCCCGTAAACTTGCCATAGTGAAAAACCTCCTTTCTTTGGGGCAGCGTCACAAGCTGCATTTTTGGGCTGCATGGTCTACTACGGGTACGCCCGCATTTCTGCCAAAGATTTCTCAAAAATTTTTAGAGGGTGAAGCCCTCCGCAAAAGAGGGTTTGGGAAACTTCCCAACAAGCAAAATCCCCGTCCGGCGCGTCAGCGTCGCAACGGGGATTTACGGAAGTGGGTACCCGCTTCCTATGCTTGCTATTCAAGTTTTTAGTTCTTCTGTACTTCGATACGGTAGTTGACGTATTTCCCGCCAGTGTCAGCCAGAACGATAGTTCCGTCATAGGTCTTGCCTGTTTTCGGGGAATAGAGCTTCTTCACATTCACTTTGCCGGATTTAAGGAGCGCGGCGGCAATCTTCGCGGAAAAAGCGGTCTTGCGTTCCTCGAAAAAGCGGTCATTCTTCCACATGACAAAGGCACATTCTTTGTTGCTGCAATAATAGTTTTTCTTCCCCTCATGGACGGGGGAACCGCAACGGGGGCATTTGCCGACAGAGGGCTTTTCCTCCCGGAACAAATCCTTTTTCCCGTCCAGTGCTGCGGCGTGTGTCTGCACAAGCTCCCGCGCCATAGCTTCAATGCCGGACAGAAATTCGCCGGGGTCTGCGGCTCCCTTTGCTATCTGCGTCAGATTGTTTTCCCATTCTGCGGTAAGCTGCGGGGAAGTGAGCATATCCGGCAAGACTGATATAAGGGCGGCTCCGTTCTGCGTGGGGATAAGCTGCTTCCCCTTGCGCTCTGCAAAGCCGCCCTTTACCAGTTTTTCAATGACGGCGGCGCGGGTGGCGGGAGTGCCAAGCCCCCGGCGTTCCGCGTCCGGGTCGGTGTCCCCGTTCCCGGCTCGCTCCATAGCAGAGAGAAGCGACGCTTCGCTGTGGGGCTTCGGCGGCGTTGTGGTATGCTCCGTTACTTTTGCGGCGGGGTTAGGAAAGTTCTGTCCCTCGGAAAGCTCCGGCAGCGTCACGCCCTCATTTTCCCCGTCCTCTGCTTCGGGCTTATCTTTCAGCGTCGCCCGGTATCTGCGTTCAAGCTCTTTCCAACCCTCCGCAAGTACGGTCTTTCCCCTTGCGGTGAAGTCTGTCCCGGCGCATGAGAAAACCGCCGTAACCGCTTCATAAATATGCGGCTCGGCGGTGGCAAAAAGCAGACGCGCCCCCGCAAGGGTAAGGATATTCTTCTCGCTTTCCGGCAGCGCGTCCGGGTCAGCCTTTGCAAGCTCCATAGTGGGAATGATTGCGTGGTGGTCTGATACTTTCTTGCTGTCTAATACCTTTGCAATCTCCGGCGTGAAGTCCGCGCCCGCCATAAAGGGGAGCTTTTCGCAAAGCAGCGCGATAATGTCCGCTGCGGTGCCGCCCATGTCGTCAGTAAGAAAGCTGCTGTCCGTCCTCGGATAAGTAAGGAGCCGCTTTTCATAAAGGGATTGTGCAAGGTCAAGGGTCTGCTTTGCGGTGTAACCGAAAATGCGGTTCGTTTCCCGCTGCAAAGAGGTAAGGTCAAAGAGCTTTGGCGGGGCTGCGGTTTTCTTCTCTCTGGTAAGGGAAACGCATACCGCCTTTCCCGCTTCGCAAGCCCCTTTCAGCGCGTCGGCTTCTGCCTTGTCCGAAATCCTTTCGCTTGCCGCGTCCGCGCCGGATAAATCAAGGCGAACATGATAATATTTTTCTTTCTGGAAATGGGAGATAGCCGCGTCCCGGTCGGTGAGCATTTTTAAGGTCGGGGTCTGGACGCGCCCCACGTTCAAGGTCTTTCCATACAGGCAGGAGAAAAGCCGGGTGGCGTTAATGCCGATAAGCCAGTCAGCCTTTGCGCGGCAGAGGGCGGACGCAAAGAGCGCGCCATAGTCCCGCCCGTCTTTGAGGGAAGCAAAGCCCGCCTTAATCGCCCCGTCCTCCATTGAAGAAATCCACAAGCGGCGCATGGGCTTCTTGCAGCCCGCCACTTCGTAGACAAAGCGGAAAATCAATTCACCCTCGCGCCCCGCGTCACACGCATTTACCACTTCGGAAACGTCGGCGCGGTGCATAAGCTCTTTAATGGTTTTGAATTGCTTCCCCTTGTCCGGGTCAACGGCGTACTGCCATTCCTCCGGCAGAATGGGTAAGCTGTCAAAACTCCATTTTTTATATTGCTCCCCGTAGGCGGCAGCTTCCGCAAGCTGTACCAAATGCCCGACGCACCATGAAATGAGGTAGCCGCCGCCCTCGATATACCCGTCCTGTTTCCCCTTAATGCCAAGCGCGGCGGCGATAGTCTGCGCCATGCTCGGCTTTTCTGCAATCACAAGTCTAAATGCCATGAAAAAATCCTCCTTTCAGCGTTCCGGCGCGGTGTGCTTCTTCTCCTGTGCCTGTTTCAGACAATAGCCGATACAGGGGGATTGCGCCTTATAAGGGCAACGCATACACGCCGGGGATTTTGGAACGGGCGGCGCACTGTCACGCCGCCCGGTGGGTCTTTGTACCATCATTTTTTCTAAAGGGTTTTCGGTGAAAAGCGTCATGCTTCCTCGTCCTCCTGTTCTTCATCAGAAAGCCCGTCCCCCTCGTCCTCGTCGTAATCGTCAAAATCGAAATCTTCAAGGTCGGTGTCGCCCTTGACGTTCTGCTTTGGCTTCATAAACTTAAAATAATAGAACGCGCCCCCGCCGCCAAGAAGTGCCACGACAAGGAAAAGCACAAGCCCGCCTGTATTGCCTTTCTCTTTGGGCTGCTCTGTTGGTTTCTCGGTTTCCGGCTCCGCTTCCTTGCCGCTGCAAGCGGTCATGTTGTCCTTGCAGACAGGGCAGCTCACATTTACCTTTCCGGCTTCGCATTTATCGGTGCAACTGCAAACGGCGGGCGGGGCTGCTTCGGTGCTTCCGTCCTCCATAAGTGCTAAGAGGTCGGCTTCGTCCACTTGATTAAGGAAATGTACGGTGTCCTCGCCCTCGTCGTCCCGGTCAATGAGGATATAAAAGTAATTGCCGTTTTTGGTCGTTACGGTGATAAGCTGCTTGTTGCCGCCGAAATCGTCTACAAGGGTCGCGTTCCCGTCCGGGGTAAGGGGTTCTTCCTTTTGGGGTTCCTCGTAGACAACGCCGCTGTCGTTGGTGTCGTCCTCTCCCTCCGGGGTCTGTGCAAAAGCGGTGACGGAAAAGCCGCCCATAAGTACAAGGGCGGCGCAAAGTGCGGTCAAGGTTCTAAGGATTTTCTTATTCATTCTCGGTGTCCTCCATTTCTTCGGTGTCATGGTCTGCGGGTTCTGCGGGGTAGCCCGGCGCGGCTTCCATACCCGGAATACCGCCCCCGGAAAGCATAGCGGAAAGCTCATGCGGGGAAAGGCGCATGGAGCGCACAAGCTGTACGATTTGCAGGTTTTCCGCTTCGGTTTTCTGCGCTTCAAGCCCCCTTAATCTGTTCTGGTACTCGGTGATTTTCTCGCGGGTCTTTGCAATCTCTTTGTCGATACGTTCAATTTTGTTCATAGCCATCAATAAATTTCTCCTTTCAGATTTTCATTTTTTTGTTGTCAGTTCCAATTCATTAAGCCGTAGCCCTTGATACAGGAGTAATTGACGGGGTAGCTCTTTATCTTGCAGGCGTCGCCGGAATTGCCCTCGACGGTATAGACGCGCTCCCCGTCCGTTCCGATAACAAGCCCCACATGGTCTGCGCTCCCGTCCCCGTCCCAGTCGAAAAAGATAGCGTCGCCGGGGGCGATATTCTCATAGCCCCTCGCGCCCCATTGCCCGCGTGACTGGAACCAGGGTACGCCCTGTGACTGGCACCCGGCAAAGCGCGGCTCGCTCTTTCCGGCTTGATTGTAGCACCATGAAACGAAACAGGCGCACCATTCCACGCGGCTGTTAAATCCGTACCAGCTCCAAAAGGGTCGCCCGCCCACGTTGCCGACTTGCCGCTTCGCAAGGTCTACAACGGCGGTGTTGCCGGGGCGTGTGCCGTTTACAAGCTGTACGCCGCTTAAATCCTCGGACGCGCCCATATCGGGGGAGCCGCCGCCGAAAATCAGCGGTTTGTTTCCGCTTGTTTCCAGATAGACGCGGTACATTTCAAGCTGCTGTGGCGTTAGAAGTTCCTCCGCAATCTCGGAAATGGGCTTGTTCGTCAGCTTCACGTTGAGGATATGGTACTCGTAGGGTACTTCCTCGGTGGTCGTTTCCCCTGTTTCCGGGTCTGTGCTTGTTTCTGTGCGGTAGCGGATTTCCGTTTCTTCTGTCAGCGTCAAAGTGTACTGCATGGCAAAGACGCGATTTAGCTCTGCCTGTGCGCTCTGCGGGGTGTAGGTCTGCAAAAGGGCGGTGAGGTAGGACGCTAACTCATGGGGGTTATGCCCGATACTGTCAAGGTCATAGCGGTATTCGTCATAGCCGGGGTGGGTGCTTTCGATATTGTCAATCTGCTGCTGAAGCTCGTTTTCCTTTGCGGCGTAATTGTTCTCCGTCGCCACAAGGTCGCTGTCCTCCGACGTGTAGGAAGTCCCAAGTATGCCGTTCATCAAGCCGGAGAACATGGAACCGCAAGAGGAAAGCCCCGCCGATACCATGATGAATAAGAGCAGCGCGGCAACGGCGATACATACGCCCGCCGGGTGCCGCCCTACAAAAGCGATTGCCTTTTTTGTTTCCTCGGCGGTCTTTTTTGCCGCCTTGCGGGTGTTCTCTGCGGCTTTCTGCGCCGTTTTTGCGCCGCCTTTCCTTGCCGACTTTGCATACTGCCGCTTGATTTGCTGCTTCTGCATGAAGCGGGAAAGGGGATTGCCCGCAATCTGCGGATTGTCATGCAGGGCTTTATGGTACTGGAAATCCACATTCGCCTTGAACGCCGCTTTCTCTGCCTTTGCCGCCGCCCGGTAGGGTTTGAGCTTGTGGCTGTGGTAGCCCTCCTTGACTTTCCGCGCCCCGTACTTTGCGCCGCGCTCTGCCAGTTCTTCGGATTTGTGCGCCCCCTCAACGCCGGAATTGTCCTTTTCAACGGAATGTATCTTGTTGTGGACGAAAATACCCGCTTCCTGTGCGGGGCGGGATAGCGGGTTATTGTGGGGCTTATTCTTTCCTATGGGCTTTTCCTGTTCCTCAAAATGTAGGCGGGTCTTGCCTTTCCCGGTGGCTTCATCAAAGGTGCGCTCCCGTACAAGTTTCTTTTCTTTGGGGATAGCCGCCTTTGCCGCGTCCAGACGGTCGGCTGCTTTGTCCGATTTTCGGATATACCTTTCAAGCTCCGGCGTTGCCCGTTCCTCGTCGGTAAACTGCAAGCGGGAAGATTTTTCTTTTGCTGTGGCTTCTGCCTGTGCTTTCCTCGCCGCCTTTTTGCTCGCCTTTCTGGTACGCGCCCCGTCGATACGTTCCAAGACGCGCTCGGCTGCTGCGGTGTCCTGTTCCCGTTCTGCCCCCGGCGCATGGGGAAGCGGCGGCGTGTCGGTTAAGGGCGGGGAAGTTGCGCCGCCCGGTAGGGGCTGCGCTGCCTGTTCCGGCTGCGGTGGGGCTTCGGTCTTTGCAAAGTCCGCGTCCCTTATCCGCTTGCTGATACGTTTCTTTTTCCCGGTAGCGGCGTTTACCTCGACAGCCCCCTCGCGGGTCATTTTCTGCGTGACTTTTTCACGCGCCTTATATTGTTTTATGTGTCTGTCCCTCCAATCCGCGCCCTTGCAAGGGCGCAATACTCGGCGTTTATCTCAATGCCTATATAATGCCTGTCAAGCTGCTTTGCGGCTGCCCCCGTCGTGCCGCTGCCGAAAAAGGGGTCAAGCACAACGCCGCCTTTCGGACAGCCCGCCTTGATACAGGTTTCGGCAAGTTTTGGCGGGAACGCGGCGAAATGCCCGCCCTTGTAGGGAACGGTATTGATAAGCCACACGTCCCGCCTGTTCCGCATGGTCGGCATGAGGGCTTCGTCGTAGTAGCTGCCGCTTCGCGCCCGGTTAAGCCCCTGTACGTTCCCCTGTCCGGGTACTTCGTCCGCATATTTCTGTCCCGCGCTGCGCCCGGTGCGGTACCGCGCCGCCGTTGTGGGGGCTAACGGCTCGGCTATGGCGGCTGCGTCATAAAAATACTTCTTTGACTTCGTAAGCAGAAAGATATGTTCATAGCAGCGGGTAGGGCGGTCTTTCACGCTCTCCGGCATGGGGTTTTCTTTCTGCCAGATAATGTCGCTCCTTAAATACCACCCGTCAGCGCGTAGGGCAAAAGCTAAAAGCCAGGGAATACCGATTAAGTCCTTTTGTTTGCAGCCGGAAACGCGGTTGTTTCTTGCAATCTGCTGTCCGTTTCTCCCTTTCGGGTTCTTCGGGTCTGCATGGTAGCCTTTATTTCCTGTGCCGCAGTAGGTGTCCGCGATATTCAGCCAGAGCGTACCGTCAGAACGCAGTACCCGGCGCAGTTCGCGGAAAACCTCGGTCAGCCTGTCAATGTACTGCTCCGGCGTGTCCTCCCGCCCAATCTGCATATCAAGCCCGTAATCCCTAAGCGCATAGTAGGGCGGGCTTGTGACGCAACAGTGTACGCTTTCCTCTGGAAGCTCCCGCAAGGCATAGAGCGCGTCCCGGTTGATAATGGTGTCTGTCCTTAATTTTGTCATGCTTCGCCCACTTCCTCCGGCTTCGTCGTCATTACCCGGTAAAGCTCGGTGTCTTTCGGGAAGCGGTCTACAAAGGGCAGCACCACGTTCCCGTAGAAGATAAGCCCCTCGCCCGCTTCGGTGTGGGTGACATACTTCATCTGCTGCGGGGAGATGTTGAGCTGCTTTGCAAGGATAGCCCGGTCGCCCGCCGCCTGATTGAGCATGAGGACAAAATCAGAGTTTTCAAAGATATTCTCCACTTCGCGGGAAGCAAGCAAATCCTTGACGTTCTGCGTAATGGCTGTGGGTATGCCGCCCCATTTTCTGAAACGCTTCCAGATTTCAACGGAATAGGCGGCGGTCTGTTCCTCTTTCAAGAGAAGATGAAATTCGTCCATAAAATACCGGGTGGATTTCCTTTCTGCCCGGTTGACGGTGACGCGGTTCCATACCTGGTCCTGCACAATGAGCATACCTAACTTTTTGAGCTGCTTCCCAAGCTGCTTGATGTCAAAGCAGACAAGGCGGTTAGAAAGTTCCACGTTGGTACGGTGGTTAAAGACGTTCAAGCTGCCGGAAACGTAAAGCTCCAATGCCGCCGCGATACGCGCCGCTTCCGGCTCCGGCTGCTTCAAAAGCTCGTCGTAGAGGTCGCCCAAGATAGGCATTTTCTCCGGGTCGGGGTCTGCAAGGAAAGGGCGGTACACGTTCCTAACGGCGCGGTCAATGACGGTCTTATCGACGGGCTGCAAGCCCTCCTTGCCGCCGATTACAAGCTCGCAGAGGGAGAGGATAAAGTCGGATTTCAGCGCAAGGGGGCTGTCGTCCTCGGAATAGTTGAGGTTAATATCCATAGGGTTCACATACTGGGGCTTCCCGTCAATGCCCTTGCCCGTAGGCGATAACCGTATCACTTGCCCGTCAAGCCGCTGCACAAGGGAAAAATACTCTGCTTCCGGGTCGCAGATAATTATGTCGTCGTCGGTAATGAGGAAAGCGTTTGTCATTTCCCGTTTGGCGGCAAAGGATTTCCCGCTTCCCGGCGTACCCAAGATTAAGCCGTTGGGGTTCTTTAGCTGCTTGCGGTCGCAGAGTATCATGTTGTTAGACAGGGCGTTTAAGCCGTAGTACAAAGCCGCGCCCGTCTGGAAAAGCTCCTGTGTGATAAAGGGGATAAAGATAGCGGTGCTTGACGTGGTAAGCCCTCTTTGAATGGGGATAAGGTTCTCCCCAAGCGGTACAGAGGACATAAGCCCCGCTTCCTGTTGGTAGTCAAGGCGGGTCAAGGCGCAGTTGTTCTTCTGTGCAATGCCCGCCGCCGCGAATACGTCATTTTCCAGTTTCCGCTTCGTGTCCGCCATGTTCACCACAAGGAACGTCAAGAGGAACATTCTTTCATTCCGGCTCTGCAAGTCCTGTAAGAGGTTCTTCGCTTCGCTGCCGAACGTGGCAAGGTCGGACGGGATTATATCCATGTCGTAGCCGCTGCGTACCGCTTTTTTCTGTTCCTCGATTTTCATTTTGTCAAGGTCGGTGATTTTCCGCTTGATTGTCTTTATGGCTTCGGTCTGGTCGATACTGTGGATATGCAGATTGACGATAACGCCCGTTTCCAAGTCCAGAATATCCGATAAGATACGGTCGTTTAATTCCGGCGCAAGGATTTCAAGGAATGAAACCGCGCCGATTTTGCGCCCCATGCGGAAATAACGCCCCTCGCCAAAACGGAAAGAGGATGGGGCGATAAAGTCCTTTGTGGAAAGCCCGGACGGGGCAAGCCATGAAAAATCAAAGGCAAACTGCCCGCCCTCCGGGTGGAAAATGCCATGCAGCATTTTAAGGCGTTCATAGCCTGTCATGGGGCGGGCAGACACGCCCAAGAGCTTAAAGTTGTTGAGTACGTCCGTTTCGATACGGGCAAGGCGGGATTTCGCCGCGCCCAGACTGTCGGCTTCAATGGCAAAGGTGATATATTTTGCTTTGACAAGCCCGTTGTTTCCCTTTGCAAGCTGGTTTTTCAGCATATTCCGGTATTCTGTGCGGATAGAGTTGAAAGCGTCCTCCTGTGCCGGGATATTGACCGCCTTTTCCGCTTCGCCCCGCTGCGTCCCCTGATTGATGAAAGAGAGCTGCACCGAAACGGAAGCGTCAAAGTAGTTGAGGAAGTCGCACCAGTTCTCAAAAATGGCGGTCTTGTCGTCTGCCTGTGCAAGCTGATAGTTAATATCTTCAAAGGCGACGGTCTTTGAGTATTTCCGTCCCGTAACCTTGCAGATACCGTCCGGGTACATCTGGATATAGGGGATTGTCTGCTGTGCGGTGTGGGCTTTCCCGTCGCCCTTTGCCTGTCTGATGATTTCCGCAATCTGCTTTTTCTCGGCGCGGGTGAGCTTGCGGGGCGGGTTAGGCTTTGCGCTTCCCGCCGCGCTGTTTCTTCGTGTTTCCTTTTGCAATCGCTGATACCTCCTTTTCAAGTTTTCTCTGCCGTTCTAAGACGGAATAAAAGTTGTCTGTCCTGTATGGTCGTTCTTTGGGGGCTATGAATTTCGTCCGTATGATGTTCTTCACCACCACTTCAAGGGGCTGTCCATGCTTTTCATACATGGCGAACAGGAAACAGGGCAGCATGACGGCAATCATAGCCATAGACGCAAGGCTTGTGCCTGTGCTGTCTTTGAGCAGAAAGAAAAGCGGAAGCCCTAACAGGAGAGCTACCGCAAAACATACAATCTGCCGTTTGGTAAGGTTGAAAGCTACTTTTGTCTTGACTTTGGATAAGTCTTTGGGTACGGGTACATACGCCAAGTGGAAACCTCCTTTCTCTGGGTTTTTTGCTGCTGTAAGTTCCCATAGGGGTAATCAAGGCAAAGGTCAATTTCTGCCCTTTGCCCGTCCCTATTCTATGGGGTTTTCCCGCGTCAAGGTCGGGTAGTATTTTCGCCGCTTTGCTCTGAAAATCTCCACCCTACCCTTGACACGCCGCTAATGCGCGGAGAAAATCGACTTCGCCAGTGCGCCGGATTTGAACAGGGAGAAACAGAGGATAACGGTATAGGCTGCAAGGGAAAAAATCGCGCTGTGCAGGTTGTCCGCTATTATCATGTTGTTCACCAAAACCGCGTAAATGCCGACGCATATCATTATGAGGAAGCCTTGAAAGCCAAGCGCGAACAGGGATTTTAGGTAGTTGTTCCCTATCTGTCCCCATTCCCGATTAGTCATTGTTGCGAACGGGATAGGCGATACCGAACAGTAAAGTAGGGTAAGAACCCGGCGCCTTACCATATCACTATGGCAGGTTTCCGAGAACTCCCCTCCGAACCGGACTTACACCT
>NZ_WQPQ01000107.1:0-286 GCF_018785365.1 Clostridium sp. MCC344 | reverse complement strand
GGTGCGGCTGGATCACCTCCTTTCTAAGGAAGAAGAAGTAAGGGTTTTATATACTGTTCAGGTCTCAAGGACCTAAAAAATAATTCTGGTGTCGATGCGCTCAGGGGACACACCCGTTCCCATCCCGAACACGACGGTTAAGACTTGAGCGGCCGATGGTACTATGCTGGAGACGGCATGGGAGAGCAGGTGGATGCCAGATTTATATGGGGGTGTAGCTCAGTTGGGAGAGCACCTGCCTTGCAAGCAGGGGGTCAAGAGTTCGAATCTCTCCATCTCCACTCGG
>NZ_WQPQ01000106.1:3106-3643 GCF_018785365.1 Clostridium sp. MCC344 | reverse complement strand
GTATCCTGCGGCCCGCCCGCTTCATCTTCCTGCCTCATGCGGTCAGAGGGACGGCTTTTCCGGCTGTCCTCTTGAAACTTACCGCTTTTGGACTTCGGGCCATTGTGGCCCGAAGAACTGTCCTGCCCGGTATCCTCGTCCTTAAACCGCAGGCGTCGGGATGGTGCGGGGGAAGGCCCTTCCCGTTCAGCCGGTCCGGGGCGATTGCTCCCGGTATCCTCCGTCGGCCCCGGCCTTTGAAAATTCCGTTTATCCGGTTTCTTTCCGATGATGTATCCCTCCTTTCCAAACTTCGGGCCATCATGGCCCGAAGTGCGTTATGCCCGGTTCATTTCCTGTTTTTTGTCCTCCGGGCGGGTGGTCATAATGGCGTACAGCTCGGTATTCTGCGGGAAGCGGTCAACAAACGGGATGGTGGTATTCCCGAAGAACAGCAGCCCTTCGCCGGAATTGGTATGGGTCACATAGGAAAGCTGGTGGGGGCTGATCCCAAGCTGTTTGGCTAAAATCTGCCGGTCCCCCTGTGCCTGCGAGAGC
>NZ_WQPQ01000106.1:779-3096 GCF_018785365.1 Clostridium sp. MCC344 | reverse complement strand
GCCAGAAAATCCTTCACGTTCTGCGTTAAAGCACTGGGAACGCACCCTTTTTTTCGCAGCATTTTCCAGATCGCCACACAATAGCTTGCCGTCAGCCGGTCACGGAGCAGCACATGGAACTCGTCGAAGTAGCACCATGTAGCGATACCGCGGAGGAAATTCATGGACACCTGCGAGTTTACCAAGTCCTGCATAATGAGCATGGCAATCGTCCGAAGACCGGCCCCCAGCTTTTTTAAGTCAAGGCATACCAGACGGCGGTTCAAGTCCACATTGGTTTCATGGTTGAATACGTTAAGGGAACCTGACACATAGATTTCAAGGGCCGTTGCCAGCCGTACCGCCTCGCCCTCCGGCTGGGAACAGAGCAGGTCATACAGGGTTTGGAGGGTCGGCATTTTGCTTGTTTCCGGGTCCTGCAAGTGTTCCCGGTACATCTGGCGTACACAGCGGTCAATGACGGTCCGCTCCACCGGCTGCAAGCCATCCTTGCCGCCGACGATCAGCTCCATCAGCGACAGGATAAAGTCGGCTTTCAGCGCCATCGGGTTTTCCTCGTCAAAGCTCAGGTCAATGTCCATCGGGTTGATGTGGTGGGGGCTGTCCGGGGCGATCTCGATGACCTGTCCGCCCAGCCGCTTGATAAGGGGCGAGTATTCGCCCATCGGGTCCACCACAATGATCCGGTCACGGGTGGCAAGGAACACGTTCACAAGCTCCCGCTTTGCGGCGAAGGATTTACCGGAGCCCGGCACACCGAGGAACAGGCCGTTGGGGTTTTTGAGCTTTTTCCGGTTTGCCATGATGACGTTATGGGAAAGGGCGTTGAGCCCGTAATAGACGGCTTCGCCATCCATGCGGAGCTCCTGCGTCATAAAGGGAACGAAAATGGCCGTGGAGCTGGTCGTCATGCCGCGCTTGATCTCAATGCCGTTATGACCCAGCGGAAGGCTGGAAAGAAAACCGTCCTCCTGCTGGAAGTCCAGCCGCTTCAAGGTGCAGTTGTATTTCTGGACGATACCCGACACTGTGAACAGGTCGTTGTCCAGCTCCCGGCGGGTTGGGGCCATGTTTACCACAAGGAAGGTCAGAAGGAACATTCTTTCATTCCGGCTCTGTAAATCTTCCAGAAGGGTCTTTGCGTCGTTGCTGTACGTTACAAGGTCGGGCGGAAGTATGTCCATGTCGTACCCGGACCGGGCTGCCTTCTTTTGTTCCTCCACCTTCATCTTGTCAATGTCGGAGACTTTGGCCTTGATAGATTTTACGGCGGCGGCCTGATCGACGGTTTGGATATGGAGAGTGATGGTCATTTCCGCATCCATTTCCAAAAGCTCCGCCAGCAGCTTGTCCGAGAGCTCTGAGGCCAAAATCTGTAAGTAGGAGGCAGCGCCCCAAGTCGTCCCCACCCGGAACAGACGGCTGAAACGAAAATCGAAACTGTCCGGGGCGATAAAGTCTTTGGTGGAAAGCCCGGTTTTGGGGATCATATCCCATGAAAACCGGAAGGGGGAGCCGCTGCCGGGGTGGAGCTGTCCGTGAAGGAGTTCCAGCCGTTCCAGCCCCGAAAGGGAGCGGCACTTGACGCCCAGCTTTTTGAAGTTCCCGCAAATGTCCGCCTCTACACGTTCCAGCCTTGCCCTGGCGGTGGGAAGGTCGTCCACGTTCACGCCGAAGGTCAGGAGCTTTGTGCGGACAATGCCGTTGTTGCTTTTGGCGATCTGGTTTTCCAGCATTTCCACATACTCACACCGGACGCTGTTGTAATCATCGTCCTGCATGGGGATGTTCACGCTGTACCGGCTGCCCGGGCGGCTCCGGTGGTTGAGGAAGGAAAGCTGGAACGGAAGGCTGCTGTCAAAGTAGTTGAGGCAGGCGCTCCACCCGTCAAAGATGGCCGCCTGATCTTCGGACTGTGCGAGCTGGTAGTTGATGTCCTCGTATTCAATGGTTTTGGTGTAATAGCGGTCCGCTACCCGGCACACCCCGTCCCGGTACATTTCCCGGTAAGGGAGGGTCTGCTGGGCGGTGGTGGGAATGTTCTTTCCTTTCGTGAACAGGCCGGTAAGGCCCTGCTTTTCAGGCTTTCTGCCTGCGGGCTTTCCGGCCCTTCTGTTGTTTCGCAATCGGCTGCGCCTCCTTTCTGGCGCTAAGCAGCGCATAGAAGTTTTCGGTTTTGTAAGGCCGCACCCGGGGATAGAGGAACCGGGTGCGGATGATGTTTTTCAGCACTTTTTCCAGCGGAAGGCCATCCCGTTCATACATAGCCAGAAAGAAGAACGGGAGCATGAGGCCGATCATCAGGAACATGGCGGCG
>NZ_WQPQ01000106.1:0-769 GCF_018785365.1 Clostridium sp. MCC344 | reverse complement strand
CCGATACTGCCACGGGAAAACAGGTAAGCCGGGAGGCCCACCGCCGCCGCGCTGGAAAAACAAACAAGCTGGCGCTTCGTCAGATTGAAGGCCAGCTTTGTCTTGATTTTGGAAAGGTCTTTTGGTACTGGTACATAGGCCATTTTGGTACACCTCCTTTATTGCTTCGGGCCAGCATGACCCGAGGTTATCTTGCGGCCTCTTTGGCCGGGGCTGTGCTGCGGGCAGCTTCGGCGGCCTCTCGTCCGCTCTGCCTTGCCCGCCAGTATTCGGGGTGATACTGCCGGATGGACTGATTGAGTTTTTCTTCAAACTGTCCTTTGTCCTTAATGCGGTCAGGGATTTTCCTCAGCTTTTTGTCCAGCAGCTCCCGGAGCACTACGCTTTCCTGTGCGTCCTCCTCATAGCAGATATAGCCCTTGTCCTTGAAGCCGCATTTTTTGGCCGCTGGGGAGAGAACGGCGGCTACCTCGTTTGCCACCATCGTTCCGCCGTGGCTGGCGGTAGATACCAGAAACACCCCCGGACAGAGGGTTTCACAATTCTGCACCTCGCCCCACGGGGAGCTTTTCGGCGCATGGAACATTCCGCCCGTCCGGCTCCGGTCCGCCTGCATGAGCGCCGCCTTTTCCAAGATGGCTTTCAGTTCTGGGGAAAAATAGGCATATTCCCGAAGAACACGGGCAGCCTCCCCGCCGCAGGCGTTCATCAACAGGGTATAGGCGTCGCTGTCCGCTTTGGTACAGCGGCCCAGCAGTTTTCCGTCGTA
>NZ_WQPQ01000105.1:0-440 GCF_018785365.1 Clostridium sp. MCC344 | reverse complement strand
GACCGGATATCCATCCACACATTAAAACGGTTAAAGAAGCAGTTGTGCCGCATAAAAGTGCAGGAGGGAATTGTGTTTGTACATGGAATCGGGCGTAGAAAAACACAATTACAGAAATCTCTGGAACAGCTGGATCAATATCTGGAGAAACTAAAGGAATATACAAAAAAGCTGTATACGCTTGGGGATAGAAACAGCTATTCCAAAACAGACCCTGACGCAACCTTCATGAGAATGAAAGAGGACGCGATGCTGAATGGACAGTTAAAGCCTGCTTATAACATTCAGCATGGAGTGGATTCCGAATACATCACATGGATCGATATCAGCCCGCACCCTACCGATACACGTACCCTGATCCCGTTTTTGAAAGACATGGAGAATCACCTGGGATTTAAGTATTCAAAAGTCGTTGCAGATGGCGGGTACGAAAGTGAAGA
>NZ_WQPQ01000104.1:0-248 GCF_018785365.1 Clostridium sp. MCC344 | reverse complement strand
ATCTTTACTTTACCCATGAGCCAGCCGATGACACCTGCGATCAGCATCGTTCCTACATCGTAGAAGTTGCTTCTCATCGCATAGCTTCCGACTACGCAGAGGATGAAGATGATCGGAGTTAAGATCGTCTTCGGAACGCTCAATACCTTTGTGAAAAGGCGGATGCAGGAGAATCCAAGGAGTACCATGATCGTGTTGGCAACGAACATTCCAAGGAAGATCGTGTATACAAGAACCTTGTTTGTCTT
>NZ_WQPQ01000103.1:0-217 GCF_018785365.1 Clostridium sp. MCC344 | reverse complement strand
ATAAAACATGATCTGAAACTGGAAGAGCGGGTATATCTTTGCAGCTGCGGAAACCGGATGGACCGTGATGAAAATGCGGCGGTCAACATCTGCCGGGAAGGGCTGAGAATATCCGGGATCATATTGGAAAAGAGCGAAAAAGCATCATAAAAAGATATCAGTCCAAAAGAACCGTGGGACACACGGGGATCGCTCGTGAATGCTTTGCCCAACGGGG
>NZ_WQPQ01000012.1:0-2589 GCF_018785365.1 Clostridium sp. MCC344 | reverse complement strand
AGTAGGGTAAGAACCCGGCGCCTTACCATATCACTATGGCAGGTTTCCGAGAACTCCCCTCCGAACCGGACTTACACCTCTCAGCGTATCCGGCTCTCCAGATGTCAGTCTAATTTCCCCGCGTGTAACTTGTCGTGACAGTAGACGCAGAGTGCCATTGTCTTGCGCTTACGCCCAATCATGGCGATTTCCCATTGTTTTCTGCCACTTAAATCTTTGAGTTTTCGTATATGGTGTATTTCAAGCGGCACATTCTCTGCGCCACACCACTCACACCTGTTTGCTTGCAGTCTTTTTATAAGACTATTACGCCCATAATTCTCAAAAATTCTTGCTACTATATCAGGATTTCCGCTTTCTACTTTAGTGTCCCGGCGGAACCCATTATTGTAAAACAATACCTTTCCGACCTTGCCGTTTTTCTTCGGATATTCCACAACAAAATCTTTTCCTTGACGGTACTTGCGGATAATTCTGCTGATTCGTGTCCGATATTTTCCAGCAAAGGTTTTGAGCATACTGTATCTCATTACATAGTAGAAGTTATTGAGTACAGACACGTTGTTTGCAAGTCGGTAGTAGTTATACAATCCACGGATTTCTGCGTTGTATTGGTTTAGGATTTCCAAATCGTCCAAGTGCAACAGGCGAGTGCGCCGGACAGGTTCCCAAACCTCTTTGTTTCCATTTTGTTTGTCGTATTTAATCTTGAGGGCATTGTAGGAGAACAGTCGTTTTACCCACTTATCATGGGGAACATAAAGTAAGACTTTTCCATTGTTTACCCGTCTGGTAGCCCCGGTTTTGGTCTTTTTGTTGTGTTCGCCTTTGGCGATTGTGACCTCATATCCCAAGAACTTCGCAGCGTCGTGTCCATGAGTAATCAATGTCTTTTCCTCGGACATTTCCAGATGGAGTTTGTCCCGGATAAAGCAGCCTACATCTTGTTTAATCTGTTCTGCGTCCTCTTTGCTGCCGATAACTCCAATTAAGAAATCATCGGCATATCGGATATAGCAAATCCGTTTATAGCTATCGTCCATCTGGTCGCTATACGGCATAGATTTCAGACTACGCCGCAGTTCCCGGATTTCTGCAATTAAGCCCTCTTTTTCTTCCTCGCTCATTTTAGAGAGATTTCTTTTAAGCCTTTGTTCTTTCCCCCGGCAGACATCCAGCTTCTTCTTGAACGCAGGATTGATTTTACGGCGGTTTCCGCAGTTGAATTTCTCTGCATACTCTGCCATATAGCTATCCAGTTCGTTCATGTAGATGTTTGCAAGGATAGGGCTGATGATGGAGCCTTGCGGAGTGCCGGAATAAGTATTGTGATAATTCCAATCCTCCATATATCCAGCTTTCAAGAACTTCCAGAGCAGACCGATGAAATGTTCATCTGCAATCCGCTTTCGCAAAATAGCAATCAACACATGATGGTCTACGTTGTCAAAACAGCCCTTTATATCTCCCTCAACGAACCACTTTGTCCCCGTAAAATATTTCTGCACATATTTGAGTGCCGTATGACAGCTTCTGTTTATACGGAAACCGTGGGAATAGTCGCTAAAGGTTGGCTCATAAATACTCTCTAAGATGAGCCGCACCACCTCCTGTATCAGTTTATCGTCGAATGACGGTATCCCCAGAGGACGCATTTTCCCATTGGATTTCGGGATATACGTTCTCCTTGCCGGGTTAGGCTGATAACTAAAATCCCGCATCTTTTCAATGAGGGCGTTTATCCTTGCCATTCCCATTCCGTCAATGGTTTTGCCGTCTGTTCCGGCTGTCATGTTGCCTGGTTTCGCCTGTATCCGCTGATATGCCAGCAGATAGAATTGTGGATTGTACAGGTTGCGGTATAACCGCTCGTACTTGTAGCTCTTGTTACACGCCTTGGATTTTAGGCTTTCCAACACATTTTCAGGACTTCTCATAATGCCTCACGCACCTTTCCTTTTTATGAATTGGTTGACATCCTGCCTCCCTTCGCCATGTAGACGGCTTTCCCGCCCTCGGACTACTACGGAGGCTCCGTTGCCATGCCGGATATTCAGCGTCATCTTTCTTGGGTTTTTACCCCTTGAAATTTATCGCCTTGCGGCATTACGCATAGCCGGATAGTTCCGGCGTTCCGGTTTAGGCAATCTCCAGTTAGACACTTTGGGAAAAGCGTATTGTGATGTCGGTAGTGGGTTTTCGTCCTTTTCCGCTTACTGCGGCTGGCTGTCATAAGTATCGTGCGGTCTGTGTTTACCTGTCACATTCCGCTATGACATACGGCGAATACAACCATCCTGCGCCGCCGGGTCGAGTATCCCGCCTCGGACTGCCCTTAAAGCAGTTTAGCCTTGCTCCTCATTCACAATGTTGCGTCTTGCCGCTCAGTCGTGGGTAGATGGTTTTCCCAACTTGCGATTTTTCCGATACGCTATTGTCCCCCTTGTGGTTTCCCTCCGGGGTAAATCGGATGACGCTAAAGTGACGCTTTTCACGTCTTTGATACTTTTCTTTACCGGCTTGCTAAAGCCGGGTTCCCAAAATGCCCGCACACCGCCTTTGGATGAAAAGCGGCGCTTCTGGACGCGC
>NZ_WQPQ01000102.1:0-306 GCF_018785365.1 Clostridium sp. MCC344 | reverse complement strand
ACCCGGAAATTCCGAAATTTTTGGGGCTCCAGCTTCGCCCTTCGGCGGCTCTCTGACAGGCTGTGCCTTGAAAACGGGCTATCCATCGTGGAGAACCCGAAGCCCCGGAGCAAGGGCAAGTATCGGAACTATGGAGAGTGGCAGAAAGACCGGAAAGGGCCGCTTTCCTATCAGGACAGGCTGCGCCTTGCCATTGATACTGCGTTGGCGGAACGCCCCGCTGATTTGGACGAATTTCTCAATTTGATGAAGCGGGCCGGGTATGAGGTCAAGACGGTTCGGGGCGGCGGTATCAGCTTCCGGCTG
>NZ_WQPQ01000101.1:0-241 GCF_018785365.1 Clostridium sp. MCC344 | reverse complement strand
GGTCTGATAACTGGGGTGAAGTCGTAACAAGGTAGCCGTATCGGAAGGTGCGGCTGGATCACCTCCTTTCTAAGGAAGAATAAAGTAAGGGTTTTACGTACTGTTCAGGTCTCAAGGACCTAAAAAAGAATTCCGGTGCCGATGCGCTTATGGGACACACTCGTTCCCATCCCGAACACGACGGTTAAGACGTAAGCGGCCGATGGTACTATGCTGGAGACGGCATGGGAGAGCAGGTGGG
>NZ_WQPQ01000100.1:0-352 GCF_018785365.1 Clostridium sp. MCC344 | reverse complement strand
CCGAACACGACGGTTAAGACGTAAGCGGCCGATGGTACTATGCTGGAGACGGCATGGGAGAGCAGGTGGGTGCCGGATTCTATTTGAAAAATACTCGAAAGAGTTTTCAAATAAAACAGACATGTTCTAGCGGGTGGAGAGAAAGGCGAAATTCGCGATGATGAATGTGTTAACCCGTTCCAGCAGGGCAATGCTGTTAGAAACTGGTTTTTACCAGTGATTAGTAAGCTCAAGTCGATTGAACTCGCTAATGACTGATAAACTTCAGTCAGAACGTACCTTGAAAATCACATATTGAATAAATTGAATCTTAAATATTTAAGATACAAGACATCCGAGGCGTATCGAAAGA
>NZ_WQPQ01000099.1:0-395 GCF_018785365.1 Clostridium sp. MCC344 | reverse complement strand
TCCCCGCCGCAGGCGTTCATCAACAGGGTATAGGCGTCGCTGTCCGCTTTGGTACAGCGGCCCAGCAGTTTTCCGTCGTAATAGCAGGCCGCGTCATAGCCCGTCCGTTTGCGTGGCATGGTTCCCGCCTCCTTTCTGCTTCGTGCCAGCATGGCCCGAGGTCAACGCTCTGCACTGCGGCTGGGCTTTTCCTTCGGAGGCCGCTCTGCCTTTGCCTGTTCGGCAGCCGCTTTTCCGGCTTTGAGCTGGTCGCTGATGGACGCACGCCCCACAGAGCCGCGCTCCGCCATCTGTTCCAGCTTTGCCTCATAGGCTTGCAGAACAGCAGTATTGAGCTGTTCCCGGAACTCCTTTGTGACAGGGTAGGCCATATCCCGATAGCCGCCTTTGCCGTC
>NZ_WQPQ01000098.1:2992-3681 GCF_018785365.1 Clostridium sp. MCC344 | reverse complement strand
TACGACGGAAAACTGCTGGGCCGCTGTACCAAAGCGGACAGCGACGCCTATACCCTGTTGATGAACGCCTGCGGCGGGGACGCCGCCCGTGTCCTTCGGGAATATGCCTATTTTTCCCCGGAACTGAAAGCCATCTTAGAAAAGGCAGCACTCATGCAGGCAGACCGGAGCCGGACGGGCGGAATGTTCCATGCGCCGAAAAGCTCCCCGTGGGGCGAGGTGCAGAATTGTGAAACCCTCTGTCCGGGGGTGTTTCTGGTATCTACCGCCAGCCACGGCGGAACGATGGTGGCAAACGAGGTAGCCGCCGTTCTCTCCCCAGCGGCCAAAAAATGCGGCTTCAAGGACAAGGGCTATATTTGCTATGAGGAGGACGCACAGGAAAGCGTAGTGCTCCGGGAGCTGCTGGACAAAAAGCTGTGGAAAATCCCTGACCGCATTAAGGACAAAGGACAGTTTGAAGAAAAACTCAATCAGTCCATCCGGCAGTATCACCCCGAATACTGGCGGGCAAGGCAGAGCGGACGAGAGGCCGCCGAAGCTGCCCGCAGCACAGCCCCGGCCAAAGAGGCCGCAAGATAACCTCGGGCCATGCTGGCCCGAAGCAATAAAGGAGGTGTACCAAAATGGCCTATGTGCCAGTACCAAAAGACCTTTCCAAAATCAAGACAAAGCTGGCCTTCAACCTA
>NZ_WQPQ01000098.1:0-2982 GCF_018785365.1 Clostridium sp. MCC344 | reverse complement strand
CGCCAGCTTGTTTGTTTTTCCAGCGCGGCGGCGGTGGGCCTCCCGGCTTACCTGTTTTCCCGTGGCAGTATCGGGAACAGTGCCGCCATGTTCCTGATGATCGGCCTCATGCTCCCGTTCTTCTTTCTGGCTATGTATGAACGAGACGGTCTGCCGCTGGAAAAAGTGCTGAAAAACATCATCCGCACCCAGTTCCTCTATCCCCGTGTGCGGCCTTACAAAACCGAAAACTTCTATGCGCTGCTTAGCGCCAGAAAGGAGGCGCAGCCGATTGCGAAACAGCAGAAGGGCCGGAAAGCCCGCAGGCAGAAAGCCTGAAAAGCAGGGCCTTACCGGCCTGTTCACGAAAGGAAAGAACATTCCCACCACCGCCCAGCAGACCCTCCCTTACCGGGAAATGTACCGGGACGGGGTGTGCCGGGTAGCGGACCGCTATTACACCAAAACCATTGAATACGAGGACATCAACTACCAGCTCGCACAGTCCGAAGATCAGGCAGCCATCTTTGACGGGTGGAGCGCCTGCCTCAACTACTTTGACAGCAGTCTTCCGTTCCAGCTTTCCTTCCTCAACCACCGGAGCCGCCCGGGCAGCCGGTACAGCGTGAACATCCCCATGCAGGACGATGATTACAACAGCGTCCGGTGTGAGTATGTGGAAATGCTGGAAAACCAGATCGCCAAAAGCAACAACGGCATTGTCCGCACAAAGCTCCTGACCTTCGGCGTGAATGTGGACGACCTTTCCACCGCCAGGGCAAGGCTGGAACGTGTAGAGGCGGACATTTGCGGGAACTTCAAAAAGCTGGGCGTCAAGTGCCGTTCCCTTTCGGGGCTGGAACGGCTGGAGCTTCTTCACGGGCAACTCCACCCCGGCAGCGGCTCCCCCTTCCGGTTTTCATGGGATATGATCCCCAAAACCGGGCTTTCCACCAAAGACTTTATCGCCCCGGACAGTTTCGATTTTCGTTTCAGCCGTCTGTTCCGGGTGGGGACGACCTGGGGCGCTGCCTCCTATTTGCAGATTTTGGCTTCGGAGCTATCGGACAAGCTGCTGGCGGAGCTTTTGGAAATGGATGCGGAAATGACGATCACGCTCCATATCCAGACCGTCGATCAGGCCGCCGCCGTGAAATCCATCAAGGCCAAAGTCTCCGACATTGACAAGATGAAGGTGGAGGAACAGAAGAAAGCCGCCCGGGCCGGATATGACATGGACATACTCCCGCCCGACCTTGTGACGTACAGCAACGACGCAAAGACCCTCTTGGAAGATTTGCAGAGCCGGAACGAGCGAATGTTCCTGCTGACCTTCCTTGTGGTGAACATGGCCCCGACCCGTCGGGAGTTGGACAATGACCTGTTCACGGTGTCAGGTATCGTTCAGAAATACAACTGCACCTTGAAGCGGCTGGACTTCCAGCAGGAGGACGGTTTCCTTTCCAGCCTGCCGCTGGGCCATAACGGCATTGAAATCAAGCGCGGCATGACCACCAGCTCCACGGCTATTTTCGTTCCCTTTATGACGCAGGAGCTCCGCATGGACGGCGAGGCCGTCTATTACGGGCTCAACGCTCTTTCCCATAACGTCATCATGGCAAACCGGAAAAAGCTCAAAAACCCCAACGGCCTGTTCCTCGGCGTGCCGGGCTCCGGCAAATCCTTTGCCGCAAAGCGGGAGCTTGTGAACGTGTTCCTTGCCACCCGTGACCGGATCATTGTGGTTGACCCGATGGGCGAATACTCGCCCCTTATCAAGCGGCTGGGCGGACAGGTCATCGAGATTGCCCCGGACAGCCCCCACCACATCAATCCGATGGACATTGATTTGAGCTTCGACGAGGAAAACCCGATGGCGCTGAAAGCCGACTTTATCCTGTCACTGATGGAGCTGATCGTTGGCGGCAAGGATGGCTTGCAGCCGGTGGAGCGTACCGTTATTGACCGTTGTGTGCGCCAGATGTACCGGGAACACTTGCAGGACCCGGAAACAAGCAAAATGCCGACCCTCCAAACCCTGTATGACCTGCTCTGTTCCCAGCCGGAGGGCGAGGCGGTACGGCTGGCAACTGCCCTTGAAATCTATGTGTCGGGTTCCCTTAACGTGTTCAACCATGAAACCAATGTGGACCTGAACCGCCGTCTGGTATGCCTTGACTTAAAAAAGCTGGGTGCCGGGCTTCGGACGATTGCCATGCTCATTATGCAGGACTTGGTAAACTCGCAGGTGTCCATGAATTTCCTGCGCGGTATCGCTACATGGTGCTACTTCGACGAGTTCCATGTGCTGCTCCGTGACCGGCTGACGGCAAGCTACTGTGTGGCGATCTGGAAAATGCTGCGAAAAAAAGGGTGCGTTCCCAGTGCTTTAACGCAGAACGTGAAGGATTTTCTGGCAAGCCCGGAGATCGAGAACATCTTTGAAAACTCGGACTTCCTTGTGCTTCTCTCGCAGGCACAGGGCGACCGGCAGATTTTAGCCAAACAGCTTGGGATCAGCCCCCATCAGCTTTCCTATGTGACCCATACCAATTCCGGCGAAGGGCTGCTGTTCTTCGGGAATACCACCATCCCGTTTGTTGACCGCTTCCCGCAGAATACCGAGCTGTACGCCATTATGACCACCCGCCCGGAGGACAAAAAACAGGAAATGAACCGGGCATAACACACTTCGGGCCATGATGGCCCGAGGTTTGGAAAGGAGGGATACATCATCGGAAAGAAACCGGATAAACGGAATTTTCAAAGGCCGGAGCCGACGGAGGATACCGGGGGCAATCGCCCCGGACCGGCTGAACGGGAAGGACCTTCCCCCGCACCATCCCGGCGTCTGCGGTTTGAGGACGAGGATACCGGACAGGACAGCCCTTCGGGCCATGATGGCCTGAAGTCCAAAAGCGGCAAGTTTCAAGAGGACAGCCGGAAAAGCCGTCCCTCTGACCGCATGAGGCAGGAAGATGAAGCGGGCGGGCCGCAGGATAC
>NZ_WQPQ01000097.1:0-261 GCF_018785365.1 Clostridium sp. MCC344 | reverse complement strand
GCCTGCACGATCTGGCTGTTTTCTTCCTCCTGTTTCTGCTTTTCCAGCTCCCGGATTTTGGCCTGCCACTCGGCAGCCTTCTCCCGGGCTTTTTCCAGTTCCTTATCGAGCTTGTCGATCTTGTTCATGCAAGGACTCCTTTCCTCTGGCTCACAAACGCCCGAAGGCATAGAAATGTGTCTGCCAGTAGCTTGAATTGATGTTTGCGTATTGGATGGGCGAACCACAATGGAGCATCATCCCGTCGCCCACATAAATCCC
>NZ_WQPQ01000096.1:0-860 GCF_018785365.1 Clostridium sp. MCC344 | reverse complement strand
TACCGGCTTGCTAAAGCCGGGTTCCCAAAATGCCCGCACACCGCCTTTGGATGAAAAGCGGCGCTTCTGGACGCGCGGTAAATTTCTATCATTCTGCCGTAGAGGATAACGGTTATCAGTACGGACATGATTTTCATGCACAAGCTCACAAGGCTTGTTTCCATGACAAGTAAGAGCAGTTCGGGGATTTCCATAGCGTCAAGCCCGCTTTGCATGGAAGCAAGGGCGGCGGCAACATCAATCTCTGTGCTGCCGCCGATTACCCCCGCCGCGCCGGAAACAACGTGCTGCGCCATATCGAACACCGCCATAGTGATGTCAAAGGTGTGCGTCACAAGGTAGACTGCCACAAACGCCTTGAACACCCACTTGAAGAACATGGAAGTGTCAACGTCGTGCATATTGTTCTTTTCCGTTACCATGCTGATAAGCTCATAGCATAGGACGTAGGTAATGACAAGCCCCGCAATGGGTACGATTACATTCTCACTAAGCGTCTGTATCATGGAGAATATATTTGCGTTCCACCCTTGCGGGGTCTGCCCTACCTCTGCGGCGATAGTGCCGACTTTCTCGTTTACGTCCCCGAACATAGTTGACAGATTACCGTTTATGGCTCCTATGAGGATTTCCTTTATCCATTCGTTAATCGCGTCAAGTATGCTCTGCATAAGCCTTTACCCGCGCTTCTTAACCGAACAAGCCGGAAAGCAGCGGTACAAGGGTCATGCCGATAAGGGCAACGCCGCCGCCCGCCATAAGCTGCTTCATGCCCTGGCTTTTTGCTTATGTGTGATAAAGAAGTAATAGAAGTGTAAAAAATTTTGCCGTTCCTATCCGGCACATGAGGTATGTCGGAT
>NZ_WQPQ01000095.1:1108-1849 GCF_018785365.1 Clostridium sp. MCC344 | reverse complement strand
TCCAAAGAAGCAAAGGCGGCTGCAAAACAGGGCGCAAAGGCCGCAAAGAAAACCGCTGCCGCTTCGGGAACTGCGACCCGTCGGGCGGCGCAGTTTGTGACCCGTCATCCCGTGGCGGTGCTGGTCCTGCTCCTGCTGTTGCTGCTCTGTTTTCTTGTGTCGGCGGTAACCTCGGAGGATACGGACCTGCTGGGGGTGGACGAGGACTACACGGCACTGGAAAACGAGCTGGCGCAGACGGTAGCGAACATCGAAAGCACCCATCCCGGCTATGACGAGTACCGCTATTCCGTGGACGAGATCGGCCATAACCCCTATGAGCTGGCGTCCTATCTCTCGGCAAAGTACCATGTGTATTTCCGGGAACAGGTGCAGGACGAACTGCGGGAAATCTTCGAGGCACAGTATGAGCTGACCTTGACGGAGGAAGTCGAGATACGCTACCGCACCGAAACCAGCACTGACCCGGAGACCGGGGAAACCACCACCGAGGAAGTCCCCTATGAGTATTACATTCTCAATGTGACCCTCACAAACAAAACGCTGCCCGCCGTGATCCTGCCGAGGCTTAACGAACAGCAGCGGGAAATCTACATCGTTATGCAGCAGCTCAAAGGCAACAAACCCTATCTGTGGGAAGGGATTTACAACGGCGGCGAAGATACCGGCCCCAGCTATGAGATACCCGGTGAGGCGCTGGATGACCCGGCTTTTGCGGCGCTCATGGAAGAAGCCACAAAA
>NZ_WQPQ01000095.1:0-1098 GCF_018785365.1 Clostridium sp. MCC344 | reverse complement strand
GGCTTTGTCTGCTGGGTGTACACGGCCAGCGGCGTCCACAACCTGCCCCGTACCACGGCGCAGGGCATTTATAACCAGTGTGCCATCATTTCTCCCTCCGAGGCAAAGCCCGGCGATATTATCTTTTTCACGGGAACCTATGACAGCCCCGGCCCTGTGTCCCATGTCGGGATTTATGTGGGCGACGGGATGATGCTCTATGCCTTCGGGCGTTTGTGAGCCAGAGGAAAGGAGTCCTTGCATGAACAAGATCGACAAGCTCGATAAGGAACTGGAAAAAGCCCGGGAGAAGGCTGCCGAGTGGCAGGCCAAAATCCGGGAGCTGGAAAAGCAGAAACAGGAGGAAGAAAACAGCCAGATCGTGCAGGCAGTGCGCTCCCTTAAACTGACGCCCGCCCAGCTGATGGCATTTCTGAATGACCCCAAAAACAGCCTTACCGCTTCGGGCCATACTGACCCGAAGCCGGAGGCACCCGAAAAGGAGGACACAGCCCATGAAGAAAACTAAATACCGCAGGCTGGCTGCGATGGCTGCCAGCCTTTTGTGTTGCCTGATCTTTACGGTCCCGGCCTACGCCCAGAGCAGCGAGCCACAGCCGGAGACAGCTCCCGCCCCGGTGGTGGACAACGCCACCGACGAGGACGGTAAAGAGTTTTACACCATTACCACAGCAGACGAGAGCGTGTTTTATCTGGTGATCGACAAACAGAAAACCAGCGAGAACGTCTATTTCCTCAATACCGTTACCACAGACGACCTTCTGCCTCTTGCCGAACAGGGTAAGGAACCGCCCAAAGAAGTGACCCCGGAGCCAGAGCCAAAGCCCACCGAACCGGTGGAGGAAGTACCGGAATCCGAGCCGGAGAAAAAGGACAGCCCCCTTCTCTCTCTGCTCCTGATCGGTGCGGTGGTGCTGGCCGGCGGTGGGATTGGTTACTATTTCAAGATTTACAAGCCGAAGCATGAAGCCCCGGATTTGGAAGATGATTACTGCGAATATGAGGACGGGGAGCTGGAGGAGATCGCAGAGGAACCCGAGGACGAAGATACCCCGCCGTGGGAGGAAGATACGGAGGAATGAGAATGAATTTTACAAG
>NZ_WQPQ01000011.1:0-66540 GCF_018785365.1 Clostridium sp. MCC344 | reverse complement strand
AACCGGATGGACCGTGATGAAAATGCGGCAGTCAACATCTGCAGGGAAGGTCTGAGAATGTCCGGGATCATATTAGAAAAAAGCGAAAAAGCATCATAAAAATATATCAGACAAAAAGAACCGTGGGACACACGGGGATCGCTCGTGAATGCTTTGCCCAACGGGGTAATCGAACGAGAAGCCCCCACTTCAAGCATGAGCTAAGTGGTGGGAGTATGTCACATGTCCGCTTCAAACAGGAACGTCTGATTGTACTGGTCAAGGGCAATCTGCATTTCCATGATTTCGCCGGAGATATGTTCGTAATCCTGTTTTACCAGTTCCGGATCGTAATTGGTATAGCGATACTCAGGAACGGCATTCCTGGAGCTGAATGCATGGGAAGATTCCCTCATTTTCGGAAGGCATTTCCGCATGGTGTCCAGGGTCGCTTTGCGGGAGTTGAGCTGTGCCATCCTTACCAGAATGCTGTCGACGCTCATTTCCGTATCGCCTACCATGATCTTTGCTGTTGCGTTGGCCAGGTTCAGGGCGTGCTTGATAATAACGGTTTTTCGATCAATTTCTTTCAACGTCTCGGAAACGGCGGAGTAGTCATACTCCGGGATGACCGGTTCCTCGCCGACGGCGGCAACGTATGTACGGGATGTCGCTTCCTTGGCTTCCCAGTAGGACTTTTCGTCCGCCAGGCTTTTGAGCAGTTTATTGGCATAAGCCGAAGTCATTTTCATGATGTATTCGCCTCCTTCGCATCAATTCCTTATGACACGATTATAAGGCGAGAGAGGGAAGATGTCATTGAACCCTTGGTTTAAAGAAACCCATAAAAGAGGAATATCCCCGTCAATGACGAGGATATTTTCAATGCTAGTATGTAACAGTCTGCTGAGAATGATAAAGTTGTCCAGGCTTGGAAGTGATTTCCCGGCGATCCACTTATAGATTGCCTGCGGGTTCTCAAAGCCGAACGCACCCTGGATCTCGCGATTGGATGCTGCGGATTGCGACCATATCGTAAGAATGAATATGAGATCAGGTTTCATCTGCTTCCGCAATTCTGGAGAAAAGGCTACGCAGTGGAAGCTGCATCGGCTGTCATCAACTACGCGTTTTCCATTTAGAAAGCAGACGCACTGTTTGCAGGACAGAATCCTCATAATACTGAATCTGCAAAGGTTTTGCGTAAGCTGGGTTTTCACTATATTGGTGACGAATTTTACGAACCAACCGGCTTATATCATCCGTCCTATGAATTAAAGCAAAAACATTGGAATCGCAGATTCTGGTTTGCCGAGCTCTATAGGAGTAAATGATACATTGGAAGATCATGAAATAATATTTAACCCGACAAACGGCTGCATCTCATTTCGGGCATAAGACATTTCGACTGATATTCTCGAAATAGGGAAAGGGACAACAGCGCAAGAGCACAGCCTGGAAGATATGAAAAAATCTCCGACAGTTCCACTGCAAAAACACAGCGGACTGCCGGGGATTTTTCTTTTGTTATAAACAAATCAGCTCATCATGCGGAAAAGACCGATGACTTTACCGAGGATCTCTACGTGATCCAGGATGATCGGGTCCATCGTGGAGTTTTCTGGCTGGAGACGGAAGTGACCGTTCTCTTTGTAGAACGTTTTTACGGTCGCGGAGTCATCAACGAGCGCAACGACTTTATCGCCGTTCTCGGCGTCCGGCTGCTTTGCAACGATGACTTTATCACCGCTGTAGATCCCGGCTTCGATCATACTGTTTCCTTTTACCTTTAACATAAATACTTCTTTATTCGGGAGCATTTCGGCAGGGATCGGAAGATAATCTTCGATATTCTGCTCCGCGAGGATCGGAGTTCCGGCGGCGACCGTACCGATCACCGGCACATTTACAACTTCACGTCTTGTAAGAGCGAAATCATCATCGAGAATCTCGATAGTTCTCGGCTTCGTCGGATCCCGGCGGATATATCCGTTCTTCTCCAGGGATTCCAGGTGGGAGTGGACCGAGGAGGTGGATTTCAAGTGAACCGCCTCACAGATCTCGCGCACAGCCGGCGGATATCCTTTCTTTAAAATCATTTCTTTTATATATTCAAGTATTTCTTTCTGCTTATCAGTAATTTTTCCCTGACTCATGAGACCCCTCCTTTTATTCGTCACGGCGATTAGGAAAATGGCAACCGCGCATACACGGGGAGACATTTGACGACCGCTGTAATAATCTGCAAAAGAATATTTCTTCTCTGCATACATAGTATCATAAACTGCGGAAAAAAGCAAACCTTTGTTCGAAAAAATGGAGAAAAAGAATTGACAAACATATGTTCGCGTGATAGAATCTAAACCAGAACAGATGTTCCCAAACATGAGTTTGCACTTACTGAATACAGAGGAGGAACCAATATGAAGAAGTATTTGATCGCTCTTGTGATGATCGTGATGATCATGTCCTGCTTTTTTGGAAAGACCCTGGTTATGGCGAATGAAGACGAGGATGATGCCGTCTATAACCGCTATTATACGACGATCGAGGTGGAAAAAGGTGATACCCTCTGGTCTGTTGCAAAAACTTATTATCATCATTCCGGTATGTCCGTGCGGGAATATGTATATGAGCTGAAACTAATCAACGGAATGGTTTCTGACGAACTCCGTGCCGGTGATATGATCTCCGTGGAGTATTATGCGGAGACGCCGGGAAACCCGTATATAAAGTGATGATATAAGACAGAAAGATACAGAAGAGAGGATGCGGAGAGAAAGACTCTCCGGGCTGCAAACGAGATCCTTTGGGCAGAATGATGTCCGGGGATCTTGTTCTTTCTCCGGGATACTTGCATTCCAGCTGACCGGCGGCCAAAAGTTCCTTGCTTGCTATTGCCGGGATAAAACGGTACAATAGGAGGAGCAGAAGAGAGAGCAATAGGAGGAACCAATGAAATTATTCCATTTATCGGACCTTCATATCGGAAAGAGAGTCAATGAGTTTTCGATGATCGAAGACCAGAAATATATTCTTAAAAGAATTCTTGATCTGGCGGAAGAAGAAAAGCCGGACGGGATCATCCTGGCCGGTGATATTTATGACAAGCAGATCCCGTCCGCGGAGGCGGTCCAGGTGTTCGACGAATTTATCACAAGGCTTGCCGGGAGAGCGATTCCTGTTTTTATTATCAGCGGGAACCATGATTCGGCGGAACGGCTGGCTTTCGGCGGAAGACTGTTGAACAGCCGGGGGATCTACCTTTCGCCTGTATATGATGGGAGTGTCACGAAGATTCCGCTGAAGGATCAATACGGAACAGTCTGGATCCACCTGCTCCCGTTTATCCGCCCTTCGACTGTGCGGCATGTATTTGAGAATGAGGCGGATCTGGTAACGGATGTCCAGACTGCGGCGGAGACGGTGATCCGCCATATGGAGATCGATCTGAAGGATAGAAACATCCTTGTCGCACACCAGTTTGTCACGGGAGCTTCCAGGTGCGAGTCGGAGGATGTTCAGGTCGGTGGTCTCGACAACATTGATGCAGCGGTCTTTACACCGTTTGATTATACAGCACTTGGACATATCCACAGTCCCCAAAACGTAGGAACTGACCGGGTTCGCTATTGCGGGACTCCCTTAAAATATTCATTTTCGGAGGTGGACCAGGAGAAATCAATTACAGTCGTGGAGTTGGAGAAAAAAGGAACAGTAAGGACCAGCCTGCTGCCGTTAAAACCTCTCCGGGATATGAGGAAGCTCCGGGGCACTTATCTGGAACTTACCGACCGTTCTTTTTACAGAGATATGAACCGTGAAGATTATATCCAGGTGACCTTGACGGACGAGGATGATGTGCCGGACGGTCTTCAGAAACTGCGTGTGATCTACCCGAATATCATGCAGCTTTTGTATGACAATCAGAGGACAAAAACCACTCAGGAGGTCGATGCAGCGCAGGCCGTAGAAAAAAAGACAGAGATCGAACTGTTTTATGAGTTCTATGAACTTCAGAATAATCAGCCTATGACGAAACAACAGAAGGATTTTGCAGAACAATTGATCCGGGAGATAAAAGAATGAAACCTGAAAAACTGGTGATCAGTGCCTTCGGCCCATACGCGGGGGAGAACACGATCGATTTTGAACAACTTGGAGAACATGGTCTTTACCTGATCACGGGAGATACCGGCGCCGGTAAGACGACGATCTTTGATGCGATCACATTTGCCCTGTACGGTGAGGCAAGCGGAACTGTGCGGGAAGCCGGAATGTTCCGGAGCAAATATGCGAAAGCAGAGACGGAGACGTTTGTGGAGCTGACTTTCGCCTATCAGGGAAAAGAATATATCGTCAGAAGAAATCCGGAATATGAATGCCCGAAAAAGCGAGGAACCGGATTTACAACGAAAAAAGCGGATGCGGAACTGATCTATCCCGACGGACGTCAGCCAGTGGCAAAGATGGGCGCGGTCACAAAGGCTGTGACGGAGCTGATGGGTCTCGACTATAAACAGTTTACTCAGATTGCGATGATCGCCCAGGGGGATTTCCAGAAACTTCTGATCGCAGGGACTGCGGAACGCGGAGAAATTTTCCGTCAGATCTTTCACACGGAGATCTTTCAGGAGATCCAGTGGCGTCTGCGGGACGAGGAAAAGCGCAGACGAAAAGATTATGATGATCTGCGCCGGAGCATTACCCAGTACCTGGAGGATGCCTGCTTTGAGGAAGATCCGGCGGCGGAACAGGAATTTAATTCCTTAAAAAAGGTACATTTTGAAGGAAAAACAATGCGGGGGATCGAGCTGCTGCGCAGTGAGACAGAAAAAGAAAAGGTACATCTGGAAACGCTGGATGGATCTGTGCAGAGCCTGGAAAAGCAGATCCGCGCGGTAAATGAAAAAAAGGGAAAGGCGGCCCAGATCAGACGGATCGAGGCAGAACTGGAGAATAAAAAACAGGAACGGGAACGACTGAATCCGGAGTATGAAGCGGTCCTTGCAGAATGGAAAAAAGTGGAGAAAAAGTCGGAGCTTCGCGAAGAACTGGCAAAGAAAGTTCAGAAACTGGAACTGGATAGTCAGAGATTTCTGGAACTGGAGCAGAAAAGAGGAGAAGCGGCTGGGAAAGAACAGACACTTTTGAGCGTTCAGACAGATAGAAAGTCGATGCAGGAACAGACGGATCTTCTGCAAACAGAACTGGAGAACCGGTCTGGGGACAGAGAGAAGATTTCCAGAGCACCGGTGGAGAAAGAGCAACTGTCAAATGCGAAAGAAGCACTTTTGCGACAGAAAAAGGAACTGGAAGAACACCTGGAGCGGCTTGAGTCGACTTACAGGGAATTGAAAGATGTGCAGAAAGAGTACGCAATCTCGATTTCCCTGCGTGATGAGAGCCGCATACGGTATGGACACCTGGAAACACTGTTTCTGAATGCCCAGGCCGGCATTCTTGCACAGGATCTGGAGGAAGGAATCCCCTGTCCGGTATGCGGTTCCTGTCATCACCCGGCTCCTGCTGAGCTTGCAGAAGAGATCCCGGATCAGGAAGAACTGAAACTAAGAAAGAAGGAAGCTGAACGGGCAGGAGTGAAGTCTGAGAGGCTGAGCGAGAGAGCCGGAAACTTAAAAGAAAATCTGGATCTCGAGATAAAGAGGATAGTGGAGCTTCCTGCCGCTTTGAAAGCAGACCTGTATAACAGGATATCAGAGATATCGGATCCTGCGGAGTGTATGACGGCAGCCAGACTGGCGATAACAAAGACGGAGAAAGAACTTTGTGAACTGGAAATCCGTATCAGATCGAATGCAGAACAGCTGAAACAGCTAAAAACGCTGGAAGATTCAATAAAGAAGCTGGAAAAGGCTCTGGAGACGGCGAAAGAAAAAAATACGGCGCTTGCCTTGTCGGAGCAGAACCTGTTGACATCCCTGTCAATGCTGAAGGTGCAGGTGAAAGAGCTTCAGGAAAGGCTGGAAGGGCAAAATGCGGCAGAGATCGAAGAAAACCTGAAAATGATGAAAACGCAGAAAAGGGAGCTGGAGCTGGAAGAAAGCAGCGCGAAGGCTAAAATGGAAAAATACCAGAGAGATATGGCGAGCTTGGATTCTGCGGTGGAAACACTGGAAAAACAGATCGGAAAAAGAGAAGAGCTGAAGGAAACGGAACTCTCAGAGATGCTGGAACGCCTGGAGACGAAAAAAACAGGAACATTAAAACAGCGGGAACAGCTCCATTCGGCTTTACAGAACAACCGGAAGATCTACGAGAAGGTCTGCACCTGGCAGAATCTCATGGAACAGACAGAACAGGAATATATCTGGGTCCACTCACTTGCGGACACGGCAGCCGGGACACTGAATGGAAAGCGGAAGATCGAACTTGAGACCTATGTCCAGATGGCGTATTTTGACCGGATTCTGAGGCGGGCGAATATCCGGCTGATGACGATGAGCAGCGGTCAGTATGAACTGAAAAGAAGTGAGACATCGGGGAACAAAAAGGACAAGAGCGGACTGGAACTGAATGTGATCGATCACTATAATGGAAGTGAGCGGAGTGTAAAGACGCTCTCCGGCGGCGAAACGTTCCAGGCCTCGCTTTCCCTGGCGCTGGGACTTTCGGATGAGATCCAGTCTATGGCAGGCGGGATCCAGCTGGATGCCATGTTTGTGGACGAAGGATTCGGTTCTCTTGATGAGGATGCGCTGGACCAGGCGGTAAAGGCACTGGGAAATCTTGCGGACGGAAAAAAACTTGTCGGTATCATTTCTCATGTTGCGGAGCTGAAAGACAGGATTGAAAAAAAGATCGTGATAACAAAAAAACGCGGTCGGGAAGGCGTGGGAAGCACTGTCAGAATATCGGACGGCGTGATCTGAAAACGTGCGTGACAGCAGATCCGGCAGGAAGAGAGCTATTCCAGCCAATGTCCGTCGCAGTCGGAAGAAGTGTCAGCCAAATATGCGGAGAAAAGGAACCGGAAAAAAGAAGCATCTACATCGTAGATACGGTGATCTAAAATGCAGATGCGCGGTAATTCAATTGCCTATATAGTTCACGGGATCATGATCGGCGAACGGGTAAATTCGTTTTTTTGTACCTTTCCTGATTTCAGCTCCCGCACCATCCGGCAGATCTCAGATGCGGTCAGATTTTTCTCAAAAAGCGGATAGACTTCCGGGGAGAGAATCTCGTTGGCATCAGCGGTCTTGACGATGACAGGGATATCGCAATGCTTTTTCAATTCCGATAAAAGTGCTGCGGATGTTTTTCGGAATCCCAGGATCCGGACCCATGGAGCGTAATCGCAGGCAGCAAATCCCCGTTGGTCTTTGTCTGTGATATCCAGCATGAGATTCATAAGAGCGCGGCTGACCTTCGCGTAAGTATACTGCCGGTCTTTTCTGGCTGCGGTCAGTGCATCGGTCCGGAGAAATTCCAGACGGTTTTTATAGAGCTTTGCGGCGAGGTCCTCCGGCATACCGGAAATGCTCTGAATTTTTTCCAGAGCGGAAGTCAGGATCTTCTGTTCTATCAGGAGAGAAAAATCATCCGGAAATAATGGAACCTCGGATTCGGCCTGCAGACTTTCAAAGTGGGAATCCGGGAGAACAGCTGAGAGAAAATCCGGATCCTGCGCAGAGATCGCCTTTCGGATCGCTGTTGCAGAAGCGAAAGAGCCGTCCCGCCCTTCGGAGTGATACCCGGGATCGGAGCGTTTCAGGGTCCAGGGTTCGACCGCGGAAGAAAATTCCTTTAATGCCTTCAGGTACTCAACCGCAAGGATATCGTTGGGCGATACAGGAACAGAATCTTTTCTGGCAAGAGCCAGTGCCTGTGGGTAGGTAAGGCCGCTTCGGAGACTTTTACGGATCAGATCCGACTGTTCTTCCGTCTCTGTGCCGGCCTGGTCTGCCAGTTCCTGCAATTTTTTGATTTCCCCTGCTTCACTGCCGAAGGAGAGCACATCGATGATCCCCATATGATGAAACAAAGAGATTCCGCAGCGTGCGAAATCCTGGGCAGCGCTCAGACTTCCGAAAACGGGCATTTCGACAACGAGGTCAGCGCCGGAGAGAAGCGCGGAGCGAGTCCGGAGAAACTTGCTGTAGATTGCCGGGGCCCCGCGCTGTACGAAGTCACCGCTCATGACGACCGCGATGAAATCGGCTCCGGTCCGGCGTCTTGTCTCTTCAATCTGATATTTATGGCCATTGTGGAATGGATTGTATTCTGCAATGATGGCAGCTGTTTTCATAGTAGATCTCCTCAACTTGTGCAGATCATTTGCCTGCATTCGTTATCTAATATCATAGTCGAAACAAAATCTTAATGCAATATTTATTGTTCTCAAAGAAAAAATGTGATATACTGCATCTAAGCAGCGTGTGAAAGACTGATTGTTCCAGGATGATAAGAATATTCAAAAATATCAGAAAGAATTCAGAGCGGCTGCCTTAGTGTTACAGTTATATCTTTGCGGCGCATACCGCAATCTTCGAAATAAGACGCAGAAAGGATGGATGCTATATGAAACTGATCTACGCAATTATCCGGTATGACAACGAGGATGATGTGACGACGTCACTCACAAAACACAAATTCAGCGTGACCCGTCTTTCCACGACCGGCGGATTCCTGAAAAAAGGGAATACGACCCTGATGATCGTGACGGAAGAAGCGCGGGTTGATGAAGCGATCGATATTATTAAAAAGGAGTGCGGCCATCACCAGAAGATCACGATCAATATGCCGTATGTATCCGGTTCCTCCATGGTCCACTGCGCAACAATGCCGATGTCGGTCGATGTCGGCGGTGCGACGATCTTTGTTGTAGATGTTGAGCGGTATGAGAAGATCTGACCGAAAAATGATACTGACAGAGACTGCTGCAGCAATGCGAACAATAAATATGACTGCGGTCCTGCAGAGAAAAGATAAAAGATACAAACAGCTCCGGCAATCAGTATTCCTGGTCGACCGGAGCTGTTTGTTTACGCGCACAACGAGCCAAAGTCCGTGCTTGCGCGAGACCATGGCGATTGTCGCGATAACAAGGGGAAACTCGCGAAGCGTGTTTTCACTTGTTACCGGAACGTTCGATAAAATTTCCCGATAGGCAGGCAGCTGCTTCCGGTCAAACTTCCGCTGTGCCCGTTTTTTTACCGCATTGTTTTAAATTTAACGAGAGGTATTGAAAAAAGTGCAAAAAATTGGAGAATATAGTCTTGTATCCAGTATTTAGCTGCGATATAATAAAAATACGTATGAAAACCCATATTGAGGAAGGAGTCAATCATCATGGCATTTATTGATCTTATGAAAGAAAAGGCAAAACAGGATGTAATGACAATCATTCTGCCGGAGAGCAACGATAAGAGAACTCTTATTGCTGCAGCACAGGTATTAAAGGAGAAGACCGCTGACCTGATCATGATCGGAAAAGAGGAAAAGATCATGGATGGTGCTCACTGGCTGGAAGTTGACCTTACTGGTCTTAAGGTCGTAGATCCGGATACTGATCCGAAGTTTGACCACTACGCAGAGACCCTGTTCAAATTAAGAGAGAAAAAGGGTATGACTCTCGAGAAAGCACAGGAGATCTTAAAGACAGATTACATCACATACGGCGTTATGATGGTAAAAGAAAAAGACGCTGACGGACTTGTTGCAGGTGCTTGCCACGCAACAGCTGATACATTAAGACCGGCTCTTCAGATCTTAAAGACAGCTCCGGGAACAGAGCTTGTATCCGGTTTCTTCATCATGGACGTTCCGAACTGCGAGTACGGTGCAAACGGCACATTCTTATTCGCTGACTGTGGTTTAAACCAGGATCCGACATCTGCAGAGCTCGCTGCAATCGCTGACAGCTCCGCTAAGAGCTTCCGCGCACTTGTTGGTGAGAAGCCGATCGTAGCTATGCTTTCCCACTCCACAAAGGGCAGCGCAAAGCACGCTCTTGTAGACAAGGTTGTAGAGGCTACAAAGATCGCAAACGAGAAGTACCCGCAGCTTGACCTTGACGGCGAGTTACAGCTCGATGCAGCGATTGTTCCGTCCGTAGCAAAAGCAAAAGCAAAAGGAAGCGAAGTTGCAGGTCATGCTAACGTTCTTATCTTCCCGAACCTTGACTGCGGCAACATCGGTTACAAGCTGGTTCAGAGACTTGCTAAAGCAGAAGCTTACGGCCCGATGCTCCAGGGTATCGCAAGACCGGTCAACGACCTTTCCCGTGGATGCTCCGCTGAGGATATCGTTGGTGTAGTAGCTCTTACAGCTGTACAGGCTCAGATGGCTTAATCTATAATTACTTAACAACAATGGGGAACGACGCAAAATCGATCAAGAGGAAACGGCGTTCCCTTTTTGGCAACAACTGTAATATCCAGTCTTCGTTCCGGAGACCGGAAGACACAGATTCTATTTTATAATCACAAGGAGTTTTATCTGTCATGAATATTTTAGTTATCAACTGCGGAAGCTCTTCCTTAAAGTACCAGTTAATCAACTCTGATACAGAGGCAGTTCTTGCAAAAGGTCTCTGCGAGAGAATTGGTATCGAAGGAAGCCAGATCACATACCAGCCGGCAGGCGGAGAGAAGGAAGTTACCGTTTCCCCGATGCCGACACACACACAGGCGATCCAGATGGTATTAGACGCTCTCACAAACAAGAAGAGCGGCGTTATCGCAAGCCTTGCAGAGGTTGGCGCTGTTGGTCACCGTGTCGTACACGGCGGTGAGAAGTTTACTTCTTCCACAGTGATCACAGATGAGGCTATGAAAGCAATCGAAGAGTGCAACGATCTTGCACCGCTTCACAACCCGGCAAACCTGATCGGTATCCGCGCTTGCCAGGAGCTTATGCCGAACGTACCGATGGTAGCTGTATTCGATACTGCATTCCATCAGACAATGCCGGAGGAGGCTTACCTTTACGGCCTTCCGTACGAGTACTACGAGAAGTACAAAGTAAGAAGATATGGCTTCCACGGAACTTCCCACAGCTTCGTGTCCAAGAGAGCTGCTGAGGTTGCCGGAAAACCGTACGAAGATTTAAAGATCATCGTTTGCCATCTTGGTAACGGCGCAAGCCTTTCCGCTGTAAAGAACGGCAAATCCGTAGATACAAGCATGGGTCTCACTCCACTTGAGGGACTTATCATGGGAACTCGTTCCGGTGATATGGATCCGGCTATCATGGAGTTCATCGCTAAGAAAGAGAACCTCGACATCGCAGGCGTTATGAACGTTCTGAACAAAAAGTCCGGTGTTCTTGGCCTGTCCGGCGTATCCAGCGACTTCCGTGACATCGAGGAAGCAGCTGAGGCTGGCAACGACCGCGCAGCGAAAGCTCTTGCGGCGTACAACTACCGCGTTGTTAAGTACATCGGTGCTTACACAGCAGCTATGGACGGCGTAGATGTGATCGCATTCACAGCAGGTCTTGGTGAGAACGGCAAGTCCATGAGAAAAGCTGTTTGCGAGCATTTATCCTACCTTGGCATCAAGATCGACGACGAGGCTAACAGCGTAAGAGGAAAAGATATCGTAATCTCCACACCGGATTCCAAAGTTAAAGTTATGGTTATCCCGACAAACGAGGAGCTTGCGATTGCAAGAGAGACTTTAGCTCTTGTAAAATAATTCAGGGTACAGTTCAGCCGTGCGCCGGTCTCGATGAAAAGATGGGCTGCAAGCCTGCTTGCATAAGTGCTTTCTCATCTGAATCAGCATACGGTTTGATCGATTAGCAATGACGCTGACCCGTTCAGAACCCTGTGAGAGCAGGAGATGAGCGGGTTGGCTTCTGTGCTGTCTGGAGGTTTTAACGCCCTCAGGACGGCTTTGGAACTACGCTGGGGTTTCTTATCCCAGGTACGAAAATATTCGTTTCTGGTGCTCTTAATGCGCGCTCTGGCGCGGTTAAGAATTTGTCACAAGAATATGGTTTGAGCGCAGAAATGCATGAAAAATAGAGCTTTTAAAATTTAATATTTTATTAGAAAAATTGTTGACAAATTGTTCCTGTTCATATATAATATCTTAGTGCGTATTAGGAGAAACATAATATGCTGATTAATTTATCTGAAGTTTTTACTCTGGAAGGCAAAGAGAAAACCTGGGAAGTACCGTTTGAAGCGAAAGCTTACAAGGGTTCCCGAGTTGAGTATCCGGTGGTCGCTGCGAACCCGGTAAAGATCACTGTAAAAAACCTTGGAAACAGAAAGCTGAGTCTTACGGGAAATACTTCCGTGACTCTTGCGATTCCCTGTTCAAGATGTCTGGAACCGGTGAATTACACCACAGATATCGAGTTTGACCAGGAGATCGATATGAATGCTTCCGATGAGGACAGAGTGAAGGACTTGGATGAACAATCTTATTTATCTGGTTATAATCTGGATGCCGATATGCTGGTTTGCAATGAGTTATCATTGTACCTGCCTATGAAGGTCCTTTGCAAGGATGATTGCAAGGGAATCTGCAGTAGATGTGGAGCAAATCTCAACAAGGGAGATTGCGGCTGTGATACATGGGTTCCTGACCCGCGGATGGCAGCCATCCAGGATATTTTCAAACAGTTTAAGGAGGTGTAACCATGTCTATCTGTCCTAAGAATAAATCTTCCAAAGCGAGAAGAGACAGCCGCAGAGCGAACTGGAAAATGTCCGCTATGAACTTAGTAAAGTGCAGCAAGTGCGGTGCTTTAATGATGCCTCATAGAGTATGCAAGGCATGCGGCAGCTACAACAAGCGTGAAATCGTTAAAGTTGAAGACTAATTAAGAATTATGAGATCCTCCGGTGGTTTTCCACCGGGGGATTTTTTCGCCTACAGCAAGAAGTCAGATCCTGCGGTGTCTGGCTTCTTGCTTTTTGAAAAACAAATATATATTGGTGTTAAGGATGTCGATGGCGTAAAAACCACAAATCGACATCCTAAATTTATGATTCGTTTTCTGCTAAGCTATTGTTGTCGATTGGAAATATTGACAATCCTATTACCATAGACTATACTTGTTTTATAAAGAAATGCTTGAAAGCCCCAAAAATGTCAGATAATAAAGCCAATACTAAAGAGGAACAGTAAATTATTAACCGTTAAGATAAATTATAAAATCATATATGAAAGGAAAGAAACTATGAGACTTGAAAATTTGACATGGCCGAAAGCTCAGGAATATTTTGAAAAAAATGATATGGTACTTGTTTCTATCGGCAGTATTGAGTGTCACGGCCGTCACATGCCGCTTGGAACCGATACACTGATTCCGGAGCACTTGTTGGAGAAAATTGAGAAGAAGAGTGATGTTTTGATTGCTCCCACCATTCCATATGGTTCCTGCCCCAATTTTGCTCCGTATCCTGGTACAATTGATATTGACGACGAGGTACTCTATCAGTTTTGCCGTCAGGTTTTCCTGAGTCTGTATCGTCACGGCGCAAGAAAATTCGTTTTCCTGAACGGACACGGCGGAAACATCAAGATGATTCAGCGCCTTGGCATGGAATTCGAGGATAAGGGCTGTCTGGTTGCTATGCTTAACTGGTGGCTGATGGCATGGGATATGAACCCGGCGTGGAAAGGCGGCCACGGCGGTGGTGAGGAAACGGCTGCGATTCTTGGAATTGATCCGTCTTTAGTTGATAAGAGTGAGATAGGTGGTGAACTCCAGTTTAAGCATCTGTCTGAGAATCTGAAGACAACCGGTTTCCGTTCTGTTGAGTATAAGGGAGTTACCGTTGAGATTCTTCGCAAAACTCCGCATGTTACCGACAGCGGCTGGATTGGACCGGATCATCCAAGTACCGCTACAGAAGAGTGGGGCAAGGAAATGCTCGAGACCACAGCAAACTATATTGTTGATTTCATGGAAGAGTTCAAGAAAGTTAAACTTTCATAAAGAGGTGTCAGAACGGATAAGAAAGTGACGCTGGAAATTTTTTTAAAATGTGATACGAAAAGACCGCCGGTTCAGATTTCTCTGGTAACCGGCGGTCTTCCCTATGAGCAAAACAATTAAATGTAGAAGAGCAATGCATCGTATGTCGGATACGGGAGATAATCCTCCGGGATCAGGACTTCCGCATCGTTGACAGCCAGACGGATCTTTTCCATTTCGGTAAGAATCGTATCGTGGTAGTAGGTGCCGGCCTTTAAGTAGTCATCCATACCTTCGGCGGTACCGATCATATCCTTTAAGGTATCGAGCTCATCAGAGATCACATCTGCGAGCCCGGAGAGCTTTGTGATCAGCTTTTCTTCGGCCTTTGTTGTAATGCCGGGAACGAGCTCTTTTTTAGAGCTTCCTGTGCATGCAAGGTCATTCACATAGGAGAACAGGGACGGAAGGAAGTCTTTCTGAACCATCTCCTCCATAGTCTTTGCCTCGATGTGGAGAGTCTTCGCATAATCCTCAAGAAGGATCTCGTAACGGGAGAAGAGCTCCTCTTTTGTGAAGACTTCATGTTTTGTGAAGAGCTCAATGTTCTTCTCGTCGATGAAATGCGGAAGAGCCTCCGGTGTGGACTTGAAGTTCGGAAGACCGCGCTTCTCGGCTTCTGCAAGCCATTCGTCTGTGTAGCCGTTTCCGTTGAAGATGATCCGCTCATGCTTCTTAAAGGTATCTTTTAAGAGCTCATGAATTGCGGAATCGAGGTTCTCCCCGGTAAGTCCGTCCAGGACTTTGCAGAATCCGGCGAGGGACTCGGCAACGGCTGTATTTAAGATCACGTTCGGACCGGACAGGGAGAGGGAAGAGCCCGGCATACGGAACTCAAACTTATTTCCTGTGAAGGCGAACGGTGAGGTACGGTTACGGTCCGTGTTGTCTTTTGTGAAGTGCGGGAGCACCTTCGGTCCGATGGACATCTGAACAGCGCCCTTTCCTTCAAAATATGTATCAGATTTAATGGAATCGACAACAGCCTCAAGTTCTTCTCCCAAGAACATGGATACAACAGCTGGCGGTGCCTCGTTTGCGCCGAGACGATGGTCGTTTCCGGCTGTGGCAACGGAGATCCTTAACAGATCGGCGTAATCATCAACAGCCTCAACAACAGCTGCTAAGAACAGTAAGAACTGTGTGTTCTCAGCCGGTGTCTTTCCCGGATTTAACAGGTTCTCGCCGGAATCTGTGGAGAGTGCCCAGTTGTTGTGCTTACCGCTTCCGTTGATGCCCTCGAACGGTTTTTCATGGAGCAGGCACGCAAGACCATGGCGGTCAGCGACCTTCTTCATCATCTCCATAACGAGCTGGTTGTGGTCAACGGCAACATTGACGGTCTCAAAGACAGGAGCAAGCTCATGCTGTGCAGGAGCAACCTCGTTGTGTTCTGTCTTTGCCGGGATGCCGAGTTTCCAGAGCTCTTCGTTCAGGTCCTCCATAAAAGCTTCGACTCTCGGTTTGATGGAACCGAAGTAATGGTCATCCATTTCCTGTCCCTTCGGAGCCGGAGCACCAAATAAGGTACGTCTGCAGAAGATCAGATCTTTTCTCAGACGGTAGCAGTCTTTATCGACCAGGAAATATTCCTGTTCTGCACCAACGGTGGTGTTGACGCGTCTGACGTCTGTTTTTCCTAAAATGTGAAGTAAGTGGGTAGCTTCTTTGCTGACGGCTTCCATGGAACGGAGCAGCGGAGTCTTTTTATCGAGTGCCTCGCCGCTGTAAGAACAAAAGGCAGTTGGGATACAGAGTGTATGTCCCTTGATGAATGCGAAAGAGGTAGGATCCCATGCGGTATATCCGCGGGCTTCGAAGGTGGCGCGTAAGCCGCCTGACGGGAAGCTGGAAGCGTCCGGCTCACCTTTTACAAGTTCTTTTCCGGAAAATTCCATGATTGCTTCGCCAACACCGGTCGGAGAGAGGAAACTGTCATGCTTTTCAGCAGTGATGCCTGTCATCGGCTGGAACCAGTGAGTGAAGTGGGTAGCACCGTGTTCGAGCGCCCATTCTTTCATTGCGACTGCAACAGAGTTCGCGATATCCAGCTCCAGATGGGAACCGCTGTTGATCGTTTTTGTAAGGGCTTTGTAGACATCCTTCGGGAGACGTGCTTTCATTTCGGAGTCGTTGAATACAAGACTGCCATACAGTTCAGGAATACTTTTGCTCATAGATATTTCTCCTTTCAACTCCGCTGGGGAACCTCCTTGCTCCCTGTCTGCGGGAAATTATACAAAGTTTGCTGTCTGCTCCGGGGTATGGAACAGACAGTCATCATTTCGCGGATCCCAAATGGGGGTTTGTGGGGAAGATCCGTGAAATGCGAGAAGGGCGCCGGGGTGTATGTATCATGCACCCAAGCGCCCTTGCTCTTATGGTGGTATAATATACTCATTTTCCGGGATTTGTCAACACATTTTTTTAAAAATTTTTCCGATCACAGACAGCGTTCCTATTATTAAGTTTTTCTGCTTCACCAGTCTGGCGGGATACCTGATGACGCCGCAAGACCCGGATAAAGAAGAAAGTGGTCCTGTGATTCCGGATAAAAAACTTTTGAAAACTGTAAAAAAACTACTTTACAAATTCGAAAAAATGGAATATAGTAGTTCCATATTTTTTTAACGCAGCAACAAAACCTATGAGCAATTATCCCTGCGTAAAAATGAGTTTCATATGATGTGATTGATTAGACAAAGGTGTCAGAGTCTTAGTACTTCTGTCACCTTTTTTTCATGCAATGTTGCATGAGCATGAAGCAGACAGTTTTCGCACATCATAGGAAAAGTTCCCGTAACTGTGAAAAATACTGAACAGTTACAAGTTCCCCACATTCACAATATACATTTGGAGGTAAGGTATGGCAGTTAAATACGTATTCGTCACGGGAGGCGTTGTCTCCGGACTCGGCAAAGGTATTACAGCCGCATCCCTTGGACGTCTCTTGAAGGCAAGAGGGTACCAGGTCACGATGCAGAAGTTCGATCCTTATATTAATATTGATCCGGGTACCATGAATCCGATCCAGCATGGAGAGGTGTTCGTCACCGACGATGGAACAGAGACCGACCTGGACCTTGGACATTATGAGCGCTTTATCGATGAGAGCCTTGACAAAAATTCCAACGTGACCACTGGTAAGATCTACTGGACGGTTCTTCAGAAAGAACGCCACGGAGACTTCGGCGGAGGTACCGTACAGGTGATCCCCCACATCACAAATGAGATCAAGGCGAGATTTTACCGCGCGAAATCCCCGGACGAGGACCGCATCGCGATCATCGAGGTCGGCGGCACCGTCGGCGATATCGAGAGCCAGCCGTTCCTGGAGGCGATCCGCCAGTTCCGCCACGAGATCGGATATCAGAATTCCGTTCTGATCCATGTGACACTCGTTCCGTATTTAAAGGCGTCAGGAGAATTAAAGACGAAACCGACCCAGCAGAGCGTCAAGGCACTTCAGGGAATGGGAATTTCCCCGGATGTGATCGTATGCCGTACAGAGGTTCCGCTCGAGGACGGTATCGAGAGCAAGATCGCTTTATTCTGCAACGTTCCGGAAGACCATGTTCTCCAGAACCTGGATGTAGAATATTTATATGAAGCGCCGCTTGCCATGGAAAAAGAGCGCCTGGCTCATGTGGTCTGCGAATGCCTCAATCTTCCGTGTCCGGAACCGCAGCTTGGTGACTGGAAACAGATGGTCGATGCATTAAAGAATCCGACAAGCGAGGTCACGATCGCACTGGTAGGAAAATACATCCAACTGCATGACGCGTACTTGAGTGTCATGGAGGCGTTAAAGCACGGCGGGATCGCAAACCGCACAAAAGTGACGATCAAATGGGTTGATTCCGAGTTCTTAAAACCGGAAGCTCTCGACGATACATTCGCCGGTGTTGACGGCATCATCATCCCGGGCGGCTTTGGCTCCAGAGGAACCGAAGGCATGATCCTGGCTGCAAACTATGCGAGAGAGAACAAGATCCCGTTCCTCGGGATCTGTCTCGGCATGCAGATGGCCATGGTGGCATTTGCGAGAAATGTTCTCGGCTATGCGGATGCAAACAGTTCCGAGCTGGATCCGGAGACAACCCATCCGGTTGTCGATCTGATGCCGGATCAGAACGGCGTGGAGAACCTTGGCGGAACGCTTCGTCTCGGCTCCTATCCGTGTGTCCTTGATAAAAAGTCGAAAGCATATTCCCTCTACGGAACAGATATGATCAACGAGCGCCACAGACATCGTTTTGAGATCAACAATGACTACCGTGATGACTTTACATCTCACGGCATGATGCTCTCCGGACAGTCCCCGGACGGACATATCGTTGAGATGATCGAGCTCCCGGATCACCCGTTCTATGTGGGGATCCAGGCACATCCGGAATTCAAGTCAAGACCGAACCATGCACATCCGCTCTTTGCAGGTTTTGTTGAGAGTGCTGAGGAGCAGGGGGTTTTGAGACGTGCGAAAAAGCTTCTCATGAAGCGGAACCATCTTTCTGAGCCGGAGGCACACCGGTATCTTCAGAAGACCAGCATGGATACAGGAAGGACCATGGCGGAGAGCGCCCATATGGTCACAATGCTGATCCAGGAAGATTAATGGTTTGACTTTAACTGTTTATCATTAAAAAAAGTTAATGCGTTAGCCAAATTATTATCGCAGTTCCTGCATTTGTGTGGTATATTTATTCATGAAAAATATCCTAAATGCATTTACAGACAGAAAGAGAGGATTGAGACCATGTTTAAAGTCAATGAAAATTTTGCCAAACTGCCGGGCAGCTATCTGTTCGCAAATATCGCGAAGAGAGTATCCACATTCCAGGCAGAGCATCCGGAAAAGGAGATCATCCGCCTTGGTATCGGTGATGTGACTCAGCCGATCGCTCCGGCGATCATCGAGGCAATGCACAAAGCTGTCGATGAGATGGGTCATGCGGAGACCTTCCGCGGCTATGCTCCGGAGCAGGGCTATGACTTTTTAAGAAATATCATTGCAAAAGAGGATTTCCAGGAGAGAGGCTGTGACATCTCCGCAGATGAGATCTTTGTATCCGACGGTGCAAAGTGTGACTGCGGAAATATCCAGGAATTATTCTCCTTAGACAGCGTAGTCGCAGTATGCGACCCGGTATACCCGGTATACGTGGATTCCAACGTTATGGCAGGTCGCAGCGGTCTCTACAACAGCGAGACCGGACGTTTTGACAAGATCGTTTACATGCCGTGTACTGCAGACAACGGTTTCCTTCCGGAATTCCCGAAGGAGCACGTGGACCTGATCTATCTCTGCTTCCCGAACAACCCGACCGGTGAGGCGATCAAGAAGGCAGATCTCCAGGCATGGGTAGACTTTGCAAACAAGAACGGCGCTGTGATCATCTATGACGCTGCTTACGAGGCATATATCACTGAGGCTGGCATTCCGCACTCCATCTATGAGTGTGAGGGCGCAAAGACATGTGCCATCGAGCTCCGCAGCTTCTCCAAGAAAGCCGGATTTACCGGTATGCGTCTTGGTTTTGCCGTGATCCCGAAGGACTTAAAGTGCGGCGATGTGAGCTTAAATGCGATGTGGATGCGCCGTCAGGGTTCCAAGTACAACGGAACTCCGTATATCATTCAGCGTGCCGGCGAGGCAGTGTACTCTCCGGAGGGAAAAGTACAGGTTGCTGAGCAGATCGCACGCTACATGAAGAACGCAAAGACGATCTATGACGGCTTAAAGGATGCCGGATATACCGTATACGGCGGCGTAAACTCCCCGTATATCTGGTTAAAGACCCCGAATAACATGAAGTCCTGGGATTTCTTTGATTTCCTGTTAGACAATGCGGGAATCGTGGGTACTCCTGGTGCAGGTTTCGGCCCGTCTGGTGAAGGATATTTCCGGATTACTGCATTCGGAACTTATGAAAATTCTTTAAAAGCACTTGACAGAATCAAAAATCTCTGATAAAACAAGAGACATCAAAAAAATATCAAACAAAGGCGTTGAAGGAAACTCCCTTTCGAAGAACTTTACAGAGAACCGTGTGACAGCTGAGAGCGCGGAAGAGATGAGAAAGGCGGGAACGCTCCGGAGCCGGCTGCTCGATATCGGAACCGATGGTAGGACAGCACGCAAGCCGCACGTTACGCGGCCGAGTCGTTAGGATGATGGTCCGACAGCGAAAGCGGCGACTCATGAGTGGCATGAAAATGCAATGCGGGTGGTACCGCGGGAAATAAAAAGATCCCGTCCCGGAGAATGATAAGAGCAAAATTCTCCGGGGCGGGATTTTTGCTTACTCTGAAAGCCTCAATTACCCCACAAAACGAGGAGGAACCGATTATGGAGTTTGTAACAGGATTAAAAGACAGCAAAGTAAAAACTCTTGAAGAACTGGAAAGAGAAGAGTCCGTTGGTACCGAAGTTACCGCAGAAGGAATGGTACACAGCATCCGCGATATGGGAGAGATCTCCTTCGTGATCTTAAGAAGCCGGGAAGGTCTTTTACAGACCGTAGTCCAGGACGGGATCGGAAGTGAGACGCTCAAAGAGATCCGTGAAGGACAGGCGGTTCGCGTGACAGGAACCGTATTCAGGGAAGAGCGTGCACCGCACGGGATCGAGATCCACCTTGCGGACGCAGAAATCCTCTCAAAACCGGAAGAGCCGATGCCGATCGCGATCGACAAATGGAAACTTCCGACATCGCTGGAAGCGAACTTAAACCGCCGTGCCATTGCCCTCAGAAATGTCCGTGAGCGTGCAAAATTCAGGATCCAGGAAGGCATCTGCCGCGGCTTCCGTGAATTTATGACAAGCCAGGGATTCACCGAGATCCATACCCCGAAGATCGGTGCAAAATCCGCAGAGGGCGGCGCAAACCTCTTTAAGCTCCAGTATTTCCACAGACCGGCAGTTCTGGCACAGAGCCCGCAGTTCTACAAACAGATGATGGTCGGCGTTTTCGACAGAGTCTTTGAAACTGGTCCGGTGTTCCGTGCGGAGAAACACAACACAAAGAGACATTTAAACGAGTACACGAGTCTTGACTTTGAGATGGGATTCATCGACAGCTTCATGGACATCTGCAGAATGGAGACAGCGATGCTCCAGTATGTGGTAGAACTTCTGAAGAAAGATTACGCGAAAGAGATTGCACTTTTAAAGATCGAACTTCCGAACGTGGAAAAGATCCCGTATGTCCGCTTTGATGAGGCGAAGCGCCTGATCGCTGAGAAGTATGACAGACAGATCAGAAGCCCGCACGATCTGGAGCCGGAGGAAGAGGCACTGATCGGTGAGTACTTCAAAGAGGAGTACGGTGCAGATTTCGTGTTCGTTACCCATTATCCGTCAAAGAAACGTCCGTTCTACGCGATGGATGATCCGGAAAACAAAGAATTTACCCTGAGCTTTGACCTCTTATTCCGTGGCCTTGAGATCACGACGGGCGGCCAGAGGATCCACGATTATGAGACACTTTTAAAGAAGATCGAGGAGAAAGGCATGGATACAGAGGGAATGGAAGATTACCTCGACTGCTTCAAATACGGAATGCCGCCGCACGGCGGTCTCGGGATTGGACTTGAGCGTCTGACCATGAAGATGATCGGCGAGGACAACGTCCGTGAGGCGTGCCTGTTCCCGAGAGACATGACAAGATTAAAACCGTGATGGAAAAAACGCAGACCATTCAGGAAGGACGGATAATTATGGCAGAGATGATCAACGATAAGACCATGGATGAGATCGAGATCCTGGCAAAACTTCATCTGACGGATGAAGAAAAAGAGAAATCAAGAAACGATCTTCAGCAGATGCTGGACTATGTGGACATGTTAAATAAGCTGGATACCTCCGATGTGGAGCCGCTGACCCATATCTTCCCGATCAAAAATGTGTTCCGTGAGGACGTTGTCCTGGAGAGCACCCCGAGGGAAGAGCTGATGAAAAATGCACCGAAGGAAAAGGACGGACAGTTCCTTGTTCCGAAGACGATCGGTTAGGAGGAGACGGATATGAAGATACTGGAACTTTCCGCCACAGAGCTGGCAAAAAAGATAAAAGCAGGCGAGATCACTTCCGAGGAAGCCGCGAAAGCGTCCCTGGAACAGATCGCGAAGGAAGATCAGAAGATCCGCGCATACCTCACCGTGGATGAGGAGAAGGTCCTGGCACGGGCGAGAGAAGTGGATGCGGGGATCCGCGCAGGAAAATATATAGGGCCGCTTACAGGGGTCCCGATCGCAGTGAAAGACAATATCTGTACAAAGGGAATGAAGACGACATGTGCGTCAAAGATCCTGGAAAACTTCGTCCCGTTCTATGACGCAACGGCAGTCACCCGGATCACGGATGCCGGAATGGTGATCCTCGGAAAGACAAACATGGACGAGTTCGCGATGGGAAGTACGACAGAGACGTCTGCATTTCAGGTTACGAGAAACCCGTGGGATCCGGAACACGTTCCGGGCGGTTCGTCCGGTGGCTCCTGTGCGGCGGTCGCTGCGGGTGAGTGCTTTGCGGCTCTCGGCTCCGATACCGGCGGTTCGATCCGTCAGCCAAGTTCCTACTGCGGCGTCACGGGGATCAAGCCGACATACGGAACCGTCTCCCGTTTCGGTCTCGTCGCTTATGCGTCTTCTCTCGACCAGATCGGACCGGTCGGAAAGAATGCGGCCGATTGTGCAGCGCTTCTTGAGACGATCACAAGCCACGATGAGAAGGACAGCACTTCCATGGAGCGGGAGGATACGGATTTCACTTCGGCGATCGGAAAAGATGTCCGCGGCATGAAGATCGGGATCCCGAAAGAGTACCTGTCCGACGGTCTTGACGCAGATGTGCGGGAAGCGGTGGAACAGTGTGCGGCTTACCTGAAAGAATGCGGGGCGGAGGTCGAATACTTTGATCTCGGTCTCATGGAATATACGATTCCGGCCTACTATGTCATTGCGGCCGCGGAGGCAAGCTCCAACTTAGAGCGATTTGACGGCGTCAAGTACGGCTACCGGGCAAAGGACTACGAGGGACTTCATGACATGTACAAGAAATCAAGATCCGAGGGCTTCGGACCGGAGGTCAAGAGAAGGATCATGCTTGGTTCCTTCGTCTTAAGCTCCGGATATTATGACGCATATTATCTGAAAGCTCTGAAGGTGCGTGCACTGATCAAAAAAGCCTTTGATGAGGCATTTGCGAAGTATGACATCATTTTAGGACCGGCAGCTCCGACGGCGGCTCCGAAGATCGGAACCTCCCTGAGCGATCCGATGAAGATGTACCTGAGCGATATCTATACGGTTGCTGTCAACCTTGCGGGTCTTCCGGGACTCACCGTTCCATGCAGTGTAAACGAAAAAGGACTCCCGATCGGCGTCCAGCTTCTCGGCGACTGCTTCAGGGAAAAGACATTATTTGCAGCGGCATCCGCCATCGAACATGTCCGCGGTGAATGGACACTTCCGTTTGCCAGAAAGGAGACCTTATCATGAAACAGTATGAAACAGTCATCGGTCTTGAGGTCCATGTAGAACTTGCCACAAAGACAAAAATCTTCTGCGGATGCAAAACAGATTTCGGCGCTGCGCCGAATACACATGTGTGCCCGATCTGTACAGGTATGCCGGGATCTCTTCCTATATTAAATAAGCAGGTTGTGGAGTTCGCTCTCCGCGCCGGACTTGCGTTAAACTGTGAGATCAACCAGTTCTGTAAATTTGACCGGAAAAACTATTTTTACCCGGATAACCCGCAAAACTATCAGATTTCCCAGCTGTATCTGCCGATCTGCCATGACGGTTACGTGGAGCTTGAGACGGCGGCAGGAACAAAGCGGATCGGGATCCATGAGATCCACATGGAGGAGGATGCCGGAAAACTGGTCCATGATGAGTGGACCGACAGTTCCTTAGTCGATTACAACCGAAGCGGCGTGCCGTTAATTGAGATCGTGTCGGAGCCGGATATGAGAAGTGCCGACGAGGTCATCCAGTACCTGGAACATCTTCAGTCCACGATGCAGTATCTCGGTGTTTCCGACTGCCGTCTCCAGGAAGGTTCCATGCGTGCCGACGTAAACCTTTCTGTCCGCGAGGTGGGAAGTCCGGTGTTCGGAACGAGAACCGAGATGAAGAACTTAAACTCCTTCAAGGCGATCGCCCATGCCATCGAGGGAGAGCGGGAACGCCAGATCGAGCTTCTCGAGGACGGCCGTGCCGTCATTCAGGAGACGAGACGCTGGGATGACAACAAGGAATCTTCCCACGCGATGCGTTCCAAGGAAGATGCAAAGGATTACCGTTACTTCCCGGACCCGGATCTTCCGCCGATCGATATCTCCGATGCCTGGATCGCCTCGATCCGCAAGGCACAGCCGGAGTTAAAGAAGGCGAAAACGAAGAGATATCAGTCGGAGTACGGTCTGAGTGCCTATGACGCCGATATCCTGACTGCCGATAAGGCGCTTGCAGAGCTCTTTGAGAACACGATCAAAGTCGGAGCAGCTCCGAAAAAAGCGGCAAACTGGCTGACCGGGGAGACACTCCGTCTCTTAAAGGAGAAGGAGATGGAGGCATCAAAGATCGTCTTTTCCGCAGAGCATCTGGCAGCACTGATCGAACTCCTTGAAAAGAGTGTGATCAATAACCAGACTGCGAAAGAGGTGTTCGCTGCGATGTTCGAGTCCGACGTGGATCCGTCTGTCTATGTGGAGGAACACGGACTGAAGATGGAGAGCGACTCCGGTCTTCTCGAGGAGACCGTGAAAAAGATCCTGGACGCAAACCCGAAAGCGGTTGGAGAGCTGAAGGAAGGAAAAGATAAAGTCATCGGATTCCTCATGGGACAGGTCATGAAGGAGATGAAAGGAAAAGCGAACCCGGCGCAGGTGAGCGAGATGATCCGAAAACTTGTGCAGGGATAATAAAAGAAGCCATGACAGCTGGCCGGAGCTCCGGTGCAGCTGCCATGGCCCTTTTTGTTCATTCCGGAGCGGTGCAGCCGCAGCAATCCTGTTTCTTCTATATATAATGTACTTGTTGCCGGAATGTATGAGTTTTCCGGTGCTTTGCATTCTGAATCGTCAAAATTTGCAGCCGCAGCGGTATTGCAGGGGACTTCCCGTTCGGAAAAACCTGACTGCGAAAAATGTTAAAAAAGGAACATATTCTGTTCACGAAAAAAGTATTGATTTTATGAATGGTATTTAGTATATTAGTTACTATAAAAGTCCCTGAGAGCAGCCGTATCATTTTGCGGTGTTCGATGGGATGATCCGCGTATGGGGAATATTTAGAAGAACTTCCCGCCGCGGGCAGGAATTGGAGAGAAAATACATGATAAAAATTGCAGTAGACGCCATGGGCGGAGACAACGCCCCTGGAGAGATCGTAAAGGGTGCCGTTGACGCGGTCACAGAGCGGAACGACATTACGGTCTGTCTGACAGGACAGAAAGATGTCATCGAAAAAGAGCTCTCGAAATATACCTATAAAAAAGAGCAGATCGAGATCGTTGACGCCCCGGAAGTGATCGAGACGGGAGAACCGCCGGTCAATGCGATCCGTAAGAAAAAGAATTCTTCCCTTGTAGTTGGTCTGAACCTCGTGAAAAACGGCGAGGCTGACGGCTTTGTATCTGCGGGAAGCTCAGGAGCCGTCCTCGTAGGCGGCCAGGTCATCGTTGGCCGCGTCAAAGGCGTAGAGCGCCCGCCGCTCGCACCGCTGATCCCGACGGAAAAGGGAGTTTCCCTTCTGATCGACTGCGGGGCAAACGTTGACGCGAGACCGTCCCACCTGGTACAGTTCGCCCAGATGGGTTCCCTCTATATGAAATATGTGATGGGAATCGAAAATCCGAGAGTGGCGATCGTCAATATCGGTCTGGAGGAGGAGAAGGGAAATGCTCTCGTGAAAGAGACCTTCCCGCTCTTAAAAGAATGTAAAAATATCAACTTTATCGGAAGTATCGAAGCCCGTGAGATCCCGCACGGCGGCGCGGATGTGATCGTCTGCGAGGCCTTTGTCGGAAATGTGATCTTAAAGCTCTATGAGGGCGTCGGCGCAACGATGATGACAATGGTGAAGAAAGGCCTGATGAGCAATTTAAGAAGCAAGATCGGAGCTCTTCTGATCAAACCGGCGTTAAAATCCACGCTGAAGAGCTTTGATGCGAGCCAATACGGCGGCGCACCGCTCCTGGGCTTAAAGGGACTCGTTGTGAAGACTCACGGAAGCTCCAAGGCAAAAGAAGTAAAGAATTCGATTATCCAGTGCATCTCCTTCAAGGAGAATGAGATCTCGGATAAGATCCGGGAATGCCTTGCACCGGAAGAAACTGCATAGACAGGTTGAAAAACACCAATATGCGGCAGTTCACATCGCCGCATAAAATTACATCAGAAGACAACCGGCAACAGTCCGGATGCAAAAATTAAATATATGGAACGGCACAGTTTTGTGTCTCCGTAAAAAGCAAAATAAGAGAGGATGGAAATTATGGAGTTCGAAAAATTACAGCAGATCATCGCAGAGGTTCTCAACATTGATCCGGAGGAGATCACAATGAATACAACATTCGTTGACGATCTCGGCGCGGATTCTCTGGATGTATTCCAGATCATCATGGGAATCGAAGAAGAGTTTGACATCGAGATCCCGACTGAGGAAGCTGAGAAGATCGCGAGTGTCGGCGATGCTGTTGAGGCGATCAAAAACGCATTAAATTAGTAGCAGGAAAAGGTGTCTCCGCAAAGAGACACCTTCTTTGCGATACATGGCAGAAGAAAGGCAAATCGAATGAAAGAAAAACTAGAAAAACTTCAGGAAGTGATCGGCTACCGGTTCAAAGATCCGGGACTTCTGACTCACGCCCTGACACACAGTTCCTACGCGAACGAAAAACACTGGGATAAGACGCGCTGCAATGAGCGCCTGGAATTTCTGGGCGATGCCGTGCTCGAGGTGATCTCCAGCGATTTTCTGTTTCACACTTATGAGTCCATGCCGGAGGGCGAGATGACAAAACTCCGTGCCAGTCTTGTCTGTGAGCCGACGCTCGCTTACTGCGCGGAAGTGATCCCGTTAGGTGATTATCTGCTGCTCGGAAAGGGCGAGGACCTGACCGGAGGAAGAAAACGTCCGTCTGTTGTCTCCGATGCGATGGAGGCAGTGATCGGTGCGATCTATCTGGATGGTGGTCTTGCTAATGCAAAAGAGTTTATCCATAAATTCATTTTAAATGATATCGAACATAAGCAGCTCTTTTACGATAGCAAAACTATCCTGCAGGAAATGGTTCAGGCAAAGTGCAAAGAAACACTTGTCTATGAACTGATAAAGGAAGAGGGACCGGATCACAACAAGTCCTTCGAGGTGTGCGTAAAGATCGGCGATGAGGAGATCGGCAGAGGTCTGGGACGCACGAAAAAAGCGGCCGAGCAGGTTGCAGCTTACCACGGGATCTGCAGGATCAAATAAGATCGGGACCCGTGAGGACCGGAATGGTCACATTATAGAAATAGGAAAATAACGCATGTATTTAAAGAGTATCGAAGTACAGGGATTCAAATCCTTTGCAAATAAGATCGTATTTGAATTCCACAACGGAATCACCGGCATCGTTGGTCCGAACGGAAGTGGAAAGAGCAATGTTGCCGACGCGGTCCGCTGGGTGCTCGGTGAGCAGAAGGTAAAGCAGCTCAGAAGTGCGTCCATGCAGGACGTGATCTTCTCCGGCACAGAGACAAGAAAACCCCAGGGATTTGCCTATGTGGCGATCACCCTGGACAATTCCGACCACCAGCTTGCCATCGATTACGATGAAGTGACGGTCTCCAGGCGGATCTACCGCTCCGGTGAGAGTGAGTACCTCTTAAACGGAAGCGCCTGCAGGCTGAAGGATATCAATGAGCTTTTTTATGATACCGGTATCGGTAAGGAAGGCTACTCCATCATCGGGCAGGGACAGATCGATAAGATCTTAAGCGGACGCCCGGAAGACCGCAGAGAGCTTTTTGATGAGGCGGCCGGGATTGTAAAGTTTAAGCGCAGAAAGGCGATCGCCCAGAAAAAACTCGAGGATGAGAAGCAGAATCTCGTCCGCGTATCGGATATCCTGAGCGAACTTGAAAAGCAGGTGGGACCTCTTGCAAAACAGGCGGAGACGGCGAAAGAGTATTTAAGACTCCGGGAAGAGCTGAAGCGTTTCGATGTGAACCTCTTCCTCGCAGACCTGAAAGCGATCGAGGAGCAGAAACGGGAACTCGCACAGAAAGAGCACACCGTAAACGGCGATATGGAAGATTCCAAAGCCGCTGCCGAAGCTTTGAAAGAGGAATATGACCGGATCTCCGAGGCGGTCCGTCTGCTGGACGAAAAGATCACGGAAAAGCAGAATGCCGAAAATGAGGCGAAACTGTCCGCAGGAAACCTGGAAGGACAGATCGATGTCATAAAAGAGCAGATCCGCACAGAGGAACTGAATGCGGAGCACATCAAAAACAGGACGGTTGCCATCGATGAGGAGCTGGCGGCCAAAGAGAAAGAACAGGGATCGATCAGGCAGGAGAGAGAGGCTCTCGGGACCAGAATCCGGGAAGTGTCAGAACGACTTTCCGATGCGGAGAACACCGTAAATACTTCCGGCAGCCGCGTTGACAGTCTCGAACAGTCCATCGAAGAGTTAAAGAGTGCAAAGATCGAAGCACTGAATGAAAAATCAGAACTCTCTGTAAAGAAGCAGAAGGATGTCACCACGCTGGAGCAGGTCCAGGTCCGCAGATCTGAGGTAGCCCAGAAACTCTTAAAAGTAAAGAGTGATGAGGAAAACTGGGATAACCAGATCTCAGAGCAGAACGAGCGTCTGACTGCCATCGATGCGGAGATCGAAAAACTCCTCTCCCAGGCGGAATCCCTGGAGGAAGAGGTGAAGGCGGCGAACGAAGAGATCCGCCGTTTAAACAGAAACTTAAGCCACACGGAACAGGATTACCATACGGCCCACACAAAACTGGAATCCTTAAGGAACCTTGCGGAGCGTTATGATGGATATGGAAACAGCATCAAGCGTGTCATGGAAGTCAGGGACCGTGTGAGAGGGATCCACGGCGTTGTGGCTGATCTGATCGATGTTCCGAAAGAATATGAGATCGCCATCGAGACAGCGCTCGGCGGATCGATCCAGAACATCGTCACAGATTCCGAGCAGACCGCAAAAGTCCTGATCGAACACCTGAAAAAGAACAAGTTCGGTCGTGCGACCTTCCTGCCGTTATCCGCGATCTCATCCGGGGATGGATTTAAGACGCCAGGCGCGCTAAAAGAACCGGGAGCGATCGGGATCGCTGCAGATCTTGTCCGCGTGCGTCCGGAATATCAGGCACTTGCCAGATATCTCCTCGGCCGCGTCCTCGTGGTGGATCACATCGACAATGCGATCGCCATCGCGAGAAAATACCGGCACTCCATCCGGATCGTAACGCCGGAGGGCGATCTCTTAAATCCGGGCGGTTCCATGAGCGGCGGTGCCTTTAGAAACTCCAGCAATCTTCTCGGAAGAAAGAGAGAGATGGAGGAGTTGGAGGAGGCATGTAAACGCGCGCTGACGACCGTCGATAAGATCCAGGCGGAGACCGTGTTCCAGGAAGGCATATTCCAGGAAAAGAGCGGGGAGCTGGAGTCGGTAAAGAGTGCTCTCCAGGAAAAATATCTGGAAGAGAATACGACAAAGATCGCGTTAAAGCAGCTGGAAGGAAAGAAAGAAGAACTCTATGAATCCTCCGCGGACATGAACCAGGAAAACCGTCAGCTGGAAGAACAGATCCATGAACTCCGCGCAAGTCTCGCCGCGATCGCGAAAGAGATGGAGCGGCTGGAACAGGAAAACACGGAGCGGGAGACAAAGATCGGGACGGATTCCACCGCATTGGAACAGGCAAAGGCCGACCGGGATACTGCATCTGCGGCGCTCTCCGAAGTCCAGCTGGAAGCAGCAAACTTAAAGCAGCAGGATTCCTTCCTCGACCAGAACATCCATCGTCTCGAAGACGAAAAAGAGCGGCTGCTCTCCGAAAGAATGTCTCTGCATGACGGACACACGGACAGTAAGCATGAGGTGGAAAAACGTCTGGCACAGATCGAAGAACTGAAGGAAAAGATCAAAGATGCCGGAAAGGATGCGGAAACGTACCGTCAGGAGATGGCTGCTGCCCAGGAAGAAAAAGCCGCGAAAAACGAGGCACAGAAAGGCTTCTTCGAAAAGCGGGAAGCGCTCTCTGCGAGAATCTCCGATCTCGATAAGGAGCTGATCCGTCTTCAGAACCAGAACGACAAGCTTGCGGAACGCCAGGATTCCCAGGTGGACTATATGTGGAATGAATATGGTCTCACCTTCTCAACAGCGGAGCTTCTCCGGGATGAGACCCTGACGAATGCGGCGGATATGAAACGCCAGATCGCTGAACGGAAGAATGCAATCCGCGGACTCGGAAATGTCAATGTCAATGCGATCGAGGATTATAAAGAGATCTCTGAGCGTTACGAGTTCATGAAGACCCAGCATGATGACCTTGTCGCGGCACAGGATGCCCTCTATAAGATCATCGAAGAGCTGGATATCGGAATGCGAAAGCAGTTTACAGAAAAATTTGCCCTGATCCGGGCAGAGTTTGACAAGGTATTCCGGGAACTCTTCGGAGGAGGACACGGAAGTCTTGAGCTGATCGAGGACGAAGATATCCTGGAGGCGGGGATCCAGATCATCTCCCAGCCGCCGGGAAAGAAACTTCAGAACATGATGCAGATGTCCGGCGGTGAAAAGGCACTGACGGCGATCGCCCTGCTCTTTGCGATCCAGAACTTAAAACCGTCCCCGTTCTGTCTCCTTGATGAGATCGAGGCGGCGCTTGACGATTCCAACGTCGACCGCTATGCGAAATATCTGCACAAACTGACAAAACATACCCAGTTTATCGTCATCACCCACCGAAGAGGCACGATGCTTGCGGCTGACCGGCTCTACGGAATCACGATGCAGGAGAAAGGCGTATCCACGCTTGTCTCCGTAAACCTGATCGAAAACGATCTGAAATAATTGGAGGATTCATATGGAAGAGAAGAAAAAGGGCTTTTTCTCGCGCCTTGTGGAAGGTCTCACGAAGACCAGAGAAAACATTGTATCCGGAATGGATTCCATCTTTTCCGGCTTCTCCGCGATTGATGATGATTTCTACGAGGAGCTTGAAGAGACTCTGATCATGGGCGATATGGGAATCCAGACGACCATGGCGGTCATTGAAGACCTGAAAAAGACCGTAAAAGAGCAGCATATCAAAGAACCGGAGAAATGCCGGGAGGCGCTGATCGCCAGCATCCGTGCAAAGATGGATCTTGGCGAGAATGCGTATGAGTTTGAAAACAGGAAATCCGTTGTCCTCGTCATCGGTGTCAACGGAGTCGGAAAGACGACGTCCATCGGAAAGCTTGCAGACCAGTTAAAGGCAGAGGGAAAGAAGGTTGTTCTTGCGGCGGCTGATACCTTCCGTGCTGCAGCGATCGACCAGTTGGCAGAGTGGGCAAACCGTGCCGGCGTGGAGCTGATTGCCCAGAAAGAGGGATCCGATCCGGCTGCCGTGATCTACGACGCGATCTCCGCGACAAAATCGAGAAACGCAGACGTCCTGATCTGCGATACCGCGGGAAGACTCCATAATAAGAAGAACCTCATGGAGGAGTTAAAAAAGATCAACCGCATCATCGATAAGGAGTACCCGGAAGCTTACCGTGAGACACTCGTTGTTCTCGACGGAACGGCAGGACAGAACGCTCTGGTCCAGGCCCGCCAGTTCATGGAAGCTGCTGACATTACGGGCATCATCCTTACAAAGCTCGACGGGACCGCAAAAGGCGGTATCGCGGTTGCAATCCAGTCGGAACTTGGGATCCCGGTCAAATATGTCGGTGTCGGGGAGAAGATCGACGACCTTCAGAAATTTAATTCCGAAGACTTCGTAAACGCATTGTTTGCGAAACAGCCGGAATGACCGATGCATTTCAGGCAGAAAACAGCCAGATGAATGCCGGTATAGCAGACAACTATGGGAAAGACAGAAAAATGTTCCACCGATGAGATCGATCAGGAATGAATATGAAGGAGAATACAAATGGAAATGCAGGAACTTTCACTCGAAAAATTTGAAGAAGCATCTGAGATCGTAAAAAAGGTCACTCAGGAGACAAAACTGATCTACAGTGAATATTTTTCTGAGCGCTACGGGAACAAGATCTACTTTAAACCGGAAAACATGCAGCGCACCGGTGCATACAAAGTGCGCGGCGCTTATTATAAGATCAGCCAGCTCTCACCGGAAGAGCGTTCCCGCGGTCTGATCACCGCATCTGCCGGAAACCATGCCCAGGGCGTTGCCTATGCCGCAAAACTTGCCGGTGTGAAAGCAACCGTCGTTATGCCGGTGACAACACCGCTCATCAAGGTAAACCGCACAAAATCCTACGGTGCCGACGTTGTCCTCTACGGAAATGTCTTCGATGAGGCATGTGCCCATGCATACGAGCTTGCAGACGAGCACGGATATACCTTCGTTCACCCGTTCAATGATCTGGAAGTTGCGACCGGCCAGGGCAGCATTGCGATGGAGATCATCAAAGAACTCCCGACTGTGGATTACATTCTCGTTCCGGTAGGCGGAGGCGGACTCTGTACAGGCGTCTCCACACTCGCAAAACTCTTAAATCCGAAGATCAAGGTCATCGCTGTTGAGCCGACAGGAGCTGCCTGCTTAAAGGCATCCCTAGAGGCCGGAGAGGTAACCACCGTCTCCAAGATCAACACGATCGCGGACGGTACCGCTGTCCAGACGCCGGGCGACAAGCTCTTCCCGTATCTTCAGGCAAACGTGGATCAGGTCATCACAGTGGACGACTCCGAACTGACTCTTTCTTTCCTCGATATGGCAGAGAATCATAAGATGATCGTCGAGAACTCCGGTCTTTTGACCGTTGCGGCTTTAAAGCATCTTGACTTCAAAGGCAAAAAAGTCGTATCCGTTTTAAGCGGCGGAAACATGGATGTCTTAACGATGGCGACAGTTGTCCAGAACGGACTGATGCAGAGAGACCGTATCTTCACGGTAAGCGTGATGCTTCCGGATAAGCCTGGCCAGCTGGCAGCTGTTTCTGCACTGATCGCAAAAGAGCAGGGCAACGTGATCAAGCTCGAGCACAACGTATTCGCAAATGTAAACCGCGCAGCGGGTGTGGAACTTACGATCACATTAGAGTCCTTCGGAACTGAGCACAAGGATCAGATCATCAAGGCTCTGGAAACAGCGGGCTACTGCCCGGTAATCTCCAAGACTTCCGGAATTTATATGTAATGATACCAGGGATTCTCCCGCCTCTGCGGGAGGTGTGATGAACGGACCGCCGGTCATGGAACGCGGTCAGGCATATATCAATTTGTCAAACTTCGTGAAATGCCCGACGGTCTGCTGAATAAGGGGAAAATGTATGTACAGAAGCGAAACTCATACTGCTCTCAGCAAGAATATCCTGTATTTTCTCCGCTGGACCGCGATCTCTATTGTAATGGGAACCGTCTGCGGTCTCATCGGGACCGTTTTCGGATACGGGGTCATCTACGCTCAGCGGCTGTTTAAAACTTACAGCTTTATGCTGTATCTCATGCCCGTGGCAGGTGTTCTGATCGTCCTTCTTCACCAGATGTTCCACGAGATCGGAAACCGCGGGACGAACCTGATCCTGGAGTCGATCTCATCCAACGAGAAGATCCATATGACGACCCTGCCGTGTATCTTTGTCTCCACGATCTTAAGCCAGGCGGTCGGCGCGTCTGCCGGCAAAGAGGGAGCTGCCTTACAGATCGGCGGCTGCATCGGAAATTATCTCGGGGATCTCTTCCATATGGATGAGAGGGACAAAAAAGTCATGATCATGAGCGGCATGAGCGGCTGTTTCGGGGCGATCTTTGGGACGCCTCTGGCTGCCGCTATGTTCGGAATCGAGGTCATCAGCATCGGTGTCGCTTATTACGCGGCTCTCGTGCCGTGCGTCTTTGCCTCCTTCATCGGTGCCCAGATTTCCGGTGCGCTCGGACTTCACGGGGAAGCGTTCCAGATCCTCCATGTTCCGGAATTTTCCCTTGTACCGGCGCTCTACACCGTCGGACTCGGACTGGCCTGTGCGCTTTTAAGCGTCTGCTTCTGCATCCTGCTCCATGAGACCCAGCATCTCTACAAGAAAAAGATCGACAACGTTTATCTGCGCATTCTTGTGGCAGCAGTCCTTTCCATCGGACTCGCGCTGGTGTTCGGCAGGGATTACTGCGGAGCCGGATTTAATCTTGTGGAACAGGCGGTGGAAGGAGATGCCGGATACCTGGCGTTCTTCTTCAAGATGGTCTTCACGGCGGTGGCCCTCGGCGGCGGCTTTAAGGGCGGAGAGATCGTTCCCACACTGGCAGTGGGATCCACATTCGGGTGCACGTTCGGACTGCTCACAGGCTTTGAACCGTCCCTGTGTGCGGCAGCAGGCATGCTCGCCACCTTCGTCGGCGTCACAAACTGCCCGATCGCGACCATGTTCCTCGGCTTCGAGCTCTTCGGTTTTGAGGCGATGCCGTATTTTGCGGTTGCCGTTGCCATCAGCTTCACACTGTCGGGATATTACGGGCTCTACAGCAGCCAGAAGTTCACATATTCAAAGACAAAGACCGAGTTCATCAACCGGAAAGCCCACTGATCAAGGTCCGGTTCCGGGGATTCAGTTAGAAAAAATGATCAAAAGTAATCGGATATTTCGGAAAATATTTGCAGAAACCCGATGACCGGGGATTTTCAGATCGGAAATCCCGCAGGGTATCCATTGATCGGGACCGGATGTGAATATTGTCGGGATATCCGGTTGCTTTTTTACTGCCAAGGTGTTATGATAAACGACACAGGTCTATTTACATGCGGTGCTGTCACAGACCGCCGGAGGATGGTTGTACGATATCCCAAACGGCGATCTCTGAGAGTTAAAAGGGAAACAGGTCAGACGCCTGTGCGAGCCCGTCACTGTAGATCCGGAGTGCATGAATCTTGTCCGTGTTATGCGGACAGTCACTGGCGAAACCTGCCGGGAAGGCGTTTCATGCATGATGATGGATGAGCCAGGAAACCTGCCGGATGTCCGTTTGGAGGGGAAAAACCAGCCGGGGACCTTAAAAAATCATTTTTCAAGCGAGGAGAAGAGTAAATGAGAAAAGCAAACATCTACGCCGTTATGACAGCGGCAGCCGTATCCATGGCGATCCTTTCCGGATGCTCCGGAAGCCAGACAGCAGCGACAACAGCTGCGGAGACCACAACCGTTGCAGAGACAACAGCTGAGGAGACTACAGCCGCAGAGACAGCAGCTGCAGAAGAGGACGAGGAAAACTACAATACAGGAGACGCTTCCATGGATAACACAAGAAATCAGGATGAGATCGGCGAGAAAGAACTTCTTGTTGTGAGCTTTGGTACAAGCTACAATGACAGCAGAAGACTGACAGTCGGCGCGATCGAGAATGCGATCGAAAATGCATTCCCGGATTACTCCGTAAGAAGAGGTTTCACAAGCCAGATCATCATTGACCATGTAAAAAAGAGAGACAATGTTTCGATCGATAACGTGACAGAGGCTTTAAACCGCGCTGTTGACAACGGTGTCAAGACTCTCGTTGTACAGCCGACCCACCTTATGAACGGTCTTGAGTACACAGATCTTGTAAACGAGTTAGCTGATAATTCCGACGCTTTCGAGCAGGTTGCTGTCGGTGAGCCGCTCTTAACTTCTGATGATGACTTCAAGGCAGTGATCTCCGCGATCACAGACGCAACAAAAGAGTACGATGACGGTGAGACCGCGATCTGCTTCATGGGTCACGGCACAGAGGCTGATTCCAACGCCGTTTACCAGAAAATGCAGGATATGTTAAAGGAAGAGGGCTTTGACAACTACTATGTAGGTACCGTTGAGGCAACTCCGTCCTGTGAAGATGTCATCAATCAGGTAAAGGAAGGTTCCTACAAGAAAGTTGTTCTTGAGCCGCTTATGATCGTAGCCGGTGACCACGCAAACAACGATATGGCCGGTGACGACGATGACTCCTGGAAGAGCCAGTTTGAGGCTGCAGGCTATGAGGTAACCTGCCTTGTAAGAGGTCTTGGTGAGCTTGAGCCGATCCAGCAGCTCTTCGTACAGCATGCCCAGGCTGCAGTGAACAGTCTCGCAAAATAAGAATGTTTAGATATGGGCGGTCGAGGATTCGGCCGCCTTTTTATATAACCGGGAGGTGCACTTGCGGGAAACTCCAGCCTGCGAAAGGAACTTCAGGAAACCGTCCAGGATGCCCCGATGATTTCTGGTTACAAAAGGAGAGAAAACTTTATGCGTAAATTAAAACAATTTTCATTAGCACTCGCAGTTGTCTGCGCTCTGTCCACAGCCTGCGGACAGTCCGGGTCGACAGAAACGACAGCTGCTTCTGCAGAGACCACGGCGGAAACAACAGCGGAAACTGCTTCGGCCGATGAGACAAAGGCAGCCGTTGCTTCCGGCGAGGAGACTGCCGCAGAACAGACACTTGACACGACGGGACTCGTCCCGGTATCTGCAGAGGATCTGAAAGAGGGAACCTACGAGATTTCCGTGGAGTCCAGCTCTTCCATGTTTAAGATCACATCCTGTACGCTGACAGTCAAAGACGGCGCCATGACCGCGAAAATGACGATGGGCGGGACCGGATACCTGTATGTCTATATGGGAACCGGAGAGGAGGCTGCAAAGACCGCGGAGACAGACCGGATTCCTTTCGAGGAGAATTCTGACGGAACACACAGCTTTACTGTTCCGGTCAAGGCCTTAAATGAGGTGCTTCCGTGCGCTGCATTCAGCAAGAAAAAAGAGAAATGGTATGACAGGGAGCTTGTCTTTGAGGCATCCGGGATCCCGGCAGACGCGCTTCTCAATTCTTCCTTAAAAACCGTCCAGGATCTCTCCCTTGCGGATGGAACTTACACCGCGGAAGTCTCCCTGAGCGGCGGATCCGGACGTGCATCCGTGGAATCTCCGGCTGTGATCGAGATCAAAGACGGAAAAGCGGAGGCGACGATCATCTGGAGCAGCTCCAATTATGACTATGTGCGGGTAGAGGAAGAGAAATTCCTCCCGGTCAATACAGAGGGAAACTCCACATTTGTGATCCCGGTAGCTGGATTTGACAGCCCGCTTACGATCTTTGCGGATACAACTGCCATGAGCACGCCTCATGAGATCGAGTATACGCTGACCTTTGATTCCAGTACCCTGGAGGAGCAGAAATAGTAAACATGGAAAGAAGACAAATTGATCCCAGGAAGCAGAAAAGAAGGACGCGGGTGCGTTATACACTTTTTAGATCTGTTCTGGCTGCGGCAATCCTCATGACTGCTGCGTTTGCCTGCTCCGGCTGTTCGAAAAAAACGGAACCCGGGACGGCCGCGCCGTCTACAGGGGAAAACCACACGACCGCTTCCGTGGATGGCAGTGAGGAAAATCTTCAGGCTCAGCAAAACAAAGATCTGCCGGTTCTTAACTGGGAGGAGATGTCCCCGACAGGCTCCATGGATCTTCTCTACGCCGACCAGTTTTCAGCAGACTATTATGAGGACGGCATCGCCCTCATCACCATCGGGGATGCGGATCAGTTTCTCCTGCTGCCGGAAGGTGTGTCCGCGCCTGACGGACTTCCGGCTTCGATCACGGTCCTTCATAAACCGGTAAAAAATATCTATCTTGTGGCGACCTCTGCCATGGATGATTTTATCCGCCTGGATGCCCTGGATTCCATTGCACTTTCCGGGACAAAGGAGACCGGATGGTACCTTCCGGAGGCGAAAACTGCGATGGAAGAGGGAAAGATTGCCTATGCAGGAAAGTACAGCGCACCGGATTACGAAACGATCGTAAGCAGCTCCTGTGAGCTTGCAGTGGAATCCACGATGATCTACCATACCCCGGAGGTCAAGGAACAGCTGGAACGCCTCGGGATCCCGGTCCTCGTGGAGCGGTCCAGCTATGAGAGTCATCCGCTCGGGAGAATGGAGTGGATCCGCCTCTATGGTCTTCTGACGGGAAAAGAGGAGGAGGCCGATCAGATCTTTCAGGAAAATATGAATGCTCTGTCGGATGTCCTCGCCATGAAACCGTCCGGAAAGACAGCTGCATTTTTCTATGTGACAAATTCCGGAAGCGTCAATGTCCGGAAGAACGGGGATTATATCGCGAAGATGATCGATATCGCCGGAGGAACGTATGTGCCGGAAAATGCCGGGACCGGTGAGAATGCGCTTTCCACGATGAACATGGATTTTGAGTCTTTCTATGCCGCCGCAAAAGACGCGGATGTCCTGATCTACAACAGCACGATCGACGGGGAACTTACCACGATCGACGAACTGTGTGCAAAAAATCAGCTCTTTGCGGATTTCAAGGCGGTGAAAGAGGGCAATGTCTGGTGTACCGGGAAAAACATGTTCCAGGAGACCATGGGGCTCGGGGACATGATCCGGGACATGAATGCAGTGTTCTCCGGAAACCGGGAGTATGCGTTCACGTATCTGCACCAGCTGAAATAAAAAACAACGTAACTGTTCAGTACCCTCACAGTTACGAGCAAAAATCCATTCCAAATCGGCTTCGCTGATGGGATTTTTGCCTTCAAGCCTGTGTTTTATTACGGTCAGCGCAGCAAGTGCGCTGACCTATTGAATAGTTACAAAACAGCTTAAAAACCGCGGTCGATGAAAGGAGACATGGAAGCTATGGAAGTTCAGACAAAGCGGATCATCCGCGCCTATCTGCTCCTGATCGTTCTGCTCGGAGGACTCGGCTTTTTGAGCCTGGCGGTCGGCAGCGTGCGGGTATCGGCAGCAGATCTCCTCGCGGCCCTGACTGCGAAAGAGGGGACCGATATGGTCCGGCATATCCTCTTTGATATCCGGCTTCCGAGAATGCTCGCTGCCCTGACCCTCGGCGGAGCACTCTCCGTATCCGGTTTTCTCTTACAGACATTTTTCTCAAATCCGATCGCAGGACCTTTCGTCCTCGGGATCTCGTCCGGAGCAAAGCTTGTCGTATCGGTCTTTATGGTCGTGTTCCTCGGACAGGGACTGATCATGAATTCCTGGACCATGATCCTTGCGGCATTTCTCGGCGCCATGGTGTCCATGGGCTTTGTCCTGACGGTCTCAAAAAAGATCCCTCAGATGTCCATGTTGGTGGTCAGCGGCATTATGATCGGCTATATCTGTTCTGCGGCCACGGATTTTATCGTGACGTTCGCGGATGATTCGAATATCGTAAATCTCCACAACTGGTCCATGGGAAGCTTTTCCGGGATCTCGATGGATGGGGTGAAGATCAGCTCCCTTGTAGTCACAGCGGCGTTTCTTGGTTCCATGCTGCTCTCAAAAGCCATGGGAGCTTACCAGCTGGGAGAAGTCTACGCGAGAAACATGGGAGTCAATATCAGACGGTTCCGGATCGAACTGATCCTTTTGTCCAGCATCCTCTCAGCCACAGTGACTGCGTTTGCCGGTCCGGTCTCATTCGTCGGGATCGCGGTGCCCCATGTGATCCGGCAGCTTTTTAAGACCGCGAAGCCGATCATTGTGATCCCGGGATGCTTCCTCGGCGGGGCTGTTTTCTGCCTGTTCAGCGATCTGCTGGCGAGGACATTATTCGCGCCTACGGAGCTCTCCATCAGTTCCGTGACCGCAGTGTTCGGAGCGCCGGTGGTGATCGTGATGATGATAAAGAGGGCAAAACGCTGATACCGGGAAAGTATGGAGCAGCTTGTAGACCACAGCTTATCAGCCTGTGAGCAGCATGAAAGGAGAACGTATGAAGACCTACCTGACAGCCGACTGCCTGACCGTCGGATACCGCGGAAAACCGATCATTTCCGATATTTCCATGAACATCCGCCGCGGCTCCATCGTCACGCTGATCGGACCGAACGGGGCCGGAAAGTCCACGATCTTAAAGAGCATCATCCGTGAGCTTTCTCCTCTGGGCGGGAGTGTTTATCTGGACGGCAGGGGGATCGGGGAATATTCCGACCATGAGTTTGCGAAAAAGACTGCCGTGGTCATGACCGGGCGGCCGGATCCGGAGCTTATGACGTGTTTTGATGTGGCCGCTGCCGGGCGGTATCCGTATACCGGCCGGTTCGGGATCCTGTCCGGGGAAGATAAGAAAAAAGTCCGGGACGCCCTTTCCATGGTGCAGTGCGAAGACCTTGCGGACATCCTGTTCCGGAACACGAGTGATGGACAGAAGCAGCGCGTTCTTCTGGCTCGCGCCATCTGCCAGGAACCGGAACTCCTGGTCCTCGATGAGCCGACCTCCTTTCTTGATATCCGGCATAAACTCGAGCTCCTTGATATTTTGAAACGGCTGGTTCACGAAAGAAATATGGCAATCCTCATGTCGCTCCACGAGCTGGACCTTGCGGAGCGGATCTCCGATTACGTGCTCTGTGCAGAACACGGGACGATCGGAAGAGCAGGAACCCCGGAGGAAGTCTTTGAAAAGGAGTATATCGCGAACCTCTACGGGATCCGACACGGGAGCTATCTGACTTCACTTGGTTTTCCGGAGCTTCCGCGGACAGACGGAACTCCGAAGGTGTTTGTCATCGGCGGGATGGGGAGTGGGATCCCTGTGTACCACGCCTTAAACAGAGCCGGGATCGCGTTTGCGGCCGGGGTCATCCATGAAAATGATGTGGAGTACCAGACGGCGAAGGCGCTGGCGGCAGAGGTGGTCTCCGAGATCCCGTTTGAGCCGGTGGGAGAGCAGGCGTATCTTCAGGCAGAAAAACTTCTGGATTCCTGCGAAGCCGTTCTCTGCCCGCTCACAGTCTTCGGGACCATGAACAGCAGGAACCGCGAGCTTTGGCGGTCTGCGAAGGAACTCGGAAAATTACAGCAAATAAATCTTGACAAATCTGATTCCGGTGATATACTGATTTACAAGTGAAAAAAATAACACGTTGACAGGAAGAGTACGTTCGGAAAATGCTCAGAGAGGGATATGTTTGGTGAGAATATCCTGCACGGAACGAACCGAAGACCGCCCTGGAGTGTCCCTTAATCGGGAACGGTGATTCCGTTATCATCAAATGAAGTGGTATAGATTTTCTATATAAGCAGGGTGGAACCACGGGTAATCTCGTCCCTTGACTGTATTTCGTGTACAGTCAAGGGACTTTTTTTTCGCGAAACGGAAAACAGCATAAAATTTTTCCACAAGAAAGAGGAGAATGACCATGAAAGTAACATTAAAAGATGGCTCTTTTAAAGAGTACGCACAGCCGATGGCTGTCATCGACATCGCAAAAGATATCAGCGAAGGCCTTGCAAGAATGGCCTGTGTCGCAGAGATCGACGGAGAAGTAAAGGATCTGCGCACGATTGTTGACAAGGACTGCACATTAAATATCTTCACAGCAAAGGATCCGGAAGGTCTTGCAGCACTCCGCCACACAGCAAGCCATGTGATGGCTCAGGCGATCAAGAGACTCTGGCCGGAGACAAAGCTTGCGATCGGTCCGTCCATCGCTGACGGCTTCTACTACGATATCGACCGCGATGAGCCGGTAACATCCGATGACCTCGCAAAGATCGAAGCTGAGATGAAGAAGATCATCAAAGAAGCTCTTCCGTTAGAGCGCTTCGAGCTTCCGAGAGCGCAGGCGATCGAATTCATGAAAGAAAAGAATGAGCCGTACAAAGTAGAGCTCATCGAGGATCTTCCGGAAGATGCGATCATCAGCTTCTACAAACAGGGCGAGTTCACAGACCTCTGTGCAGGCCCGCACCTCATGAACACAAAGGAAGTCGGCAAGACATTCAAGCTCATGAACATCGCCGGTGCTTACTGGCGCGGAAGCGAAAAGAACAAGATGCTCACACGTATCTATGCGACAGCTTTCGCAAAGAAGGAAGACCTGGAAGCTTACGTTACCATGATGGAAGAGGCGAAGAAGCGTGACCACAGAAAGCTCGGCAAAGAGCTCGGTCTCTTCATGATGAGCGATGCGGGTCCTGGATTCCCGTTCTTCCTTCCGAAGGGAATGGTATTAAAGAACACGTTGCTTGACTACTGGCGCGAGATCCACAAAAAAGCCGGTTATGTAGAGATCTCCACACCGATCATCTTAAACAGAAGTCTCTGGGAGACATCCGGTCACTGGGATCACTATAAGAACAACATGTATACAACTGTGATCGACGGCGAAGATTACGCGATCAAACCGATGAACTGCCCGGGCGGCGTTCTTGTTTATGCTTCCGAGCCGCGTTCCTACCGTGACCTTCCGCTCCGTATGGGCGAGCTTGGTATCGTTCACCGTCATGAGAAATCCGGTCAGCTTCACGGTCTTATGCGTGTACGCTGCTTCACACAGGATGATGCCCATATCTTCATGACTCCGGAGCAGATCCGCGACGAGATCAAGAACGTAGCAGGCCTCATCAATCAGGTATATTCCCTGTTCGGATTCAAGTACCATGTAGAGCTCTCCACAAGACCGGAAGACTCCATGGGAAGCGACGAGGACTGGGAGCTTGCAACAAGCTCCTTACAGGGTGCGCTTGATGACCTTGGACTCGACTATGTGATCAACGAAGGCGACGGCGCATTCTATGGCCCGAAGATCGACTTCCATCTGGTAGACGCGATCGGCAGAACATGGCAGTGCGGTACGATCCAGCTTGACTTCCAGCTTCCGCAGCGTTTCGAACTTGAGTACATCGGAGCTGACGGTGAGAAGCACAGACCGATCATGATCCACCGTGTATGCTTCGGTTCCATCGAGCGTTTCATCGGTATCCTGATCGAGCACTTTGCAGGCGCATTCCCGACATGGCTTGCACCTGTTCAGGTCAAGGTTCTTCCGATCTCCGAGAAATACGAGGAGTACGCAAAATCCGTCAAGGCAGCTCTTGACGCAGCGGATATCCGCTCCGAGATCGATCTCCGTTCCGAGAAGATCGGATACAAGATCCGTGAGGCACAGGGTCAGAAGATCCCGTACATGTTAGTTGTCGGACAGAAAGAGCAGGCAGACGGAACCGTATCCGTAAGAAGCCGCTTCAAAGGCGATGAGGGTGCAGAGGATCTGAATGTATTTATCGCAAATATCAAGGCTGAGATCACAGCACGCATCAACCGTCCGGTTGAAGTAAAGAAAGAAGAAGAGAAATAATCTCGATCCAGAGATAAATTGCAGGCCGGTCTTCGGAATTTTCCGTGGACCGGCTTTTTTCTGCTTTTTTGTCTGTCCGCTTGAACTTTTTTCTGAATGATGGTATCATAAAGCGGAATATGACCGTTGGGAGGTTTTATCAATTGGCGAAGAAAAAGAACAGGAAAGTCGTTCGTTATCGCCGGCCCCTGAATATCAATGTGGGCATGATCATTTTTGCCCTCATTTTCTTATATATGGCGTTTTATCTCTATACCTACCTTCGCAGGGACAAGGTGGAGTTTTATGAAGTTGTGGAAGGAAGTATCGTAAATGATACGAGGCACACCGGGATCATTCTCCGGACGGAGGAGCCGAAATATACGGACCGTGCCGGAAACATCAACTTCTATATGCGTGAGGGAAAGAGAGCAGCCGTTGGCACAAGAGTCTACTCGATCGATGAGACCGGAACACTTTCGGCTCTGCTCGCGGAGAAAACAGACGGATCGGTCGCGCTCTCAAAGGAGAATCTTGCTTCTTTAAAAAAACAGCTGTCGAGCTTCAGCCAGACATTCACCAACGAGGATTTCCGCGAAATCTATGATACAAAGAATACTCTGGATTCAGAAGTCCTGGAGTATGTCAGCGTGGATACACTGAAAAATCTGGACAGCGCGATCTCAGAACTCGGCGGGAATTTTACCCAGGTGCGGTCCGATGTGGCCGGTGTTGTTTCGTACTCCATTGATTCGATGGAGACTCTGACACCAAACCAGGTGACTGCTGAGATGTTTGACAAGAGCAGCTATAAAAAATCCGGGATCCGTTCCGGGCAGCTCGTGGAGACGGGGGCTCCGGCTTATAAGATCATTACCTCCGAGGACTGGTCGATCGTATTTCCACTTTCCGATGAAGATCTTACCACTTATAATGGGAAGACATCCCTGACAGTAAAGTTTACAGGGCGTGACCTGGAGACTTCGGGGGCATTCTCCACCGTGACTGGGGGAGACGGAAAAACATACGGAAAACTCGATTTTTCCAAATATATGGAGCAGTTTGTATCGGACCGCTATGTGGACTTTGAGATCGTGACGGATGAAGTGCGCGGACTCAAGATCCCGAGAAGTTCCGTGACCGATGTGACGTTCTATGTGATCCCGAAAGACTACTATGTGAGCGGGAAGAAAGACTCTTCCGACACCTCGATAGTCTCTCAGAGCGGTTTCCGGAAAGAGACATATGCGGACGGAAAGACGGTGGGAGTTGTCACTCCGTGTACGATCTACTATGCGGATGACGAATATTATTACGTGGACGCCGGGGAAAACAGCGAGCTGAAAGCCGGGGACTTCCTCACGAAGGATGATTCCGGGGAGCGCTATCAGATCGGAATGACCCAGTCTGTACAGGGTGTCTACAATATCAACCGCGGTTATACGGTATTCCGGAGAATTGAGATTCTTTCTTCGAATGATGAATATTACACGATCAAAAAGGGAACGGACTACGGTCTGTCCGTCTACGACCACATTGTCCTTGACGCGAATGCCGTGACCGGAAACGGAATGATCATCTATCAGTAGGAGGTTTTATCATGTCAATTGCAGAGAATATAAAAAATGTGAGAGAACGCGTGAATGCGGCCTGCCTTCGTGCGGGAAGAGACCCGAAGGAAGTTACCCTGATCTCCGTCAGCAAGACGAAGCCGGTTTCCATGCTGATGGAAGCTTATGAGGCCGGGGAGCGTGATTTCGGTGAAAACAAGGTGCAGGAGATCACGGAAAAACGTCCGCAGATCCCGGAGGATGCGAGATTCCATATGATCGGACATCTCCAGACAAACAAGGTCGGACAGGTCATCGATAAGGCGGTCCTGATCCACTCCTGTGACAGCGTCCATCTCGCAGAGAAGATCGAGAAGGAAGCGGCGAAGCGTGATATGATCGCAAACGTGCTCCTCGAGGTCAACGTAGCGAGGGAGGAGAGCAAATTCGGCATGTTCTTAGAGGATGTGATCCCGAACCTGAAAGAGATCCAGGCATTCCCGCATGTCTGCGTAAAGGGGATGATGACGATCGCTCCAAACGTCGAAGACGCGGAAGAAAATCGAAAATATTTTAAAGAATTATATCAATTATATGTTGACATCAAAAGTAAAAACATTGATAATGGTACTATGACTGCGCTTTCCATGGGTATGACCGGCGACTTCGAGGTGGCTGTTGAGGAAGGTGCAACCATGATTAGAGTAGGGACCGGAATCTTTGGTTCCAGATAGATTGGAGAGAACTAGATATGAGCTTTTTAGGCAAGATTATGGATACGATGCGTCTGAACGACGATGAAGATGACGATTACTTCTTAGATGACGATTATGAGGATGAAAAACCGGCACGAAAGAGCCTTTTTAAGAAACAGGCAGCCGATGATCTGGATGATTATGAGGAGGAGAAACCGAGATTCTTACCTCGCGCCACAAACAACAATAAAGTCGTTCCGATGCGCCGCGGAAACGGGATGGAGGTTTCTCTGATCAAACCGACATCCCTGGATGACGCAAAGGAGATCTGCGATTATCTGCTTGCCGGAAAGGCAGTAGTCCTTAACATGGAGGGGATTCACACCGAGACCGCACAGCGGATCATCGATTTCACATCCGGATCCACCTATTCCATGAACGGAAATCTCCAGAAGATTTCCAATTACATTTTTATTGCGACCCCGCAGTCCGTTGAACTGTCCGGTGACTTCCAGGATCTTCTTTCCGGAGGAAACTTAGACGTATCCGGACTCAACATTCATCTGTAAAAAGGATCGATATGGAAAAGGAAGAACAGCTTTTTAAAAAGCGGATCCAGGAACTGGCGCAGAATGCCTACTCCCGCGATATCCCGCTTCACACAGATTTTCTGACACTTGCAGAACAGACTGTCTTCCAGAATATGTCGGCTACGTTGCCGCCGGTGAAGTTCGTACTTTCCGGCGGCTTTCCGATGTCTGAACGGAAGGTTTTATGTTTTCTGGCGTCCTACGAGGAGGAACTCTACGCTCCGCCGTTTGTGTGTTTAAAGATCGCGCCCGCGAACCGGCGTTTTGCGGAGGAGCTGACACACAGAGATTATCTCGGTGCGATCATGAATCTCGGCATCGAGCGGTCCATGATCGGAGATATTGTTCTGCAGGAGGGGAATGCCTGGGTTTTTGTCATGGAAAAGATGAGCAGATACCTTGCGGAGAACCTCACGATGATCCGGCACACTTCTGTTATCACAGAGATCACGTCGGATTTTTCGGATCTCCCGGAACCGGAGACGGAGGAGGTTTCCGGAACGGTGAGCTCGGTCCGCCTGGACTCGGTCGTCGCACTGTGCGCGAGACTTTCCAGGACAAAGGCAGCAGTCTATATTGAAGGTGAGAAGGTTTCCGTAAACGGAGCTGTCTGCACAAATGTATCGTTAAACCTGCGGGGCGGAGAGATCCTGTCAATCCGCGGGGTCGGAAAATTCCGGTTCGGAGAGCCGGGAAATCTTACGAAAAAGGGGCGTACATCCGTCGTGGTGTACCGCTACAAATAGGAGGTTATCCTTATGATCAAAGAACATGTAAACCGGATCCCGGTCCACATGGACGGGAAGACTATTTATGATATTGTCCTGGAGGACTCGTTTGATTCACTTGCAAAGGAGATCTCCGTTCTCGGCACCGAAAAGAAGAAGATCTGCATCATCGCGGATTCCAATGTCGCTGACATCTATCTCGATGAGGTGACAAGGATCCTCTTCGGCTGCTGCCGCGAGGTCACTTCCTATGTGTTCCCGGCAGGGGAAGAGAACAAGAATTTAAAGACGGTCCAGGGAGCTTACGAACATCTGATCTTAAACCACTATGACCGGAAAGATCTTCTCGTCGCACTGGGCGGCGGCGTTACGGGCGATCTCTGCGGCTTTGTCGCAGCTACCTATCTCCGCGGCGTTGATTTTGTCCAGATCCCGACAACCCTGTTATCCCAGGTGGACTCCGGGATCGGCGGAAAGACGGGGGTTGATTTTGATTCCTACAAAAATATGGTCGGCGCTTTCCATATGCCGAAACTTGTATACACGAACGTGTCCGTTCTTCGCACACTTCCGGACAACCAGTTTTCCGGCGGCATGGGAGAGGTCATCAAACACGGTCTGATCCGTGACCGGGAATACTTTGACTGGATCGCGGCCAACAAAGAAAAAATCCTCGCAAAGGATGCGGATACATTAAAACTTCTGATCCAGGGAAGCGATTTTATCAAACGTGAGGTCGTTGAGATCGATCCGACCGAGCAGAATGAGCGTGCGACCTTAAACTTTGGTCATACGCTGGGGCATGCCATCGAGAAATTAAAGAATTTTACGATGCTCCACGGTCACTGTGTTGCGGTCGGTGCCCTTGCAGCCATGAATATCTGTAAGGAGCGCGGTCTTGTGAACCAGGATGAGATCAATGCATACCGGGCACTGATGGAGTATTTCTCCATACCGACATCTGTTTCCGGTCTCGATCCGGAGGAAGTGATCGCGGCGACGAAAAATGATAAAAAGATGGAGGCCGGCGTGATCAAGTTCATCCTTCTGGACCGTGTGGGACATGCCTACATCGACCGGACCGTCACAAAAGAGGAGATGGAGCGCGCCCTTGCAGCCATTTTCAGATAGGAGTGTTTTATGAATACGATCGGAAAACGCTACGGCATTCTTGCCGTTTGTTCTGCCCTGCTCATCGCCCTGGACCAGTGGGCGAAGAGTATGGCTTACAGCACGCTGCGCGTCAACGGACCGCTGGTGCTGATCAAGGGAGTCTTTGAGCTTTTATACTCGGAAAACCGGGGAGCGGCTTTCGGGATCCTCCAGGGAAAACAGTGGTTTTTCTTCCTGGTGGCTGCGGCCGTTGTGATCGCGGTCCTTGTCTTTGTGGCAAAACTTCCGTCCGGAAGCCGGTACCTGCCTCTTTATATCGCCATGATCCTTCTCCTTTCCGGAGCTGTCGGAAACCTGATCGACCGTGCGGTACGGGGGTTCGTGGTGGATTTCTTCTATTTTAGCCTCATCGACTTCCCGATTTTTAACGTGGCGGACTGCTACGTGGTCTGCGCGGCCGGACTTCTGATCCTGCTGATCGGCTTTTTCTACAAGGAGGATGAGCTTTCCTTCCTCTCATCAAAAAAGGAGAATGAGCAGTGAGAGAAGAATGTTTTGTGACCGAGGAGACGGCTGGAGACCGGATCGACAAGTTCCTTGCGGAACAGTATGAAGATCTGTCGCGCTCGTTTTTGCAGAAGCTGTTAAAATCCGGGGAAGTCATGGTAAACGGGCGCCCGGTGAAGGCGAGCTACAAGGCGGCAGAGGGGGATACGATCTCCTTCGAGGTGCCGGAGGCTGTGGAGCCAGAGATCGTTCCGGAGGATATCCCGCTCGATATCTTATATGAGGATCACGATGTGATCCTGGTGAACAAGCCGAAGGGCATGGTGGTCCATCCGGCAGCAGGACATTACACAGGGACTCTGGTGAATGCGCTGATGTACCATTGTAAGGAAGATCTCTCAGGGATCAACGGGGTTCTGCGCCCGGGGATCGTCCACCGGATCGATATGGACACGACCGGCGTCATCATCGCCTGCAAGAATGATCTCGCCCACAATTCCATCGCAGCACAGCTGAAAGAACATTCGATCACCCGCCGCTACCAGGCGATCGTTCACGGCGTTTTAAAGGACGATGAGGGCGTGATCGACGCGCCGATCGGAAGAAGTCCGAAAGACCGGAAGAAGATGGCGATCAATTACAATAACGGAAAATCCGCGGTGACCCATTACCGGGTGATCGCGAGATTCAAGGATTTCACCCATATCGAGTGCCGCCTGGAAACGGGGAGAACGCACCAGATCCGTGTCCACATGGCGAGCATTGGACATCCGCTCTTGGGGGATGCCGTCTATGGTCCGGCAAAATGTCCGTATAAGCTCCAGGGGCAGACACTGCACGCAGGGATTTTAGGGTTCGTTCATCCGCGGATTGGGGAATATATGGAGTTTTCGGCGCCGCTGCCGGAGTATTTTGAGGAGCTTTTAAGAAAATTGCCGGGATAATTTTTCCCGGCTTTTTTTATTCTGCTTTATGCATATACTGATACAAAAATTCAGAAAATTTATGGAATAACTCTTGCATATCGCCTATAATTTTTGTATAATATAGCTATCGGAAAGCTTGATGACAGAAAGGAGCTGTGGCATATGAGTGATAACCTTATTATTACGATCGGAAGAGAATGCGGAAGCGGAGGAAGACATATCGGGCAGGCGTTAGCAGAAAAACTCGGTATAAAATGTTATGACAAAGAGCTCCTGAATCTGGCTGCAAAAGAGAGCGGTCTCTGCAAAGAGCTGTTTGAGACCCATGACGAGAAACCGACGAGCAGTTTCTTATATTCTCTGGTAATGGATACGTATTCCCTTGGATATACGAACTCTGCATATATGGATATGCCGATCAACCATAAGATCTTCCTTGCGCAGTTTGATACGATCAAAAATCTTGCGGATAAAGAATCCTGCGTAATTATCGGACGCTGCGCTGACTACGCGCTGGCGGATTACCCGAATGTGATATCGGTATTTATCACCGCCGATGAGGATGTGAAGATCAAGACTTTGATGGAGCGCCATAAGATCACGGAATCTCAGGCGAAGGATCTCATGATCAAGACCGATAAAAAGCGTTCCAGTTACTATAACTATTATTCCAGCAAGCGCTGGGGCGATTCCAAGAGCTATGATCTCTGCATGAACAGCAGCAAGATCGGATATGACGGAGTTGTGAAGATGATCCAGGAATTTGCGAAGATCAAGGGCGCTTATAAGAAATAGTGGTTCTGACGGAAGCCATCCGGCGAACGTACAGAAGGATCAGAATGGATAAAAAAGAAGAATAAAGCGTAAAAAACCACCGGTCCGGGCGAGGATGTATCTGCCTGAACCGGTGGTTTTTTGTATAAACTTGTTTTATTTATTCCACCGTCACGGATTTTGCCAGGTTTCTCGGCTGGTCCACATCAAGACCTTTCTGGACGGAAGCGTAGTAGGCGATGAGCTGAAGGACAACGGCGATTGGGAACACGGTGAATTTGTCATCTTCCCTTGGAATGCGGATGATCACGTCTGCAATGCCCTCGTCGACAGCGGTATCTTCCGTGACGAGGAGGATCACATAAGCACCTCGCGCTTTCACCTCGCGGATATTCGAGATCGTCTTTGCGAAAATATGCTTCTGGGTCGCGATCGCGATGACCGGAACATGGTCTGTGATCAGAGCGATGGTTCCGTGCTTCAACTCACCGGCTGCGTAAGCCTCCGCATGAATGTAGGAGATCTCTTTCAGCTTTAACGCGCCCTCCAGGGAGAATGCGTAGTCCATTCCGCGGCCGATAAAGAAGACATCCGGGTAGTTTACGATATGGGTGACGATCTCATTGATCGTATTTTCCTCCCGGATCATGGTCTCCATGGAGGTGGCACAGTTTAAGAGGTCACTCATGAACTGCTCTGCATGTTCTTCCGTGTATACGCCGCGTATAAGCGCCATACGGCAGAAAAGAAGATAGAGGGCGGCAATCTGTACCGTGTAGGCTTTCGTGCTCGCCACGGCGATCTCAGGGCCTCCATGCGTGTAGATCACATAGTCGCTTTCGCGGGCGATCGTGGAACCTTTTACATTTACAACCGAGATCACGGTGGAGCCGCATTCTCTCGCGAGGCGCAGCGCCGCCAGGGTATCGATCGTCTCGCCGGACTGGGAGATCACGATCGTGAGCGTGGAGTCATCGATCAGCGGCTCCTCATAGCGGAACTCGGAGGCGATGGACACTGTGACCGGGATCCTGAGACGTGGCTCGATCAGGGCTCTTGCGACCATCCCGGCGTGCATGGCAGTTCCGCAGGCGATGACGCGGATATTTGTGATCCGTTTTAAGAGCTCATCCGGGATCTTCTCGTCGGTGAGATCCGGGAGACCTTTTGTGAGACGCGGCAGGATCGTTTTCTTTAACACTTCCGGCTGCTCGTGGATCTCCTTCATCATAAAGTGAGGGAACCCGTTTTTCATGGCAGCGTCCGTGTTCCAGGATGCCTCCAGGATCTCAGGCTCAGTCTTTGTGCCGTCAAGCTCGTAGAGATCAGCGTGGTAGGCGGTGAGCTGTACGAGCTTTCCTTCCGGAACAACGAAGTATTTCTTTGAGTACGGGAGAAGTGCGGTCAGGTCGGAGGCGATCATGGCGCCTGAAGCCGTGTAAGCCGCTACGAGCGGACTTACGTTTCTCACCGCATAGATCTCGCCGGGACGGTCTTCAAACATGATACAGAAGGCGTAGGAGCCTTCCAGCTGGTTTAAAAATTTCCGGATCGACGGGATCGGGTCACCGTTGTAGATCTCGTTTAAGGTTGCTGCGGCAACTTCCGTGTCCGTCTGGGAGTGAAGTTTTCCTTCCAGGCGGTATTTTTCCGTCAGGGCGTGATAGTTTTCTATGATGCCGTTATGGATCATCGTCACCTTCCCTGCAACATGCGGATGGGCGTTTTCACTGGTGACGCCGCCGTGCGTTGCCCAGCGGGTATGACCGATCCCGCAGTGGGACACGACCGGATTTTCCTTGCACACCTTGCGGAGAGCGGCAACTTTTCCGACTTTTTTGATAAAATGGATCTTTGAGTTCTCATCAAACAGGGCGATCCCGGCGCTGTCATAACCACGGTATTCGAGCTGGGTAAGGCCGTCTAGCAATACTGTCTGCGCATCTAAAGGACCGCAGTATCCGATAATTCCACACATATATATCATCTCCATTTCCTGATGAAAGAATCTGTTTTCATTGTTTCCAGGCAGAGCCAATTTGATAGGATTATAGTATTAAATGTCAGGAAAGTCAATTGGTGACTGGTTTTGGTGTATCGGCGGGATGAGAAAAATTAAAAAAAAATTAAACAATTTTCCTTCCTCTATATGTTATACTTACACCGTTATATTTACATAATGCAGGAGATGTACGCTCGAAAATGAAGTTCAAAGACCATTTAGATTTTCATAAATTACCTTTCGATAAAGAAAAGATCCGTGAACAGGTCGAAAAGATCGCGGCGGACTGTATGCGCTGGGTGACGCGCAGACAGAATGCAAGACCGCTTCTGGCGATGGCTTTGTGCACCTGTATCGCGTTTTCCGCGATGGTGCCATATATTCCGGTGGCCGCCCCGGCTGAGATCAGTACAGAGAGGATCACAGAACCGGAGACCTTTGATATCCTCGAGGATCCGACGGAGAGAGAGACTGAGGAGACCACAGCGGAGATCGACCCGGATGCTCCGGCCCCGTATAAATTAAATCTCGCAAATATGTACGCAGAGGGATCGGAGACAAGCTATGCGGAGATCCTGATGAAGGAGCTGATCCAGAAGGATTCCAAATGGTTTGCTGCGATCTACGATATGGCAAATACGGCACCGGTAAAGCTGGCGCCTGCCTTTGGACGCAAGGCATCCTCCGTTCTCGGACAGTACAATCCGACATCAAAGACCCAGAATAAAAATGATCCGTCCACCTGGTATGTGGAACATTTTAAGAATGTAAAGATCACGTTCTACAACGGAGACGGAGAGGTCACATCCGCGGTCTCCAATGCCCAGGACATTCTTTCCATGGCGAGTGTATATGCTTATTACAACGGGATCACGGACCTTGATTCGATCCGTGCCTACGTCAATGATCTCTGGACAAAATCACATTCCTACCAGGCAGTTTTGGGAAACGTCTACTACTGTGATGGCTGTGTGGATCCGAACGCGTCCGCGGAAGAGGGAGATTCTGAGCTGGAAGGAGAGGATACATTCGTATCCGGGCGGAATATCGATACCGAGATCCGGACAGATGTGGGAGATGAGGTCATCGACCAGGCCGGAGACACGGTTTCCGTGAACGGGGAGAGCTACAGCGGCAGCTCTTCGTCCGCCTCCTCCGCGCAGGGGGCGTCGGAAGGCACCACAACGGCAGCTGAGACAACAACGGTACCGCCGTCAGCTGCAAACCACACAGAAGGAGCTGAGACAAAGGAGTCGACCACGAGTGCCCTGGATTCCCTGGCTGAGACAGCAGAGAGCGTGATCCAGGAGACGAAGAAGAAGACGACGATCGTCCGTGTGGAAGATTCCACTACAGCGGCTGAGACGACAAAAGCTCCGGAGACAACACCGCAGACAGCGGCACCTTCGACACAGGCGGAGACAGCGCCGCAGACAACAGCACCTTCTTCTGAGGCAGCGGAAGAGACCACGGTAAAGGTTATCCGTGTCAGTGACAACGGAGATTCCGATGCAAGCTCCGATTATATCGTCCATGCGGCCGCGGAAACTGCAGCACCTGCGGAGATAGCAGCATCCGAGGAAAGTGAGGATCCGAAAACCGATCCGGAGCTCATCCCTGTTTCTGATGAACAAGCTGAAACAGCGGAGCAGTACACCGTCCATGCGGCCGCTTCCCATGCGCTGATCTGCCCGGGACATGTCGATCTTAAGATCACGGCGATCATCCGGACCCTCAGCGAGAGCGCAAACCTTTACAGCATCGATGATGCGGGAAATGCGGTGGGAGAGACTGCATCAGTAACCGCAGACGGAACCGGCTGGGAAGGCTGGAACCGCAGAATGACTTCTTTCGTAAGTCATATCAACCGTCAGGACTGGACAGCGACTTACGGATTAAACGTAGTCGTGGAGGGAACGAGAGCGCCGCTTTCCACTGCTGAGATCGACACCTACATGAGCAAACTTCCGAAAGACCTGTCGGAGACGAGAAAGGACATTATCCGGTATGCACTCCAGTCTGTCGGAAAAGTCCCGTATTACTGGGGCGGAAAAGCCAGCGCCCAGAATTACACCGGCAACAATTTCGGTTCTGTCACGATCCCGGATCACAAAGGACGTATCTTAAAGGGACTCGACTGCTCCGGATGGGTCAACTGGGTATACTGGTCCGTTACGGGAACACACCTGCCGTATGAAGGCACGGAGGGCTTAAAGACGCTTGGCCGTCAGGTAAAACGTCGGGATCTGAAGCCTGGTGACATCGTCGTGATCACCGGATCAACGCCGCACGTGATCATGTTCCTTGGATTCACCTCAAACGGACAGATCCAGTGTGTCCATGAGACGGGTTCCGCGAACAATGTAACGATCGGTGTTATGAACGCGAACTGGCCGTATTACAGAAATCTTCTGGACTAAAATATGAGATGATACAGCACCCGCTTTCCGGTATGCATGTGGTCTTGATAAAGATTGCAGGCGGCCGGAAAGCGGGTGTTTGTTATAGATCCTGCAGAAACAGACTATGTTATAAAGGCTGGATTTCCGGAAACTACCTACATCATTGTGGCAAATTTCACCTACATTTTTTGCGTTGCAAATATCACAAAGTCGGCGTTTTTGCGTTGCAAATATCACAAAGCTGGTAAATGTAAGTGGACTTGTCACAAAGTCGTCACTTCTTCACGATTTTCGCTTACTCTGCTTGCAGATTTGGACAAATGTCATGCCCGGAAAGCATCATATTCATGTATGTTCTTTTTATAATTACCTAAGAACTTACATCATGTAATCTATGGTGTCTGAAAACATATCCTGACAACGATGTGATTGCTCACAGATTTTCTATAGTGGATGATAAAAAACAAGCACCAGGGGCAACTTCTGTCTTCCGGCGCTTGTTCTTTTTGGGGGGGATGTTGTAATTTTGTAGTTACGATTTAATAATAGGTAATATACTCTCCAAAATGGTAGTTAAAGGACTGCTTGGTGCCGAGGTCTGTCTCTTCACGCCAATCCTGCTTGAGAGAAATCAGTCCGTTATCGCTTCCGTACGGGTCAGCCAGTTGCGGATCACATCAACAACAGCGTTATATGGTGTTCTTTCTTTTTCTGTATATCAGCTGTCTTCATGAAAATTATTAGGCTGGCCGGACAACTTGCTGATGACATAAGCATTATTGATAAGATAGCTGTTGTGTTTGCGCATGCCATGATGATTCATTTCTGCGGAGTCCGCATTCTCGTATGTCAACTGTTTGATGTTCAGTGCATAAAAATCGACGACGCACTTTAATGGATAATTGGAATCGTATGCCACATCACGAATCTTTCCACCTTCGGAGTCGGTATCAATCTGATCAGTAGTTGCAGTCTTGACTCTTCCATTTTCATCAATCACACGCAGAAGATAATGTCAATGTAGATAGACATGGCACAAAGTCGAATTTTATGTGGGTAGAACATGATACAAAGTCGTTACCACTCTGTCGGCTCATGAGGCAGGGACTCATAATGAGAGGTGACGTATCCATTCATTGTTCCTTCTTTATCCGGATTTAAAGTTATGGATCAGAGAAATTATGCGAATAATCCGCCGCTTACGAAAAAGGGAAGGGAAAACTATTGCTTTACAGTATTATAGTGATATAATGTAATATGTATGTAAATTGAATACTTCTTAAGTTAAACGGAAATGATATGGATTTACTCTGGCATGGCCGCTCGATAAGAGAATGCATTGTTAATTTGCAGATAAAAGATTTATCGTAAGTGGCTTCATTAAATCTTGACCAGATTGGGCCATTTTTATAAACAAAAAATACCTAGGGGAGTATAAGACTAGCACCAGATAAATCTTAAGAAAAAGAGGAGGGAATTAAAAAAATCATAAGAAACTTGTCCTGAGTTGACGAGAGAAAATTCAGGACTGAATACAGCAGAAAAAAGAAAGAAGAAAAAAGGATTATGAAAAAACGTTGGCTGGCTTTTGCAATGTCGATCAGCATGGCATGTACTTTAATGTATGGAAATGCCGTTGCAGCTGAGGATCATACAGAACGGAGGAATGTAGCAGCAACAGATGAAGACAGCGCAGAAGCAAAAAATCCCGAAACTGGAGATTTAAGAATCGCAACGCCTGGAAATGCCACAGAAACTAAGGCAAGCGGAAGTAATGGAACCAAACAGGAAACGATGCAACCTTCGAACACAAAGATTGATCCGTTGATGCTTGCAAGAGGTGCTCAGGTATCCGATGCAATTTATCTTGATGCAGGAGGAAACGATTCTCAGGCTGGTACGAGCGCGGACACTGCGGTTCAAACTTTGGAGAAAGCTTATGAATTGGCTGAAAATGGAGGTACCATTTATTTGCTTTCTGATATTGTATTGCAGTGCCCGGCGATATTGACTGGCGATAAGTCTGTGACACTGGAAAGTATTTCTGGTGATGAAAAACATACGATTACATATTCAAGTGCCATTAAACCGAAGCCGAAGCAAGACAATTATATGATCAAGATAGGTGATGAAACGGGTGGCTCAGACCAGACGAAAATGGTATTTGAAAATCTGACGATAGATGCTGCGGATCAGGATATGCGGTGTCTGAGAGTTTGCTCCGGTGCCAGCCTGACTCTTGCTGATGGAGTGACCGTAACAAACGGCCGGGCAATCAACCAAGATGGAACTACAGGATCCAACGACTGGGGTGGCGGCATTGTCGTAGATGGCAAAGCAACGCTGACAATGGAGGATGGATCTAAAATTACAAATTGTTCCGCAGAATGGGGCGGTGCAGTATATGTAAGCGGTGAAATGGTAATAAACGGAGGTGAAGTAAGCAATAATAAAGCCGTTGGAGATATTTACAATATTAACGGAGTAGACAGATCTGCAAGTGCACATGGCGGCGCCATTATGATTCGAGCATGTAAAGCTGATTATGACATAACCTACGATAAACCGGCGAAGCTTATCATGAATGGTGGAGAAATTAAGAATAATGCAGCTACTGCCGAAGCCAGTGCGTTTGGAGGTGCCATATCGATTCTTGGGGCGCCAAAAGCATCGAACGTTCCAAATGTTTTTGAAATGTCTGGTGGTTCCATATCAGACAATTATGCTATCAGCGGTGGTGCTGTTTCTGCTTATGTTGCAGATGCTTATTTTCAGGGAAATGCAGAAATTCAGATTTCAGATGATGCTGCTATAACAGAGAATAAAGCAAGAAGTCGTGGTGGTGCCATTTATTTAGAAAGCAATAATGCAGAAAACTATACCAATAATCTGGAAATAACAGGCGGTACTATTTCTGAGAATAAAGCTACAAATATTGGAAGCAAAGGCGGCGGTATCTATTTATCAGGACGCGGTGACAAGCTCTATCTGACAGACGGTGCAATTGAGAAGAATGAAGCTGGTTGGGGTGGTGCTATTTCAATCAATTCCGATATAACTGGAAAGAAAAAAGCTGAAGCATATGTACTTGGCGGCACAATTGTGAACAACAAAGCTAAGGATGGCTATCCGACGCAGGATGATCCGACAGAACGTGTTTATTATGGCAATGCAATTGATCAAGATGGTGATCTGTACCTGAATGGCGTAAGTGCGGACGTCAACGGAGATATCCGGATTAAATGCGAGGGATTTGGAAACAGAATTTTAACAAATCGTTTTGTAACATTAGTCGGTGCATCGGAAGATATGCATGACTATGAACTTTCATCCACACTGGATGAATCGCTGGATGGAAGAGCCGTTGTAGTTCCAGGAAATATTACATATGATGGAACGGATTATGCAGTTGCTGATGCTGAGCCATATGTGTCCCACTTTAAGCAGAATCATAAGAGAATCGTTACCAATACAGACTACTTAAAGCAGGTCCCGACTGGGACACCCCATGATAAGAGCCTGGTTCTGTACGGAAAGCATGCTGTGGAGATTACCCCGATGGACATCACCATTTACGTCGGCGGTAATGGCTATGAGGGTGTAATTGGCTCTGATGGTCAATTTGCTACGAACGATCTGCCGGAAATCGGATTTTATCTGACTCTTCCGGATGAATTAAATGAACAGCTTGGGAGTACGGAAGAAAAGCCAGAGGATCTTAGTGATAAAATTGCCCTTACTTATAAGGGTGATTCTGGAAGTACAACACGGAACTGGGCTTTGCAATTATATGGAAAAGAGGATAGCAGCAAGACAAGTGTTGATGGACAGCACGTTTATATTTATAAACTGATGCCAAGTAAAATAGACGGGACGGATCAGCAGATACCGCTTCGCATGCAGTTTACGGATAAAGCTGGTAACGTTATCGTAGATTCCAAATTCCCTGTCAGTGAAACGGATCAGTTCCGTGATTATAAAGTCGATTTCTATTTCGGAGAGCTGGATTCGAAGCTTTATAACGTCACAATCCAGATTAACGGAAGCATACAAACATATCCGGTTATTTTAAACAGTGGAAGCTTAAGAGTACGTGGAAATAAAGATCAGACATATCGGGAGATTTCCTATACTAAGCTAGGCGTTGATCCGGAAAATAAAGACGTTTTGCTGGTAGAAGCGGCGCAGAATGATACGCAGTACTTTATCAATCAGAGTGGTGTCAATGCAGACCTGTCAGGAGTAAAAATGCTGGTTGATCACAGCCTTGATGATGCGCTCCTGACTGCTTATCTGGATCAGAACAAGAATGCGGAAGGAAAATATGCTTATCAGTTCAGATATCTTGATCTGGTTGATACACATAATGGCAATGCCTATGTAACAATGGCCGATGGCCAGAAAATGAACATTTACTGGCCGGTCCCTGCAGATGCAAAAGAAGATTCAGAGTTCCATATTGTTCACTTTAAAGGTCTTGACCGGGAAAGCAATGCGGATATCAATGATTTACTGACAACCCGTATTCCGGAAGAGGAAGAATGTGAAACAGCGGTCATTGATGGAAAGAAATTTGTCAAATTTACCGTTGATTCATTTTCTCCGTTTGCTCTGTTATATGAAAAAGAATCCGGAACAACAGACACCCCAGGGACGACGGATAAGCCTGGAACAACGGATAAACCAGGGACGATAGATCCGACAAAACCTGCTTCTCCAAGCAATGCGAACAAGCAGACTCCGAGTAATTCGAGCCACTCGGATTCTTCGGATGATTCTGATGATTCAGGTTCCTCGACGAACAGCAGAAAATCCCGGACAGTAACAACAAACGAGACGAGTACGACCACAGAAACAACGGAAACATCCAGTCAGGAAGAAACGCAGACGCAGACGGACACAGTTACCGAGACACTCCAGGAAAATTCTACTTCGGATGAATCATCTATCGATTCTACACCGAAAACAGGGGATGAATCTATGACATGGATGAATCTGATACTAATGGAAGGATCCTTGATCGGCATGATTGCTTTGATCATTATGAGAAGGAAAAAGCAGTCAAAAGAATGATGATCTTTAAAACTGATCAGGCGAGTGAAACAAAGACAGCAGAAGAATCAGAAAATCCGGAAGATAGATATTAAGGAAATCAAAAAACCAGGAAAAGAATAAGAACAGGGATGTCGAGCCGGAAACGACCCGTACATCCCTGTTTCCTTATTCTTCGTCATCCGGGAATCCAAAGATGAGGGAAAGTTCCACCTCACTGGAGTCGGTACTGATGGTGATGTGATCAGCTGCAGTGATAACCGTGTGCATCATTTTTTCGTTGGACGTAATATCAATGGCGTGCTGGCTGATCAGCGATGCCGTAATGTCGTGACATGCATCCTGATCAACTTTCAGTCTGGAACCGGTGAGTGCTGCAAAATTTTAAAAGACAAAGGGAACTTATAAGTTCTGCGTTAAACCAAAAGTTCAATGCGGATTTTTCTGCAATGTGCGATAATGATCGTATCAGAAGTATTGCAGAAAAGGAGGTGCATGGAATGATGAATGTCAGAAGAATTGCGGAACGGACTCATCCATGCAAAACAAAGAAGATTCGGAAAGAAACATATTCTGTGTTTCTGCCGCATATGAAACATGAACCGATCCTGAAGAGATTGTCCATGTACAAGGAGGACCTGATCTGCATTTACCAGCGACTGCGGTACGGATATTGCTATCGCGATACCTGGTCGATTGATCAATGGTTCCTTACGGTTGTTCCGAACATAATTCATGATCTTCGCATTAACAGCCACGGTTACCCTGGCTCTTTTGAGGGGCTGGAAGAAGAAAACATCCGAAAATGGGACCGTATTCTGAGAAGAATGGAATTTCTGTTCCGGGAAGCAAATGAGGGTACGTGCAGAAAGAAGAATCGGTACGAGGAAGAACATGAGTTGGCACAGGAAGAATTTATAGCAAAATACGGCATGTTCGGAGAAAAATTGAAAACGGAAGAGGATCTTGCACGGGAAAAGCGGGAGCATACTCTCCGTTTGTATACAATGAGCGATGTGCCAGAATATGCGGAGATTTCTGAAAAGTGGCTGGTGTCTGAGGGAGAACTGCGTAAGTACCGGGACCAGTGCCTGAGGCGGGGCATGGAGCTTATGACAAAGTATTTCTGGAATCTGTGGGATTGATCAGCAGAGCCAGACAAAAAGGAAGCGACAGGGAGTCGAAGGATGGTTCCCTGCCGCTTCTGTCGTTGGCTTTCTGCTTCTTCCGGTTATATGCCCTGCCGTTTGGCATGGTCCGCGTTGCCGGATTCAGGACGCCCCAGGTGGAACGCTGTGCGGAATGATATGCTTTTCTTGCCTTTTTACTCTGCTTGTTGATCGGGACAAATGATTTCTTCATGCGGCACCTCGATTCTGCTCAAGGATCTCCATGATGTCATGGCAGAAATCCATGTAGTCGTTGTGTCCGAAAAGCAGCATCTTGTTGTAGAGCGATTCCATGGATTTCTCAAATTTTGCCGTATCCTTCCTTCTGACTTTGCAAAGAATGATGCGGTACGGGGAATCTTCCCGAGAAAATTCGTCTCCGAAGTGCACAGAAACATGGTTTTGCGCGAGCAGGAAATCCGCAAGGTAGTTTTTATGATCAATGTACATATACTGGACGGACAGAATGGAGAGACCGCCAAGTCTCAGAAAATTTTTCATGTATGCTCCTTTTTGTGATTGTCTGCAAGGAAAAGGATGCGGAACTTACATCCCGCACCCTGTGGTACCTGAAACCGTACCCCGGCACCGATGTGATCTCTCACGGGTTTTCTACAGGAGGATGATTCCCATTTCTATTTATCTGATTAGCGTACCATGAACCTTAAGATACAACGGATAAAAAATAACAAAATAATCCATGCCATTGAACGTTTAACCATCGTATTTGCATTTAAAAAGTCCCCTGTACGGAATAAATCTAAATATCCACTTCGAACAGAAATGTCTGATTGTACCGGTCAAGCGCAATCTGCATTTCCATGATCTCCTTGGAGATGCGTTCATAATCCCGTTTTACCAGATCCAGATCGTAATTGGTATAGCGGTATTCAGGAACGGCATTCCTGGAGTTGAAAGAGTATTCTTTTTCCCTCATTTTAGGCAGGCATTTCCGCATGATGTCCAGGGTTGTCCTGCGGGAATTAAGCTGTGCCATTCTTACCAGGATACTGTCAACGCTCATTTCCGTATCGCCGATCGGGATTTTTGCGGTGGCATTGGCCAGGTTCAGGGCGTGCTTGATGATGATGGTCTTGCGGTCGATTTCATTTAATGTCTCTGACATGGCGGAGTAGTCATACTCCGGGATGACCGGTTCCTCGTTGATGGCAGCAATATAAGTTCTGGATGATATTTCTTTGCCTGTCCAGTAGGACTTTTCGTCCGCCAGGTTCTTGAGCAGTTTATTGGCATAAGCCGAAGTCATTTTCATGATATGTTCGCCTCCTTCGTATCAATTCCTTATGACATGATTATAAGGCAGGAGATGGAAGATGTCATTGAACCTGTGGTTTAAAGAAGCCCATAAACGAGGAATATCCCCGTCAATGACGAGGATATCTTCAATATTGGTATGTAATAATCTGCTGAGAATAATAAAGTTGTCCAGGCTCGGCAGGGACTTATAACATCGATGAGTCGGAAATGATCAAAGAACTTCTGGAACGATACCAAATGGCTGTCATCAGGAGGGAGGGCAGTTTTCAATCAAGTCTAAGGCTGATTTCCCGTCCATGTACAGGGTTATATGATAAGCTCAGAATTACACCGGCTTATGTGGATCTTTTCCTTGAACAGAGACAGGATTCGCTGCCGTGGGAACATTTAAACGAAAGTGACTGGGAATTAGTGTGCATCGATGATCATATTCGATATCATTGGAATGAATTAAAGAAAATGGCGATGGAAGAGAGTTGGCTGCAGCAAGAGAATCTTTCATGGCGATGCAAGAAGGATCGCATATGGAATCTATTGGACAGGCTTCATAATCTGTGGTATCTTATGGTAGAGGATTCTTCAGGGATTCTTCATGTATACAGATATGACGAAAGTGGAAAAATGTCGGCTTCAGAATGAAGCCGACTTTGTGACAATTTCACCCATATTTAACGACTTTGTGATATTTGGAACGCACAAAAGTGCCGACTTTGTGATATTTTCACCCATATTTAACGACTTTGTGATAACTTCACCTATACGAAAATAACGACTTTGTGATATTTAGGACACACAAAAGTGTCGACTTTGTGATAAATGACCTTCAAAATAACGACTTTGTGACAAATACACCTATATTAAGTGTCGACTTTGTGATAAGTTTACCTATATTTGCCGACTTTGTGACAGAATGGCACACAGTATTTTCATCAAAAGCAGGTCAAAATGGTCGAAAAGGAGCACTTTGTGACAATTTACCTACATCATTGTGACAAAAGTACCTACATTGACAACAATTGACAAAAACGCAAAAAGAGAGTACTCTATTCATAGATTCCCAACTATTCGTGAAAGAACAGTTTATCGAATAGTTCCGCGCAAAAGCACCCATATTTCCAATATATTCCATGAAATGAGGTTTTTTATGAAATTACAACGTCTTTTAAGTCTGGTCCGTCAGGCCGTTGATGACTACGATCTCATCGATGATCAAGACTATATTGCTGTCGGTGTCTCCGGCGGTAAGGACAGCCTGGCTCTTCTTTATGCACTCCATGAGCTGCAGCGTTTTTATCCGAAACATTTTACACTTCACGCATTCACGGTCGATCTCGGTTTCGGAATTCAGGATTTCAGCGGCATAAAGGCCTTTTGCGACGGCTTTCAGGTGCCGCTCACGATAATCCCTACCGAAATCGGTAAAATCGTTTTTGAGACCCGTCATGAGTCCAATCCGTGCTCTCTGTGCGCTAAAATGCGCAAAGGCGCCCTCAATCTTGAGGCAAAGACCGCCGGATGCAATAAAATTGCCTACGCGCACCATAAGGACGATATTATCGAAACTATGCTGTTGTCACTGATGTATGAAGGCCGGTTCTACACATTTCCTCCGAAGACCTTTCTGGACCGCACGGAACTCACAGTGATCCGCCCGCTCATGTATGTCTCCGAGGCGGATGTGATCGGTTTCAAAAACAAGTATCAGCTTCCGGTGTGCAAAAATCCGTGTCCGGCTGATGGTCACACAAAACGCGAATATGTTAAAAATTTAACCAAACAGTTAAATAAAGAAAATCCGGGGATCAAAGAACGGCTGTTCCATGCGGTGGTATCCGGTAATATTGATGGATGGGCGCTTCCCGGACAGCACTCTCCTGCTGCCGGTCAGGATCTTGCCGGTCAGGATCTGCCGAAAGCTTCATCTGTAACAAAGGAGGAATTTTGATGGCTACACTCTCCTACCATGAACAAAAAGATATCGAAAACATCAAAAAACTGCGGGAGCTTCAGAAAGAACTTCCATCTTTCTGCTCTGACTTCTTCCGCGGGATCGAAACGAGCACGTCCACACGGACCAGGATTGCCTATGCATATGATCTGAAGATCTTTTTCCAGTTTTTAAAGACGGCGAATCCGGGAACTTTTAATAATCCGGCTCATACGCTCACACCGGCGGATCTCGAAAAACTGACGGTAACCGATCTGGAAGAATACATCGACTACCTGAAATGCCATCCGGGCGAGACAAGTGATGATATTGTCAACACCGAACGCGGACTCATGCGGAAAGTCTCCTCTCTCCGGAGCTTTTACAGCTATTTTTTCCGGAATGAGCAGATCGAGAAGAATCCTGCTGCCCTTGTCCGCATGCCGAAGCTTCATGAAAAAGAGATCATCCGTCTGGAGATCGATGAGGTTGCAAAACTCCTCGATGAAGTTGAGGAAGGCGATAAATTGACGGAAAAGCAGAAGCTTTACCATGAACGAACAAAAGTTCGGGACCTCGCGATGATGTCACTTCTTCTCGGGACCGGGATCCGTGTCTCGGAATGCGTCGGCTTAAACATCAACGATGTGGATCTCGACACCTGCGGCGCCAGAGTCTACCGGAAAGGCGGAAAAGAATCCGTCATCTATTTCAGCGACGAGGTCCGTGACGTGCTGGAAAATTATCTGAATGAGAGGGAAATGATCGATGCGGTCCCGGGAAATGAGGATGCTCTCTTCCTCTCCATGCAGCGGAAACGGATCAATGTCCGCAGCGTGGAAAACCTTGTAAAGAAATATGCGAAGCTTGTCACACCTCTTAAGAAGATCACACCGCATAAATTACGTAGCACATACGGTACCAGTCTCTACCGGGAAACCGGCGATATCTATCTTGTCGCCTCTGTCCTGGGCCACAACGACGTAAATACGACCCGGAAACATTATGCCGCCCAGGAGGAAGAACGCAGACGATCGGCGCGGAATGTGGTGAGATTGAGGGAGGACTGACATATCAGCCTCCGTACTGTTCCATCAGCCGGGAAGCTTCTCTCTTCATGGTTTCCACAACATCCTCCGGTCCGAGAATTTTTACATTTGGGCCCAGTGAAAATACCCAGGCCAGGAACTGCCGGCTGACACGGACATCTACATTGGCGGTGACATGATCTGCATCTGCCGGGAACAGCATGATATCTCTCCCAAATCGGTCAATGATAACCCCGACCAGATCATTATGGATCAAAAGCTTAACCTTTTCTTCCTTACCGCCATACATGCCAAAACTTTTTTTGGTATAATCTGCCATATTGAGTTTTGAGAAAGCTTCTTTTCCATCACGGGGATCTTCTGATAAATTGATTTTCAGCATTTTGTCCACACGGTAATGCTTTATCTTTTGAGCCTCTGAATCAAAACCGATCATATAATAATTCTCATCATCCCACAGGAGTCCCCATGGGCTGATATGATACCATTTCCCATTATGCCGCAATTCCATTTCCTTTTTCGCGTTCCACTGGTAATATTGAAATTTGATCTTCCGGTTTTCAGAAATAGCGGCATGAATCGTATTGACCGAATAATAGATGCTTTCATTCATCGTTTTGATCCGGCCGGATACATAAACCTGACGCTGCAGCTTCTGGGCATCATATTTGCTTACCAGTTTCTCGAGCTTTTTGATCAGAATATTCGTTTTCTTTTCTGTAATAAATTTAGATGATTGAATGGCATCTACAAGCAGCTTCAGTTCCGGCAGTTCAAATGGTCTGCTGACCACATGATAATGGTAACGATTGCCGACAGACTCACCCTCAACCTCGATTCCAAAAGAGGACAGGTCACGCAGATCATTATAAAGGCTTTTTCGATCCGCAGTGATGTCGTATCGTCTTAGCGCCTCCATGATCTCTGCCATCGTGATATAATGCTCGTCATCTGTCTGTTCCAGCATAATTTGAGCCAGACGATATAATTTTAATTTCTGATTGGTTCCTTTTGGCATAATCATACTTCCCTTTTCTTTGCAAGCTATTTCATACTATATAGTGATAGTATACAATAAATTCGTGACATACTCCCACCACTTAGCTCACGCTTGAAGTGGGGGCTTCTCGTTCGATTGCCCCGTTGGGCAAAGCATTCACGAGCGATCCCCGTGTGTCCCACGGCTCTTTTTGGCTGATATCTTTTTATGATGCTTTTTCGCTTTTTTCTAATATGATCCCGGATATTCTCAGACCTTCCCGGCAGATATTAATCGCCGCATTTTCATCACGGTCCATCCGGTTTCCGCAGCTGCAAAGATATACCCGCTCTTCCAGTTTCAGATCATGTTTTATTTTTCCACAACAGCTGCATGTTCTGGAACTGGGATACCAGCGGTCGATGCGGACAAGCTTCTTCCCTTCCCGTTCCAGTTTATACTGCAAAAAATCTGTAAACATTCTCCAACCGTTGTCATGAACACTTTTTCCAAAATGATGTTCCCCGCTCATCGTCTTCAGATCCAGATCTTCAAT
>NZ_WQPQ01000094.1:0-538 GCF_018785365.1 Clostridium sp. MCC344 | reverse complement strand
AGAGTATCCGGAGATCCGGCAGAAGCTCTGGAAGGAAATGTTCTGGAGTCAGAGCTTCTGCCTCCTGAGTGCCGGCGGAGTTCCGATCGAAGTGATCCGCCAGTACATCGAGACGCAGGGGGAGAAAAAACATGAACGTAGTATACCGGTTTCGGATGTATCCCAATAAAATACAGCAGGAACTGTTTGCAAAAACATTTGGATGTGTCAGGTTTGTATATAACCGGATGCTGGCAGAAAAGAAGGAATGCTATGAAAAGACCGGAAAAAACCTGAAGGTCACTCCGGCAAAATACAAGGCAGAGTTTCCATGGCTAAAAGAAGTGGACAGCCTTGCTCTGTGCAATGCCCAGCTGCATCTGCAGACTGCTTATAAAAACTTTTTCCGGGACCCATCGTTTGGATTTCCAAAATTCAAGTCAAAAAAGAATCCTGTTAAAAGCTATACCACAAATAGTGTCAATGGAAATATCCTGTTAAAAGATGGGAAGCTGAAGCTCCCAAAGGCAGGCTGGATCCGGATCCGGCAGCATCGTAA
>NZ_WQPQ01000093.1:0-247 GCF_018785365.1 Clostridium sp. MCC344 | reverse complement strand
GAAATATCCTGTTAAAAGATGGGAAGCTGAAGCTCCCAAAGGCAGGCTGGATCCGGATCCGGCAGCATCGTAAGATCCGGGAAGATGCCTGCTTGAAAGGTGCATCCGTCTGTCTGGAAGCTGATGGGCGGTATTATGTTTCTCTTCTGTATTTTTGTGAAGAAAAGCCGGTGGAAATAAGGAACATAAGGCAGGCCGTCGGACTCGATTTTTCCATGAAAGAACTATATGTAGATTCCAATGGAAA
>NZ_WQPQ01000092.1:0-618 GCF_018785365.1 Clostridium sp. MCC344 | reverse complement strand
TTCAACTCTCCCCATTCTGATGGCAAGGCGTTCTCATTGCCTGCGACGGCTCACGGCTTGCAAGGCCGCTTCAACGCTCGGACTGTGACTAAACGCAAGTATCCGGGTTCTGCGCCTGTTCCGGTGGAGCCAGCCTTGCCCCACCTATGGCATGGACCTGTTCGCTCGCTCAGTTTTACAAAGACTGTCTTCTCTGAAATCCGAGGTCATGGCGGGTCTGTCACACAGCGCGTTCCCCTTCGTATCCGGGTGTCTTTTTATTCAATTTTCAATCTGCATGAGGCTTGTCTGAACCTCGGGTCATTGTGATCCGAAGTGTTTTGCCTCTCATAAACCATTTCATTTTCCGGTCTAAATCGGTACGCCTTACAAAGAATTTTTCAAAATTTTTTCTAAGCGCCGCAGACCTCGCTCGATTGCGACACGAACCACTTTTTCATGGACGCCCTCTGCCCGGGCAATGTCCTGTTTGGTCATGCCGAGAATGAAATGAGCATAAATCCGTTTTGCCTGTTTGTTCGGCAGACTGGCAATCGCCGCATGAAGCTCCTGCATGGTCACTTTCCGCTCATACAGTTCATGGGGAGATAAGGCGACAAAGAGAGCTTCATGCTCCAG
>NZ_WQPQ01000091.1:0-624 GCF_018785365.1 Clostridium sp. MCC344 | reverse complement strand
GAAAATATATAGAAAATCAAGGGTAGGAAGGTGGCGACAGTGGGTGTTAAAAGCATATAAATACAGGATATATCCTAATAGCGAACAAAGAATTCAGATTGCAAAAACATTTGGCTGTTGCCGTTTTGTTTACAATCAGACATTGGCATATCGGAAAGAAATATACGAGAAAGAGAAAAAGTCAGTTAGTAAAACGGATTGTAATAATTACTGTAACAGAGAATTAAAGAAAGACTATGAATGGTTAAAAGAAATAGATAAATTTGCTCTGACCAACGCAATCTATCACATGGACGCTGCATATCAAAAATTCTTTAAGGAACATGCAGGATATCCGAAATTCAAGAGCAAACACGATAACCATAAATCATACACAACAAACTTCACAAATGGAAATATTGCGGTAGATTTTGAGACAGGGAAGATAAAATTGCCAAAATTAAAAGCGGTAAAAGCAAGGTTACACAGGGAATATCGTGGGCAGATTAAGTCAGCGACCGTTTCGCAGGTTTCCAGTGGAAAATACTATGTGTCCATACTTGTAGAAACGGAGCATAAGGAACTGGCACATACAAATCATAACATAGGAATCGATTTAGGACTTAAAGATTTATGTATTACTTC
>NZ_WQPQ01000010.1:0-1697 GCF_018785365.1 Clostridium sp. MCC344 | reverse complement strand
GCTGACTTGAAAAAGTAAATTCCAGTGAAAAAGTAAATTCCACCGCTCTTTTAAAAGTTGCTTATAATCTAGTGATTTTTAAGAAGAAAAGCGGAATCTATGCTATAATACAAGTAATCTATGGCGAAATTTTCTGTTTTTCTGTATGGCAAACAAGCTGCTGGAGGTCGGTGTGCACGACTAAATTCCACCAGCCACATTTGAAAAATGTGAAAAGTTTACTTCCAGTCTGACAGCAGATTTCTTCATGGGTTAGTGGTTATAGCGGATCAGCTTAGGTGTTAAGATGACTTTGTCAGGGTCAATACGCCTAAGCTGAAATGCTTTTAAGGCGTCTTTCCCAAAAGCCTCCAGGGCGACATCATACGGTGTACGCCCATTCAAACTCTCCCGCGGTGTTGAGTTGATGTGGCTGGTGATTAGATTCACATCCCATTGAGTCAGGAATTCAAAGGTAGTTCGTTTCGGCAGTATCATGCGGAGCATGGTGTGTGCCTGTTCAATGCCGCCTTTCTGTCCGCTTCTCATGGGATCACAGTAATAAATGTTGGTTCTCTGGATACCGGTAACACCGGTTTCGAGAGAATCAGGATCACCGAATTCAGCGCCTCTGTCGGTGAGGATATATTCAAACAGAGTCAGGAAATCGAAGGTACCAAAACGCTTTTCTAAACGGTCCAAAACGAGTCGTACAGATCCTTCCGTATTCCGGTTCATGAGGAACGCAAGAAACAGCTTTTCCCTTGTAAAAAAGAAGGTAAGCAGTGTTTTAGAGGAACCAACAGCGGAGTGGACGGTGTCCATCTCTACAAAAGATTCCAGGTGCAACTGTTGAAAATCAGCGTAAGTTCTGCCATTAAAGACACGGCGGTCAGATATCTGTGATTTATGGACTTTTCTGGGTTTAAACTTCACTTTACGTTTCAGATCAACGTTTCTGGCAGTCAGAAGTCCCATATCAAGGTAGTTGTAAACGCTGCGGACGGAAAGATTCAATTCCGGATGGTTTGCAACGATCTGGTAAGGAGACTGGCCCTGATCGATCAGAGGAGTGATGATCTTATCCTTTTTGTGGAGTTCCTGTCTGGTCATAGCGATTCCAGACCTGGAATCCTTGAGACACTCCCGGTATTTCCGATCAGCGAACCTGGCATTGTAGGTATATTTGTGGGCAATCGTACAATGATTGATCTTTTTACTGCATCCATTGCAGACGTAGGGAGCCCGATCAAGTTTGCTGCAGCGTTCTTTTTGAAAATCCGGACAGGTCTGGTTACAGGTGGGACAGGAAGCACATTTAACGCCGCAAAGAAGGATCTTATTGCAGGCATTCGTTTTCTTACAACGGAAACGCTTGGTACAGAAGTTCTTCGCATTAAGAAAAGTCCCTTTGTGAAACCAATCGGAGGCTCTTCTGGCCTTCACTTCTTTTGAAATCGTAGTAGGGTCCTTACAGAGAAAGCGGGCAATATCTTTAAAGGATGTACCCTTATCCAGTTCATTCTGGATATAGATACGATCCTCTATGGTGAGATGCTTCTGGTTGCCTGGGATATATTTACTCATAGTCAAACTCCTTCTACTGCTGTCAGAAGGACGATTAAAGTATCATATCAGTATGCATGAGTAAATATCAACTGTGCAAGAGTAAACTCCACCGCCCTTTGGAGAAGTGGAATTTAAATTTTCATTTTAGG
>NZ_WQPQ01000090.1:0-225 GCF_018785365.1 Clostridium sp. MCC344 | reverse complement strand
ACCCGAAAAACCGAAGGATGCACCACGCCGGGGCAAGGAACAGATCGTCTATATCAAGCTGAACGAGCTTCACGCCTTCAAGAACCATCCCTTTGAGGTTCGGGATGATGAAGAAATGCGGGCTATGGTGTCCAGCGTCAAAGACAAGGGCGTGACCCAGCCCGCTATCGTCCGTCCCCGTGAGGATGGCGGCTATGAGATCGTGTCCGGCCACCGCCGCCAGAA
>NZ_WQPQ01000089.1:0-8812 GCF_018785365.1 Clostridium sp. MCC344 | reverse complement strand
TGTATAAACATCAGGATAAAGTTCCCGAAGGTTAATTTTCTTCATTATGTACCTCCATTTCGATTCACGGGTGATTGACGGGTGAATCGAATGGGGGCGGAGACCGACACCGGCAGACAACCGGGTCATCTCCGAAAAAATGGCAACAAAAAACGCCAGATTTCCGTGAGGGAAAACTGGCGCGCCAAGAACAGCCATTATTATACTGAATTACATGGAACGATAATACCGATGCAATGTTATACTTGCCCGGAGGAGGGGCAAGGCTTTTTTTAACTGATGTAGATCATGTGAGCTTTGAAAAAGCAAACGAGACACGGCAAAATAACCTCCAATCGGCTACCGTGCCCCTGCAAGTCGTCATTGGTTTGTGTAGACGCAAAGAAACGGCGGCTCTGATTTTTCAAAACCGCCGTTAAGGTAATAACTTAAAATAGGCGCACAAAATCACCTGCCCCAACCAACGATTTTTTTCTTTCCCCGTAGTCGGGGCAGGTTTATACGCTATGTAATTATTCTTTCGTGACTAATTCTTTCAGCCGTTCATAGGTTTCTGCGCTAATATCATGTTCAATCCGGCAGGCATCAGCCTCTGCCGTTTCAGGATCAACGCCTATGGATATGAGGTGCTTTGTTAAAAAGCAATGGCGTTCGTAGATTTTTTCAGCCACATCCCGACCACGTTCGGTCAGATGTAGATAATGTTTTTCGTCTGTTGTCAGAAAGCCGCCCTCCCGTAAAGTTCCTACTGCGTAACATACGCTGGGTTTTGAAACCTCCATATACCGGGCAACATCCACGGAACGCACCATACCGAGCTTCTTTTGAAGTATAAGCACGGCCTCCAAATAATCCTCTCCGGCAGTATGAAGTTTCATAGGCAGCTCCTTTCGCCATTAAGCAAGACTCCAGCCAGCCGCACTCTTTCGGATATTGATAAAATCCTGATAGATACCAGGCTGGTTCAAAAGTTCCTCATGGGTTCCTTGCTGTGCAATCTGGCCGTTGTCTATAACTAAAATCTGATCGGCGTTCTGGATGGTATTTAGGCGGTGAGCAATTACAAGCAGGGTCTTTCCCTTCACCAATTCGGAAATAGCCTCCTGAATATAGCTTTCATTGTCCGTATCCACACTCGCGGTAGCTTCGTCCAAAATGACGATAGGCGCGTCTTTCAGGATACAGCGGGCAATCGAAATACGCTGCTTTTCGCCACCAGAGAGTGTCGCACCGCCTTCGCCAACCACTGTCTGGAACCCATCAGGCAGAGCCATAATGAAATCATAGCAGCGGGCTTTTCTGGCAGCCTCATAGACTTCTTCTTCCGTGGCATCCGGCTTTCCCATGATGATATTGTTGTAAATGGTGTCCTGAAACAGATACACGCGCTGGAATACCATGCTGATCTGATTCATCAATTCCGACAGAGGTACATTGCGAATATCCACACCCCTTATCGTCACATTGCCGGATTTTACATCCCAAAGCCGCGCCAGTAAGTTTGCAATGGTGGACTTACCACTACCGGATGGCCCAACCAGCGCTGTCATAGAATTTTTCTTCATGGCAAAACTGATATGGTGCAAAACCTCTTTATCCTGATAAGCAAATGTAACATCGTTGAACAGGACTTCCGGCTGTCCCGGCTGTGCCTGAGCCGGAATATGCTGCTTGCCGTTGTCGGAAAGTTCCGGTTCATCCAATACCGCTTCAATACGATCAAGGGCAGCGTTCATAACGGTTAGTCTGGATGCTTCTCCATAGAGAGCCTTCAACGGGCCAAAAAGATCAAATACAAATAGCAGAACACCCAACACATAAGCCAAAGAAAGTGCACCGCTCTGTTCCAACACAATAGACAGGCCGAAAATTGCCGCAATACCAATACCGTAAAGGATATTCAGCCCCATTGTCCACGGGGTCATTTTCCGTTCAAAGTCAAGCGATGTATTTCTGGAACGTTTGAAATTGCCGGACAGTTCTTCGGATTTTTCTCCAAGCAGGTTATAGCTCTTAATAACACCAATGCCCTCCACAAAAGACAGCACCGCATCGGTCAGCCGTTCACTCTGCTCCTGACGGCCTGCTGCTTCTCGTAGGGAAACTTTGTTCATTCCCTTAGATACCAGCCATGCCAAAATAGTAACTATCGCAGCAATCAAGCCAAGCTGCCAATTCAGATAAAACATGAACGCCAGCAAAACCAGCGAGGACAGCAGATAGCTCATCATGTTTCCCAGCGTACTCATAGCGACTTCTTCAATGAACACCATGTCGGTACTGAGGACAGAACTGATCTTGCCAATATTGCCGGAAGTGAAATATCCCATCGGAAGTTTCCGCAGATGGCCGCCCAATTCGATACGCTTGTCAGCGAACATCAAATATCCCGCTGCACTTTGCAGGCTGTCACTAAGATAGTGGACGAGCATCTGAACCAGCACAATAGCGGCAAGGCCAAGTCCCACATAAAGACAAGTCTGCCCGGTAATCGTCTTATTTGCAAATCCACTCAAAACCACAAAGGCCAGAAAAATCGGCATTTTGGACAGAATGGATTCCAGAAACGCACAAACAAATGCGCCCTGAATACGGCTCTTATAATGGTCGGAAAGTTTCAATATTCTTGAAAACAAAGCAAACATTTATTTCCCCTCCTTTGCAGTATGTACTTTCCACTCGGCGCTGTCCTGTGCCGCTTTCCACAACTTTTGATATTCTGGGCAGGACTGGATCAGCTCCTGATGTTTGCCCGTTGCAACCAGCTTTCCGTGATCCATAACACAAATCTGATCTGCGTTCATAATGGCTGGTAATTTGTGCGCGATAACCACAAGGGTCTTACCTTTTACAAGCTCTGCAATGGCAGCTTCCATCTTTTCCTCATTTTCGGGATCGGCATAGGCAGTTGCCTCGTCAAGCACCACAATTGGAGCATCTTTTAAGATTGCCCTTGCCAGAGAAATACGCTGGCGCTGACCGCCGGAGAGCATTTTTCCTGCATCACCAGCCATTGAATGAATACCCTGCGGAAGTTTCTCAAGGAACTCCATACACTGAGCTTTCTTTGCGGCCTCCACCACTTCTTCATCCGTTGCGTTCAGCCGACCAAGCCGAATGTTTTCAAGCAGAGAGGTGTTGAACAGGTATTGATCCTGCGCCACATAGGAAATACGGCTGTTGAGTGCTTCAAGGCTCATATCGCATAATTTCTGCCCACCGATGGAAATACTGCCTTTCTGTGGGTCATAATAGTGAATCAGCAGTTTCGCTAATGTACTCTTGCCGGAGCCAGATTCACCAACAAGGGCTGTTTTCTGTCCAGCTTTTGCCGTAAAGGAAATGTCATGGAGAACTTCATCCTCAATTACAACAGGCTTTCCATCCGGGCCGGGCTGTGTGGTCTGATAAGCGAAAGAAACATGGTCATAAGTAATGGTGTCATCTTTCCCGTGGAACGCATCTTCTGTCTGCTGGAGCTCTGGCGCATCCAACACCTGCTCCAATGCAGAAATTTTATAGTTGAGCTGGGGCATGGTAGGCAGGAAACCGAGAGATTTCAGCAGTGGCATACCAATACTTAAAGAAAGACACAGTACCAAGATCAAATTAGGCAAAGTAGACCAGCCAGAGAGAACGAACCATGCGCCAACAGGTAAAGTCAGAATAATGGTGCATGGAAGCAGACTGCTGTAAATTGCCATCCACGGCCACGCCGCCTTGTACCACGCCAGAGTATAGTCCCGATAATCTGATACATCTTTGCGGAACCGCTCATAGGAATCTGCGTCCTTATTGAATACCTTGACAACTTCCATACCGTTGATGTACTCGATAATGGTATTGTTCATCTTTTGTCCGGCCATGTAGTAAGGCCCCATTTTTTTCATCCCGACCGAATACATCGTCATCATGGCAATCAGGCTGATCGGAATGGATGCCAGCGACAGAAGCGCCAGTTTCCAATCCACAAAGAACATTGCCACATAAACCGCAATAGGGATCATCAGATTTGCAATTCCCTCCGGCATGGAGTGAGCCAGTAAAACTTCCAGACTGTCTACATCATCCACGAACAGCTTTTTGACTGTGCCGGTGCCTTTATCCTGAATGACACCGAGGGGCAGCTTTTCAAACCGTTTTTGAAGTGCCGTTCGCAGACGGAGCAGCGTGTCATAAGCGGCTTTATGAGAAAGATTCAGTCCCCAGCCATAGAAAAGGGCTTGCAGCACCAGACACGCCAAGACAAGAGCCACGCGCGAAATGATAAAGGATGCTCCAATAGATTCACCCATGACCAGCGGCGCTATCACCTGATAAGCCAACACAAAGGGCAGGACACCCATCAGGACGCTGACCAGCACGATGGCCGTTGCTGCATAAAGCCCCTTCTTATGAGGCCCTGCATACTCAAATACTTTTTGAAACATAATTCCAACCTCCTTATCAGTTAAAATATTTTTCGGACAACGTTTTCAAAATTTCTGGCGAGAGCCTTTGATTTTGAATAGCCCCGTCATCATCCAACTGAACCACCTCCGTACAGGTACGGACAATAAATTCAAAATCGTGGGACACCACAAACACGATCACGCCGGAGCTGGAAAGCTGTTCGATCAGTTTGCTGACACGCACCATAGAATCATAGTCCAAACCACTGGTAGGCTCGTCAAAGTAGATTACTGGACTGCCCTTTACGATTGCCGCACCGATAGTAACTCTCTGCTTTTGACCACCTGAAAGGGATGCCGGATGCCGTTCACGGTAATCTGATAGTTCCAGTGCTTTCAGCGTTTCATCCACTTTTTCTTTGCAATCGTCCTTCATGCCAAGGGATAGTTCTTCCTCCACGCTGCTGGCAAAAAGCTGATAATCCGTATCCTGCATGACAAGATAGGAAAGTGCCCGCCGCTGGCGTGGTGTCAATTTTTTGCCGTCAAAGCAGACCTCGCCGTGCTGCTGCTTTAGCAGGCCCGTTAAAATAGATAAGAGGGTCGTTTTTCCGGCTCCGTTATGACCCAGAATACCAATCACATCTCCTGCATGAGCTTCAAAGCTGACATTTTGGAAAATATCAGGTCCTTTCTTGTAGGCAAAGCCTAAATTGTGAACTTCCAGCTGATGTGTCGCGCCCTTTGTGTTCGGCCTTTCCTGATAATGTTCTGCATCGCGTTCTGGGTATGCTGTTCGCAGGCCATAAGAAATTCGTGTTTCTTCGGGCAGAGAGCAAAACTGTTCCCTTGTGAACTCATGCTCAATTTTCCCGTTCTGGATCAGAAAGGCTCGATCAATCAGATCGCGCAAATAATAAAAACGATGCTCTACCACAAAAATTGTGTATCCGGCGTGTTTAAGTTTTTCCATGATTTCTGCCAGCCGTTTGGTAGCGCCATAGTCAAGATTGGCCGATGGTTCATCAAAAATATATACTTTGGGCTCCAGCGCATAAACAGAACCGATTGCGATCTGTTGCTTCTCTCCGCTGGACAATGCAAAGATACTCCTGTTCAAGTAGTTTACCAATTCCAACTCTTTTGCCGCTTTTGCAATGCGATCAATCGTTTCTTCACGGGGCAGTCCGAGATTTTCGCAGCCGAAAGCCAATTCCCGCGTGGTATCCGTCATAAAGAACTGAGAACGTGGGTCTTGAAATACCGTTCCAACCTGTCCGGCCAATTCAGACGGCTTCATTTCCAGCAGTGAATGACCATCCATGAGCAGATCGCCTTGGATTTCTCCGGGATAAAAGTGCGGAATCAGACCGTTGAGCGAGCGGATCAGGGTTGTTTTGCCGCAGCCGCTTCGCCCTGTCAGAAGAATGAACTCACCCGTCTGTACGGTCATATCCATGCCGCGGAGGGTAAAGTCTTTGCTTTCTTCATAACGAAAGCTAAAATTCTGAAATGAGATCATCGTCATATCCTCCACAAAATAATTTCCCCGATTTTAGTCTGGTCGATAAAAAGCAAACCGACCAAAAAGAGGATACCCAACAGTGATACCACGATTTCCGGCCACGAAAAACGGATTGGCCGCAGCGCGTATCGTTTGCACTCCAACTCCAGACCGCGTGTTGTGCCGGATGCTGCCAGTTCATCAGTGACTTTCAAGCACCTCATCAGCAGAGGTATCAAAATATATTCTATGGTTGCTAACGGATGGGATACCCGTTTCCACACGGTATCACTGATACCGCGAATATCCATCGTGCTTCGGATTTGTCGGTATTCAATCCGTAAAGTAGGGATATAGCGGAACATAACAACAAGGGGGATTGTGACTGCCTGGGGCAACCGCATCCGTTGAAGTGCCACCATTAAGTCATCCATGTATGTAGTTCGCAATATCCAAAGTCCTATCATCATGATAGGGATCAGTTTTAAGACCGTCACGCCGAACACGCTCATAATCACACTTAAAACCGGAACTTGGACGTAACGGAGCAGGGCATTGAGATAAGCAACAATAATATAGGTCACTATCATTTTGACAGCCCATTTTCCACCGTTACCAAAGGCAATAAACAGCCCGTAAACCAGCATGAGCGCGAGACTGACAACTTCTCCGGCCAGAAAATAACTAACAAAACCAATGCAGACCAAAAGAAGTATCTTGCAGCGTGGGTCGAGGAGCGCAGAGCCATGTAGGGGCTGGCGCTCGATTATTTGTTTAATTTGTGCTTCTTCCATTCAAATGTCTCCCTATAAAAATCAAAGCGCGGGACTCTTCTCAGCCCCACGCTCTGAAGTCAGGCAGCCCGCTTGCCTGTATTGCCTGATAAAGTTTCAGGGGGCTGATCCTGTTATTTTACTGAAACAAGTCCAGCTTTGATAAAGTGTTTTCTCAATGCTTTCTGACCGATAAAGCCGCCAATCAGACCGCCTACCAATCCGGCAGCGACAATGACTACCAGCATGGGAACGGAAGTAATGTTCAACATTCCCTGAATGTACTCCGGGGCAATATTGTTTTTCTCCATTGCTCCGACAAACGCGCTTTGAAGAAATTTGATAGGGCAGATAGCACTAAAAGCAAAAATAGCACTGAACAGCGCATAGGCTGCCATCATGGACTTCATTGTAATTTCATTCCGACTCATAACCAGGAAATCACAGATGACACCGCCAATTATCAAGCCGATAGGAATGAACCAGAAAGCACCCACCAGCAGAAACAGGATCGCCTGAATTGCGGCGCAAATGGTAAACACGCCTTTCTTCGGAACCTTAGCCAGCAGGAGCATCATAACGATGCCATTCGGGATCGCAACAACGGACGGGTAAAATACGTTTGTCACCGGGCCAGCCACGCTCATAATGGTGCTGATAACCATGCAGATAATCCACATGAGGGCCGTTAAAACACCGATGAGAATAAAATCTTTCGCATTTAGCTTTTGTTTCATACTCTTATTCCTCCTCACTTTATTTGGAAAATAAAAAATGCGATGCGGTTAATCTTCTCTAACCACATCGCAAATTGTACCAATTTCCGTTGTTACATCCAACCCAAACCCGATTTCATTCTACCCAAAAACGGTATTTTTTTAGGTTTAGCCAATCGTATTTTCATCTTTATAGTTCTTAGGTATTACTCCATATTTCTTTTTGAACGCAGCCGCAAAATTGCTTGGTTTTGAATATCCAACCAGCGTTGCGATCTGGCTTACATTCAAGTCGCTTTCCAAAAGCAGCCCTGCCGCTTTTTCCAGTCTTTGATCTATGATGTATGCGTGAACCGATGTCCCAAATAAAGAATTAAATCCCTTTGTCAGCTTGGAAACACTGATATTGACCTTTTTCGCCAGTTCCTCACAACTCGGTGCAAAAGCAAGCTGGCTGTCGATAATCCGCTTTGCCTCGGTAATTGAGTCCCTGTCACTTTTAGAAATGCTGATATAACTCGATGAAAGAATACTGAGTTCCAATACTTCACTCAAGTACACAGACAGCAATTCAAAAACTTTGCTTTCCAAGAATAGATACCCTAAACCGCCACGATATTGCGTAAAATCTTTTACCTCCGCAAAAATGTGTTCCATATACGGGGTAACGCTCACTTTTGAAATTCCTGTCAATAATTTCTTTTCATAAGCGTTTATTTCACTATCTTCAAAGTAGTCATTCAAAATTTTGTGAAAATAGGGCATGGGAATTTTTATATTCTTGAAAAGAAAATCTTTCTTCCCGGAATAACACAAGTATTCCATTTTACCATGTCCTCGATAAATGCAGGATTCGCCTTTCTGGATGCTGACACTTTGACGCGCATCTGCAATATTCCACGATACGCCATCATTGAAGCAAAATAAAAGTTGAATATAATCTTCGCAGCTTACACCCTGCACATTCATATCTGAAAAATAGTTCATTTTCCAGTCGGATACAACAGCACCTTGCTTTGTAACAACCTGTGAAATCTGGCCTGTTCCCATATCAGCCGGAATATCTATTGTCACTGTCTGCGGAGAGTTGGAGAGCAGATCATGGTACAGCTTCGTCATGTATTGGTTTGTCATTGTACGCCCTCCTTTCTTGGTTAGTCAAAGCTAATCATATAATACTGCATATTTTGGAAGCAGTCAAGGAAAGCCTACAGCAACAGAAGTCCTACGGCCTCTAAAACACATTTTTTCTTTTTTATTTATAAAATCGGTACTGATGAAGGAGGAAAACTTGTCCTTCTTATTAACACTGACAAAAAAGGCAAAAAACAGGCGCATCAAATGAAACTTTATCAAAAATATTTTACAAGCTGCTTTAATCCACGGCGGATACTGTCTCGGACACGGCTTGGGTCTACACCTTCTACT
>NZ_WQPQ01000088.1:0-531 GCF_018785365.1 Clostridium sp. MCC344 | reverse complement strand
CCTCCTTCGGGACAGAGGTGACAGGTGGTGCATGGTTGTCGTCAGCTCGTGTCGTGAGATGTTGGGTTAAGTCCCGCAACGAGCGCAACCCCTATTGTCAGTAGCCAGCAGGTAAAGCTGGGCACTCTGATGAGACTGCCAGGGATAACCTGGAGGAAGGTGGGGATGACGTCAAATCATCATGCCCCTTATGATTTGGGCTACACACGTGCTACAATGGCGTAAACAAAGAGAGGCGAAGCTGTGAGGCAGAGCAAATCTCAAAAATAACGTCTCAGTTCGGATTGTAGTCTGCAACTCGACTACATGAAGCTGGAATCGCTAGTAATCGCGGATCAGAATGCCGCGGTGAATACGTTCCCGGGTCTTGTACACACCGCCCGTCACACCATGGGAGTCGGAAATGCCCGAAGCCAGTGACCCAAGCGAAAGCAGGGAGCTGTCGAAGGCAGGTCTGATAACTGGGGTGAAGTCGTAACAAGGTAGCCGTATCGGAAGGTGCGGCTGGATCACCTCCTTTCTAAGGAAGAA
>NZ_WQPQ01000087.1:0-66380 GCF_018785365.1 Clostridium sp. MCC344 | reverse complement strand
ATCCGCAAAGAAGAATTTGAGCAATTCATTTTCTCGGCCATGCAGGAGAAATTCAAAGACTTTCAGATACTCCACGGCAGGGAGGAAAAAGTCAATCCGAAACTGACAGCCTATCAAGTGGAACTGGCACAGGTGGAGGCAGAAATTGAAAAGCTGCTGGAGACGCTGACCGGAGCCAATGCGACCTTGCTTGCCTACGCTAACAAAAAAATTGAAGAACTGGACACCCGACGCCAGACCATTTCAAAGGCAATCGCCGAATTGAGTGTTGAAACCATATCGCCCCAGCAGATAAAGAAGTTATCCTATTATCTCGACAACTGGGACAGCATAGATTTTGACGACAAAAGAAAAGCCGCCGACGGTTTGATCTCTACGATCAAGGCCACCAGCGACCGTGTTCAGATAGAGTGGAAAATCTGACATTTCCGCTCTATCGCCCCTCATTTCTATTTTATCTTGTTTGTACCCCTTGTACACCGATGTTTATATCGGTGCTGGTAAATCGGGATTATCCTACCGCTTTTATGATAAGGATAAGGAAGTCTGTTCAAAACATAATAAGACACTTGATGAAGTCGGCAGTTGGAAACGGACAGAAATGCAACTGCGTGATGATAAGGCTCATGTTTTTGCCATGACATTCAAAGACAGACCGCTGGAACTTGGGGAACTGGCTTTCGGGCTATTAGCAAACAACCTACGCTTTGTCGTGCAAAACAGAAATGAAAGTAATAAGAGCAGATGGAAAACGTGTCGGTTTTGGGAACGATTTTTAGGGGCTGTGGAAGTCTTGAAACTGCAAGTACCGAAACTACATAATTCCCTTGAGGAAACACAGCAATGGCTCACAGAGGGTGGCGTGATTTCTGCTGTCAAAAGTTTTTATTTCTTAGAAGAACATGATGCATTAGGTGGACTGGAAAAAGTGGGAACTATGCTTGACAGGGCAAGATACAGCAGTTCCCTTTCCAGTAAATTAACCGCCCACTTACAGAGGATAGACCGCACCGACCTTATCCCCTATATCCAGTATGACACGAAACATGGGAAAGGGGGTATCTGATGAATAACAACGATATTCCCGTATGGGAAAAATACACCCTTACCATTGAAGAAGCGTCAAAGTATTTCCGTATCGGAGAAAACAAGTTAAGACGCTTGGCAGAGGAAAACAAGGACGCTGGCTGGCTCATTATGAATGGCAACCGCATACAGATTAAACGCCGACAGTTTGAAAAGGTCATTGATAAATTGGACGCAATCTAATGCAAATGAGCCTTGTATGTGTTATGATGAATACAAGTCATATCAAGGCTCTTTCCAACAAGGAAAGGAGCAGACACCATGAAAGAAAAAAGACGTGATAGTAAAGAACGTATCCTGCATACTGGAGAGAGCCAACGAACAGACGGAAAATACTTATATAAATATGTAGACGCATTTGGAAACACAAAATATGTGTATGCTTGGAGATTGACACCCACAGACCCGACACCAAAGGGAAAACGGGAAAAACCCTCACTTCGTGAACTGGAACAGCAGATAAGACGGGATATTGAGGACGGTATCGACAGCACAGGCAAGAAAATGACGCTTTGCCAACTCTACGCCAAACAGAACGCACAGAGGGCAAATGTGAAGAAAAGCACACAGAAACAACGGAAACAACTCATGCGGTTATTGAAAGAGGACAAGTTAGGTGCTAGGAGCATTGATACGATAAAACCCTCTGACGCTAAGGAATGGGCGTTACGCATGAAAGACAAAGGCTTTTCCTATAACACTATTAACAACCATAAACGCTCGTTAAAAGCGTCATTCTATATCGCCATACAAGACGATTGTGTAAGGAAAAACCCTTTTAATTTCAAGTTAAGTGAAATCATAGAAAATGATACCAAAGAGAAAGTAGTATTGACAGAGGAACAGGAACAAGCCTTACTGTCATTCATCAAGACGGATAACGTGTATCACAAGTATTATGATGATGTGCTGATACTGTTAAAGACAGGACTTCGTATCTCGGAACTGTGCGGACTGACAGTAGCCGATATTGATTTCAAGAATGAGGTTGTGGTTATCGACCACCAGTTATTAAAGAGCAAGGAACAGGGCTATTATATTGAAACGCCTAAGACAAAGAGTGGAACAAGGCAAGTGCCATTAAGCAGAGAAACGATACAGGCATTTCAACGGGTCATAAGGAAACGCACAAAAGGGAAACTGATAGAGATAGACGGATACAAAGATTTTCTGTTCGTCAATCCGAAAGGCAATCCTAAAGTTGCGATTGATTACAACGCCTTATTTGTCCGTATGGTAAAGAAATATAACAAACACCACAAGGATAACCCCTTGCCACATATCACACCACATACGCTACGCCATACGTTCTGCACAAGACTGGCAAGCAAGAACATGAACCCGAAAGATTTACAGTATATCATGGGACATTCAAACATCAGTATCACAATGAACTGGTATGCTCATGCGTCCATAGATACCGCAAAATCAGAGGTTCAGCGTCTAATCGCATAAGAAGTATTTACCACGATTTTAACCACGCTTGATAGCGAAAATATAAGAAGATAGACCTAGATATGTGAGGTTTACCACAAAAGCAAAATGCCCGTAGAGCCTATAAAATAAGGATTTGCGGACATTTAAGAAGATATAAAAAGATAGTCAAAAAGACATATATGATTTATGGGGAACTAACATCAGCTTATTGACATAAATATAAAAATAAGTATAATAATAGTTGAGTAATTGTTCAACTATTATTATTTTGAGGTGAATATATGTCAAAAACGTCTTATATTTGTAATTGCGATGTAATTCATGAGGATATTGTGAATGATGTGAAATCCAAGATGCAGCCAAAAGATGATTATATCCAGTTGGCTTCTTTGTTTAAGCTATTTGGAGATGGAACTAGAGTACAAATCTTACACGCTCTAGAACAGAGTGAGATGTGTGTATGTGATCTTGCAGTGCTACTGGGGGTAACAAAATCTGCAATTTCGCATCAGTTAAAGGCATTACGCCTAGCGAATCTGGTAAAATTCCGTAAAGAAGCACAGATAGTTTACTACTCGCTGGCAGATGATCATGTGAAAGAGATTATTGACAAGGGATTTGAGCATCTTTGGCAGAAATAATATTTTTTAACATTATAGTTGAGTAATTGAGCAATTAAACAAATTATAAGGAGATTATCATGAAACGCATATTTCTATTAAAAGGGTTGGACTGTCCAAATTGTTCCGCAAAAATTGAAAAAGAAGTCGGAGAGTTGGATGGAGTGCAATCCTCAGTGGTAAATCTGATGAAGCAGACGCTGACAATCAATGTTGCTCCAGCTGCCGCAAATACAATAGCCAGTCAGATTGAAACGATTGTCCACAGCCATGAGCCAGATGTGGAAGTTTCTGAAATTGTACAGGAATCTTATATACCGGAAAAAAAGCAGGAGGCCAATGAATCCTATAACAATGAGGATAAGAAGTTGACAGTTCGTTTAGCGACTGGTGCAGCAATCTATGCCATTGGTATGGCATTGACTGTTTTTGCGAAAGTGCCACTGCCTATCGAGTTAGCTTTTCTCATTGTTTCTTATGTTATTCTTGGTGGAGATGTTGTATGGCAGGCTGTGAGGAACATTTCAAAGGGGCGTGTATTTGATGAACATTTTTTGATGAGTGTTTCTACGATTGGGGCTTTTGTCATTGGTGAATATCCAGAAGCAGTTGCTGTTATGCTATTCTATCAGGTAGGTGAATTTTTTCAGTCATTGGCTGTTAAGCGTTCAAGAAAATCTATATCAGACTTAATGGATATACGTCCAGATTCTGCTACAGTAAGAAGAAATGGGGAATTGATTACCATATCTCCAGAAAATGTCTCCATTGGTGAGATTATTATTGTAAAGCCTGGTGAAAAAATTCCATTAGACGGTGTGGTATTGGATGGAGATTCTATGCTGGATACAAGCGCCTTAACAGGAGAATCAGTTCCGAGAAGTGTTCATAAAGGAGACGAAGCACTTTCCGGTTGTATGAATCAGACGGGTGTCTTAATGATTAAGACAACAAAAGCATTTGGTGAATCTACGGCTTCAAAGATTATTGATCTTGTGGAAAATGCGTCAAGCCGAAAAGCACCAACAGAAAATTTTATTACTACATTTGCACGTTATTATACACCTGTGGTTGTAATCTTAGCAGCTTTTCTGGCGATTCTGCCACCGATCATTCTTGGCGGAGGCTGGACAGAGTGGATTCGCAGAGGATTTGTTTTCCTTGTGGTATCTTGTCCATGTGCATTGGTTATTTCAATCCCGCTGACTTTCTTCGGCGGCATTGGTGCAGCATCTAAACGAGGTGTTCTTGTAAAAGGAAGCAATTATTTAGAGGCACTTAATAATGTCAGCGCTATTGTGTTCGATAAAACCGGAACACTTACAAAAGGTGTTTTCAATGTGACGGATATTTTGCCTGCAAATGGATTTTCAAAAGAACAGGTTCTGGAGTATGCGGCAGAGGCAGAGAGTTTTTCTAACCATCCTATTGCAAAATCCATTCTTGCTGCTTATGGAAAAGAAATTGATCAGTCAGTGATTTCTGATTATAAGGAAATTTCAGGATATGGAATCAGTGTAATGGCAGGGGAAAAGAAAGTTTTTGCTGGCAATACGAAACTTATGGATACAGAATGTATAGAGTACACAACCTGTGAAAACGCAGGTACAAAAGTTTATTTGGCGGTAGATGGTCAATATGCAGGATGTATTTTGATAACAGATGAAGTGAAGCCGGACAGTAAAAAAGCAATTTCTGACCTGAAACATATCGGCGTGGAAAAAACAGTCATGCTTACCGGTGATGATGAAAAAATTGGGAAGTCCGTTGCAGAAGAATTGCAGTTGGATGAATATTATGCACAGCTGCTTCCTGACCAAAAAGTGGAAAAGGTTGAGCTTTTAGATAGTAAAAAGAGACCGGGAAGCAAATTGGCTTTTGTTGGTGATGGTATCAATGACGCTCCTGTCCTTGCCCGTGCAGATGTTGGTATTGCAATGGGTGGGCTTGGTTCGGATGCGGCCATTGAAGCAGCAGATGTAGTTCTGATGACAGATGAACCGTCTAAGCTGGTGGACGCGATTGAAGTAGCAAAAGCGACAAAACAGATTGTCATGCAGAATATAGTGATTGCTCTTGGGATTAAAAGTGTGTTCCTGATTCTTGGCGCTCTTGGTATTGCGGGAATGTGGGAAGCTGTATTTGGTGATGTAGGCGTTACCATAATTGCTGTTTTAAACGCAATGAGAATTTTGAAAAAATAGGAAATGAGGTGGGAATGTGAAACGAAAACTGATTCTGTTAGTTGTTACGATTGTTTTTCTTGTAGGGTTTGGTGCCATTTTACATTCACCGCCTTCTATGATTGATGCAGTCACAGGAGCAACACCGAAGTCAAAAAAGGCGGCTCAAGCCTCCGCACAGTTGGAAGGCTCTTATGTTCTCGGTATTAATATGATGTCAGATGGTCTCGACAACGAGAACACCCGGAATAAATTAAAAGAATTGGCACTGGACGATTTGGAAACAAATGAAACAGATCTCATGAAAACGGACATTAGTTTTCGGTTATATGTATCTGAGACGGATTATCCGCTTGTCAGTTATGCTAAGAAACTCTGTGACAGGTTGAAACAGGCCGGTTTCTCCGTAGATCTGAAAGAGTACAGTAACACAATGATGCTATCAAGAGTGGTAAGTGGAAAGTATGATGTATTCCTGGCATCGGATGATTTTATTGACGTTACAACGCTAACACAGATGGACTATATGATCATGGACAGCGAAGAAATGAGGTGAGCGGGAATTTATGAGAAAATGGAATACGATTTTGTCTGTTTTAATGCTTCTCATTTTTATGATTCATGGAATCATGGGCAGCTTTATGCTGAACGGAGTTGGAAGTAGCGCAGGGAAACTTCTTGCATGGATTGGTGTTGGTATTCTTGTTGTGCATACGGTGATTGGTGTCATCCTGACAGTTCAGAGTTTACAGTCAGCGAAGCAATCCGGAAAAATGTATCTGAAACAGAACGCCATATTCTGGGCGAGACGAGCCAGTGGGCTGGCAATACTGATCCTGCTGTTCTTCCATATTGGCTTGTTTGGAAAGGTGCAGAATGGGACATATATTTTGTTCCCTTTTACAACGGTAAAGATGGTAACTCAGCTTTTGTTCGTAGCGGCAATCTTTGTTCATATTTTTATCAATATACGCCCATTGCTCGTATCACTGGGAATCATTAGTTATAAAGAACGAAGGAGCGATATTTATTTGATCCTTTCGGTGCTTCTTCTTTTTATAGCGGGAGCGGTTATTTTATATTATATTGGGTGGCAATATCTATGAGTAAGACAATTATTATTATAGGTGCTGGACTGGCAGGACTTTCAGCGGCTTTGCAGGCAGCGGAAAATGGATGCAATGTAAAACTGGTTTCCTTCCTTCCGTCAGAGCGGGCACAGTCTGTTATGGCGGAGGGCGGTATCAACGCAGCTTTGAATACAAAAGATGAAAACGACAGTCCCGAAGAACATTTTACAGATACAATAAAGGCAGCATGTGGTCTGGCAGATCCAAATGCAGTTTGGGGAATGACACAGGCAGCACCGGAGCTGGTGCACTGGCTGCTAAAACTTGGAGTTAAATTTAACATGAGTGGCTATGATGATGTGGATCTGCGGAATTTTGGCGGGCAGAAAAAGAAACGGACTGCTTTTGCACAGAGCGATACCGGGAAGCAGATCATGACAGCTATGATAGACGCTGTTCGCAGGAAAGAAGCATCTGGTATGGTAGAACGGTTCAGCCATCATTCTTTCCTAACACTTCGTCTGTGTGGCAATATTTGTTGTGGCTGCGTAATCAGGGATGAATACAGTCAGGAGACTGTGGAATTACCGGGGGATGCGGTTATTGTTGCCACCGGTGGTATGCACGGATTGTTTGGAAATACAACGGGTTCGCTGAGCAATACAGGAGAAGTCACCGCAGAATTGTTCCGGCTTGGTGTTCCTCTGGCAAATGGCGAGATGATCCAGTACCATCCGACAACTGTGAAATGTGGTGGAAAACGCATGCTCATCAGCGAGGCGGCCAGAGGGGAAGGTGGCAGGTTGTTTGCCATGAAAGATGGAAAACAATGGTATTTCATGGAGGAAAAATACCCGGAGCTTGGAAATCTGATGCCACGAGATATTACCGCCAGAGAGATATGGAAGGTCAGCCATGAATCAGAGGTATTTCTTGACATGACGGAAATATCGGAGGAGATTATTTCAAATAAGCTATCTGGTCTGGCAGACGATTGTATGACCTATCTGCATAAAGATATACGAAAGGAACCGGTGTCTGTTTTACCGGGAATTCACTATTTTATGGGAGGCATTCTGGTGGATGAGCAGCACAGAACGCCGATTCAGAATCTTTGCGCTGCCGGAGAATGCTGTGCCCAATATCATGGTGCCAACCGTCTTGGTGGAAATTCTCTGTTAGGAGCGTTATACGGAGGACGTGTTGCGGCAAAATCAGCATGCGAACAGGCAGATGTAGTAGATCTATCTTGTGCGACACAGATAGATTTTCCACCAGCGTCTCAAATTTCAGAAATAAAGCAATTAAACAAAGTGATGCAGGAGACTATGGGCGTTGTCAGAAATGAGAATACGTTGTTAAATGGGATTCAAACGGTACAAGCGCTGACAGGAAATCTTCCATTGCTTGGCATGGCAGTTCTAAAGAGTGCTCTTGCAAGAAAAGAAAGCCGTGGTGCACACTGGCGGGAGGATTATCCGAAGAGCAATGACGATGATTACCTTAAAACAACGGTAGCCAGATTTGATGGAAAGCAGATACAGATTTCCTTTGTACCTGTTCCAGAAAGGCGGTGATTCACTTGGTATATAAAATAAGAATCAGGCGGCAGGAGAGTCAGAAATCAGACAGTTATTGGCAGGAATTTGAGTTTGACGGAAGCAAAAACAGCTCTGTTGCCAATGTTCTAAAGGAATTGAACAGTAGAACCCCTTTGAAAGATAATTCAGGGAATATAGTTACTCCCATCAGCTGGGAATGTAGCTGTATGGTGCGAAAATGTGGGGCTTGCGCCATGCTGATTAACGAACGTCCGAGGCTGGCATGCTCTACATTTCTACATACGTTAAAAGGTTCTACAATCACCTTGGAACCTTTAAGCAAATTTCCGCTTGTAAGAGATTTGATCGTTGACCGGTCAATTCTGTTTGAAAATTTGAAAAAACTGAATCTTTGGCTTGAAAGTGAAGCTTATATGAATCCGTGGACACATGAACCAAGATACCAGTCGGCACGCTGTCTGATGTGTGGCTGCTGCCTTGAAGTGTGTCCTAACTTCTCTGCAAATGGGACTTTCGCAGGCGCTGTTGCTGCAGTCAACGCATTTCGGATTCTGAATGAAGAACAGGAAAGCACTCATTTGAATGAGATTTCTGCTGAATATAAGAAGAAATATTTTGAGGGATGCGGGAAGTCGTTATCTTGTCATGATATTTGTCCGATTGGTCTGCCTGTGGAAGAACTGCTTGTAAGGTCGAATGCAGCGGCTGTTTGGGGCAAATAAAATGGAGGATAAAAGCTATAATGAATGTATGAAGAGAATCAAAAACTTGATTCTCTTTTTTTAAAATACATACATTGACAAATATCTATGTTATATTATATTGAACATAGACAATGATCAATGTGAGGTGTCAATATGAATGCAATGGACTGGCGAGTAAACTTATTAACTGATAAATTCCGATTTATGTAATAAAATTCTCATGCAAAAGCTTCTTTTAACATATCCGAAAAATCCTCAATGTAATACCCGGAATTATCCTTTCGCCAGAAGGCGCAGTATGTCTTCCGGACAGGATCCCCGTTTCTGATGAGAGGAATCCGGTCAATCGTGGAATCCGACCATACAGGATCGCCGATCACATCGACGGGCATATATCCCTGTCCGGATGGATCATCAGGATACAGGGGATATTTTTTAATTCAGCGATATCGATCATTTCCAGACGTCCAAGCGTATTTCGGCTGGAAATTTCGATATACATCCGGCTTTCAGCCAGGATTTCATTGTTGTAGCGGTCGGAAAATGCCCGTCTCTGGTCATTCAGTACGAGGTCGACCCGGTCCGTTTCCATTGCTCTGTAGAGTTCTTCATGACTTCCGACCATGATATGCTGTATTTTGGGCGAACAAGAAAAATACGGTAATCTGGACTGGTCAAATTAACAAAAACTGGCTGTTTTAAAAAGTCCATATATCATATATCATAAGGCTAAGCTGATACAGCAAATACAAAAAGAAAGCCTGATGTCATTCTCCAAGGGCCCTGAGAGTACATTCATCGGGAAAAGAGGAATGATGATATGAGCACAAACCAGGCAGCAGTGGCTGCAAAAAAAGGATACAGCACAAAAGAACTCGTTTTAGATGCAATGTTTATTGCGCTGACGTATGTATTTACAGCCTTTGTAAATGTGAGACTCCCGATCGCGGCAAACGGAGGACTGATCCATCTCGGAAATGTACCGTTATTTATCTGCGCGATCCTGCTTGGAAAACGCACCGGCATGCTGGCTGGCGCTTTTGGTATGGGACTGTTTGATCTGTTATCCGGCTGGACGGCATGGGCGCCGTTTACGTTCGTGATCGTAGGTGCGATGGGTTACGCGGTTGGCGCGATCACAGAAGGACACCACAGCTTAACGAGAGATGCGATCGCGATCGCGGTTGCGTGTGTGATCAAGGTTGTAGGATACTATATCGCAGAAGTGATCATTTATCACAACGTGTTTGCCCCGGTTGCTTCGATCCCGGGAAATCTGGTCCAGATCGGCACAGCAGCTGTAATCGTTATGATCTGCATTGAGCCGCTTCGCAAGATCCTGCGCCCTGTCTTAAAATAAAAGGAAGCTCCGGGCAGGGATTTGATCCTGCAGGCGAGAGAAAGGAAGAGATTATGTACGATATCATGACACCCGGCCCTACACAGGTGAGGGAAAATGTACGGCAGGCGCGGGCGCTTGCCTGCACCAATCCGGATCTGGATGCCGATTTCTATGATTTTTACAAGGAGACCTGTGAGGAGATCAGCGAGCTCCTTCATACGAAAAATGAGACGCTGATCCTCGACGGAGAAGGAATTTTAGGACTGGAAGCGGCCTGTGCGACGCTCACCGAAAAGGGAGACCGCGTGCTTGTAATGGATAACGGAGAATACGGAAAAGGCTTTGCCGGGTTCGTGACCATGTACGGCGGAGAGCCGGTTCTTTACTCCACCGACTACCGCAACGCGTTTGATGTGGCGGAACTGGAAAAATATCTGGAAAAAGATCATGACTTTAAATATGCGGCGCTGGTACACTGTGACACTCCGAGCGGGATGTTAAATGATGTCTCAAAGCTCTGCCCGCTGTTAAAAAAGTACGGGATCCTGACCCTGGTGGACTCCGTTTCGGCCATGTTCGGCGAGGAGATGCGGGTGGACGATTATCAGATCGATCTTCTCTGCGGAGGATCCCAGAAAGCGGTTTCCGCACCTCCAGGATTAAGTTTTGTGACGATCAGTGCGGATGCTTACAAGACGATGCATTCGCGGAAAACACCGGTCGCGTCCTTCTATGCGAACATCCTGGCGTTTGACGGCTATTATGAGAAAAAGTGGTTCCCGTATACGATGCCGATCAGCGATATCTACGGACTGAGACAGGCGTTCGATAACATTAAAAATGATCCGTATATGCTGGAGCGGCATGCAAAGATCGGAAATGCGGTCCGGGCGGCAGTAAAAGAAGCCGGCCTGGAATTATACCAGGAGACAGGATTTTCCAACACTGTGACGGTATTCAATGTCCCGGAAGGGACCACGGACACCGCGATCCTCACCGCGATGAAGGAAAAATGCAACATCATGCTGGCCGGATCCTTCGGCGCGTTTGCGGGGAAAGTGATCCGCATCGGGCATATGGGCGAAAACGCCTATCCGGAGAAAGTGGGAGCCGTGATGGCCGGTCTGGATCTGGTATTCAAAGATCTGGGAATCACGCTGAAGTGCAGCCTGAAAGAGGCGTATGACAGGAAGATGAGCGAGCAGTAAAGGAATGTCGGCAGAATGCTGCTATGGCAGTTTTTTCACGGGTAAGAATTACGATTTTATCGGATGATCAAAGAAAATATGATAAATGCATAAAACGAAAAAGACCTGCAGAAATGTATGAAATCTGCAGGTCTTTTTATGTTGATATAGATTATCGGAATCTACCGGCTTGTGCCGACCGGAATTATGAGCCAAGTCTCACGCACGTCTGGCTGGAAACGCAGGATTATTCTCTCACAAGAACTTTTGTGATCTCCGCGATATAAACGGTGTGGTAATCTTTCTCCGGATACCATTTTTCATCGTTTTCTTTTGCGATGAAGTTCTCCGGGCGGATCTCATCCTCGTAGAGCTTTTTGCAGACGAAGACCATGTCTGCTTCCTCGAAAGCTGCTGTACCGTCAACAAAGTACGGAGTCAGACCGGCTTCTTTGACCTTATCGCAGTCACGGCCGGATTTGGAACCGCAGATGGAGAGTGCCTGTTTGTGCTCCGGCCCGTAGAAGGACAGGGTAAAGGTATCGTTCGCGTCGACGAATTTCTTTGTGTAGCGCTGCGGGCGGATATAGCAGGTGGCAACATTTTTGCCCCAGAGAACGCCGAGACCGCCCCAGCTTGCGGTCATGGTGTTGTATCCGGACTGATCGCCGGCAGTGATCAGCATCCACTCGGAACCGATCTTTGTAAAGGGATTAAAGGTGAGACTCTTGATATCAACTTCTTTGAATGCCATGGGAAAAACTCCTTTCATTGGTGGGGCAGAAACTTGTCTGCACGGAAATTTCTGTAAAGAGATCCATGCACAGGTGCCGGATCTTTTGCTGTTCCTATTATAAAAGGCATAGGACGAAAATGCAAATGGAATTCTCAGCCCGGGAAATTCCATCCCACGAAAAAACAGCGGAATACCGGCAGATAAAAACGTTAAGATCCTGCATGAATCTTAACAAAAAGGCAGATAAGCGGAAACTTGGTCTTGAAGAAAAAGAATGCCGGTGTTATATTTTTGACAAGAAAGATCTGTCCGGCTCGCTGATCCTGCGAATGTGGGAGACAGGAGATGGAAGGACGTATCAACGAAAGTGTTTGGAGGAAACATTTATGAGAGGTGTAGAGACAAGGATCCAGGAGATCCGTCACCGGATCTTCCGGGAAGTAGCAAGAATGGCGTACCATACGGAATGGCCGGTGGACAAACGAATCGAGGAACTACCTTATAAGATCATTCCGGGAGAAGTTGGAAATTTCAGAAATGATGTGTTTCTTGAGCGGGCGATCGTGAGCGAGAGACTGCGGCTTGCGATGGGACTTCCGTACCGCGGGGCAGCGGATCCGGCGCCTGTCTCAACAGGGATCGAGGAGGCGGACAAACCGGAGACTTACTACACGCCGCCGCTCATCAACGTGATCAAATTTGCGTGCAATGCATGTCCGGAAAAGCGTGTTTACGTGACAGACGGCTGTCAGGGCTGCCTGGCACATCCGTGCGTGGAGGTCTGCCCGAAGGATGCCGTGACGCTTGACCGGACGAACGGAAGATCGAAGATCGACCCGGATAAGTGTATCCGGTGCGGACAGTGTGCCAATGTCTGTGCGTACCATGCGATCATCATCCAGGAACGTCCGTGTGCGGCGGCGTGCGGGATGGATGCGATCCACTCCGACATGAACGGAAAGGCAGATATCGACTATAATAAGTGCGTGTCCTGCGGACAGTGCCTTGTGAACTGCCCGTTCGGTGCGATCGCAGACAAATCCCAGATCTTCCAGGTCATCCGCGCAATCCAGACGGGCGAGCGCGTTTATGCGGCTGTGGCACCGGCGTTTGTCGGTCAGTTCGGACAGAAGGTCACACCCGGAAAACTCCGTGCGGCTATGAAAGCGCTCGGATTTGCGGATGTCTTTGAGGTTGCCATCGGCGCGGATTTATGTGCAGTCCAGGAGGCGGAGGACTTCGTGAAAGAAGTTCCGGAACAGCTTCCGTTTATGGCGACCTCCTGCTGTCCTGCATGGTCGGTGATGGCGAAAAAGCTGTTCCCGGACTACTCGAACTGCATCTCGATGGCATTGACACCGATGACGCTGACAGCGCGACTCATTAAGAAGAAACATGAGAAAGGGAAAGTTGTCTTTATCGGACCGTGCGCGGCGAAAAAGCTGGAGGCGATGCGGACTTCCGTGCGCAGCGATGTGGATTTTGTCCTGACCTTCGAGGAGATGGCGGGAATCTTTGATGCGCGCCATGTCGACATCGAAAATATCGAGGAGGATGAAGGCGGAGTCAATGCTGCATCGAAGGATGGACGAAACTTTGCGGTTGCCGGCGGTGTCGCGAAATCCGTGGTGGATGTGATCGCACAGATGTATCCGGAGAAGGAGATCAAGGTTGCGAACGCGGAAGGCTTAAAGGAGTGCAAGAAACTTCTTCAGCTCGCCAAAGCCGGAAAGTACAATGGCTATCTTCTGGAAGGAATGGCATGCCCGGGCGGCTGCGTTGCAGGTGCCGGAACGATGCAGCCGGTCAAAAAATCTCAGGTTGCGGTAAACCTCTATGCGGGAAAAGCCGGACATGTGACGAGCGACAAGACCGAGTATGTGAGCGAACTGGATAAACTGGTCGATTAAAAGTAACGATGATAAAACTTATATGGACTTGCAGAATGCGGCTTCCTTGACGGGGAGCCGCATTCGTTGTAAAATAGGAATCCGATGCCCTTTTATGATAGGAAGGAGGAAAAAACATTGGAGCAGGAGAGAAAAGAGCTTTTGAACAATGAAAGTGAAGATAGAGCAAAGAATAAGACAGGTCTTGTTCTCGAAGGCGGCGGCATGCGCGGGATCTATACCGCGGGTGTGCTCGATGTCTTTCTGGATGAGGGGCTTGAATTTGACGGCGTGATCGGTGTCTCGGCAGGCGCAGTCCATGGATGCAGTTTCCTGTCCGGGCAGCGGGGGAGAAGTATCCGGTATTATAAAAAATACTGTGCGGACAAACGCTTTATGAGCGCTGAGAACATGATACGGACCGGAAACTTTGTGGATACGGATTTCTGTTACCATGAACTTCCGGAGGTCCTGGATCCTTATGATTATGAGGCGTTCGACCGCAATAAGGAGAAAACGGATTTCTATGTGGTCTGCAGCGATGTGGAGAAGGGAACACCTGTCTACGCGAAGCTTCATGACATGAAGAAGGATATCGATTATATCCGCGCGTCAGCGTCGCTCCCGTATGTCTCAAAGTTTGTGGAGCTGGGCGGCAGAAAGCTTCTCGACGGCGGCTGTACCGACAGCGTTCCGGTCGAGGCATTCATGAAACTCGGTTTTACAAAGGATGTTGTCGTTCTGACCCGTGATCTGGAGTACCGGAAAAAGCCGGAGAATGCCTGGATGGCGGATCTTGTGTACCGGAAGTACCCGAAATTTGCCGAGGTGTTAAAGAACCGCTCGGTGGAGTACAACCGCAGCATCCGCAGGATCGAGAAGCTGGAAAAAGAAGGAAAGATCTTTGTGATCCGGCCGAGTGTACCGCTCACGATCAGCAGGACTTCGAGAAGTGCAGAGGAGATCGAAAAGACGTATCAGGTCGGAGTTCTCGACGCAAAGAAACAGATGGCTGCGTTGAAAGAATGGCTCGATATTCGCGGATAAGAATGACCTCAGAGTGTGACCGGTGAAAAACAAGACCGGGAACAGGAAACAGTCAGTGAAAAGAAGGAAGGAGAGCGCCTATGTCAGTGAAAGAATCGGGATCGGGAAATACGGATCACAGGATCCGCCCGGTTGCCAGGATCCACACGGATTTTCCGACAAAGTTCGGGATCCCCAGGCAGAGCGGCCTCACAGGAGATCTGGAGTCCCGGATCGTATTTGAACCGGAGTTTTCCAATCCGGACGCGGTCCGCGGGATCGAAGAATTCTCCCATCTCTGGCTGATCTGGGAGTTCTCCGAAAATGTGAGGGATCCGAAGAAGTGGTCTCCGACCGTCCGCCCGCCGCGGCTCGGCGGAAACACGAGAGTTGGCGTGTTTGCGACGAGATCTTCGTTTCGCCCGAATTCCCTGGGGCTCTCCGTGGTTCGCTTAAAGGCGGTGGAAACCGGGGAGAACGGAATGCCGGTCCTTGTGGTGACAGGGGCGGATATGATGGATGGGACGCCGGTCTTTGATATCAAGCCGTATATTCCCTTCGCGGACAGCCATCCGGAGGCGAAGGGCGGGTTTACGGACCAGACGAAGGAATACGGGCTCAATGTCCGGATCCCGGAGGAGTTCTTAACACTCCTTCCGGAGGAGAAACGCGCCCCGCTCCGCACCGTCCTTTCCCAGGATCCGCGTCCGTCCTACCAGGAAGATCCGGCACGGGTCTACGGGATGGAATTTGCCGGGTATGAGGTAAAATTCACGGTTTCGGGAGAGACGCTCTATGTGAAGCAGGTGGAGAAAATTCACTCTTCGCAGTAAAAAAATCCGGACTGCCGTATTTGTGCAGTTGGACAAAAACCAAAAACAAGGAAGTTAGAAAACACCAGGAGTTAAAAGAAGATGGAAAACGTATTTTTAAAGTAGTTTCTGATGATCAGCGACGTTCGGACGATCGCGTTCCTCGCTGTTCTCGCGGCTCTGTTTTATCTGATCCATGTGCTGTACCATAAAAAACACATGGATTTTGCTGCCGTAGTCATGGTTGGTACCGGACTTGGACTTGTCCTCGGCCTGGCGATCCAGTTTGTGGCCGGATTCCCGGATAAACCGATGGAAGTTGCTTTCGTCGCAGAGACGACAACCTGGTTTGCAATGTTCGGAAGCGGCTACATCAACCTGATCAAGATGATCGTTGTCCCGCTCGTCATGATCTCCATCATGCAGGTGATCATCAACATGCAGCAGGGCAGCAGCATGGCGAAGCTCGTAAAAAAGACACTTTTAGTCACGATGGGGATGGTTGCGATCGCATCTGTGACCGGTATCGTGATCGGAACGCTGTTCGGCGTCGGAAAAGGCGCAGCGATCGTGGAAGATGGAACCGCGACTGCTAAGGATATTACCCCGGTCGCTACGACCATCAAAAACCTGATCCCGGGAAACATCGTGCAGGCGATGGTCGACAGCAACATCATCGGCCTCGTTATCTTCTCCGGATTCCTGGGTCTTGCGATCTGGTGGATCAACTATGAGAGCAAGGAAGAGGCGAAGCCGTTATACGATCTGATCAACGCGGCTCACAAGGCGATGATCAATATGGCGCTCCTGATCCTCGACTACATGCCGTGGGCTGTGATGGCGCTCCTCGCGAACACGATCGCGCAGAGAGGTCTCTCCTCCATCCTGGAAGTCGGAAAATTCATCATCGCGCTTTATGTGGCGGCTGTCGTTCAGTTTATCATTCAGATCCTCTTCCTTGTGATCAACGGTCTGAATCCGGTCGTATACATAAAGAAATCGTTTGCGACCATGCTGATGGCATTCACCTCCCGCTCCAGCGTCGGATGTCTTCCGATGACGATCGAGACACTGACAAAGAAGCTTGGTGTTGGCCAGGGTACCGCAAGCTTTGTAGCCGGATTCGGTACAACCGCAGGAATGCAGGGCTGCGCGGGTATCTTCCCGTCACTCCTGATCATCTATGTCTGCAACGTGACAGGAACTCCGATCGATATCACGATGATTGTGATGACGATCTTTGTCGTTACGATCGGTTCTCTTGGAATCGCCGGTATCCCGGGAACAGCCACGATGGCAGCTTCCGTCGGACTTTCCGGCGTCGGCATGGGCGCCCAGTTCGGTATGGTAAGCCCGATCTTAGCGATCGACCCGATCATCGATATGGCAAGAACCATGATCAACGTCACAGGTTCCCTGACGAATGCCCTTGTGGTGGATAAGCTGATGGGAAATCTGAATATGGATGCGTATAACGACATGAGCGAAAGGATTGTGGGAGCACGAAGTGCGGAACAATCCAGTATCAATGCTAAAACTAAAAAAGAAAACGCAGAGTAATCATAGATCCCCGCATGTGCCTGGCAGACAGGTATGTGCGGGGATTTTTCTGCCTCCATTTACCTGCAAGAAACTGCGGTTGCCCGGTTCCTGATCGCGTAAGATCAGTCATCATACTGCACATCATGTTAAAAATATATCTATTTCCGCTAAAATCCCGAAAAAACTGGACAGCTCCTTATTTTTCTGTATAATAGGTAATTGTCGGTCTTTTTACGGTTGGTGGTTATTTTTTGTTTTAAAAGAAATTTCAGGTAAATTCTTTAGAAAACAAAAAAGATCCTACTATATTTAGAACACGAAAAGAAAAAAGGAGAGTTTGAGTATGGAAAAAATACGTCCAATGTTGTTCACAACATTGAAGAAGTATTCCGGTGCCCAGCTGATGTCTGATGTCGTAGCGGGTATCATCGTAGCCATCATCGCCCTTCCGTTATCTATCGCGCTGGCACTGGCATCCGGCGTGGGTCCGGAGCAGGGTATCTACACGGCGATCGCAGCAGGATTTGTGATCTCATTCTTAGGCGGCAGCCAGGTACAGATCGCGGGCCCGACAGCGGCGTTCGCGACGATCGTAGCCGGCATCGTTGCGAGAAGCGGCGTGGAAGGTCTGGCAGTCGCTACGATCCTGGCAGGTATCATCCTTGTTATCATGGGATTCTGCCAGCTTGGTTCTCTGATCAAGTTTATCCCGTTCACGATCACGACCGGATTTACCTCCGGTATCGCGGTGACCATCGTGATCGGACAGTTAAAGGATTTCTTTGGAGTGACCTACCCGGCCGGCATGGAGACGATCGAGACGATGCAGAAGTTAAAAGCGTTTGCAGCCGGTTTCGGTACGATGAATATCCATGCGGTGATCGTTGGTCTTGTCTGCCTTGCGATCCTCATCGTGATGCCGATGATCACAGAGAAGATCCCGGGATCCTTAGTGGCAGTCATCGCAGGTATCGTGATGGTAAAATTCCTTCCGTTACAGGTCAACACGATCGGAGATCTCTACAGCGTCAGCAATGCACTTCCGGCCTTCCATATGCCGGCATTCAGCTATGACGTGATCCAGGGCTCTTTATCCGACGCATTCACGATCGCAATCCTGGCAGCCATCGAGTCCCTGCTTTCCTGCGTCGTTGCAGACGGCATGATCGGCGGAAAGCACCGCTCCAACACAGAGCTTGTTGCCCAGGGTGCAGGTAATATCGTTTCCGCCCTGTTCGGCGGTATCCCGGCAACCGGTGCGATCGCACGTACAGCAGCAAACATCAAAAATGGCGGACGTACTCCGGTGGCAGGTATGGTCCATGCGGGCGTCCTTCTTCTGATTCTCGTGATCCTGATGCCGTATGCAAGCTGGATCCCGATGCCGACGATCGCGGCGATCCTGTTCATGGTAGCCTACAACATGTGCCAGTGGAGAACCTTCGCAAGACTCGCAAAGACGGCTCCGAAGAGCGATATCGCAGTTCTTGTTCTTACCTTCTTCTTAACCGTTGTCTTTGACCTTGTCGTAGCGATCGAGGTGGGCATGGTCCTTTCCTGCCTGCTGTTCATGAAGCGTATGAGCGATGAGATGGGAGTCAGAAGCTGGCTCCATGTGGAGGAACTTGAGGAGCAGAAGCGCGACGAAGAGGAAGCTGCCAAAGGCGCGAAAAAGGCAAATGCGATTCCTTCTGTAGAGGAAGCGCAGCTGAAGGCGGCGGCAGAGGAGATCAACCCGGCAGATTTACGCCAGATTCCGATGGAGCTTGCAGTCTATGAGCTCACAGGACCGTTATTCTTCGGCGCGGCTGACCGCATCAATCAGATCACAGTGGGGGAAGGCACAAGATGCCTGATCCTTCGTATGCGTGCAGTACCGGCGGCGGACAGCACGGCCATGAACTCCATGACAGCCCTCTATGAGCGCTGCAAAAAGAACGGCGTGACTCTGATCCTGTCCCATGTCAACGAGCAGCCGATGCGCGCGATGGAGAAAGCCGGATTCGTTGATCTGGTGGGCAGAGAGAACTTCTGCAGGAATATTGAGGAAGCCCTTGACCATGCGGACAAGATGCTTGAGAAGTAAATAAGGCGCGGAGGAAGATTTTTCTGCGCAAAGCTGAAAAGAGCTGTGTGACTATATTTGGGTCAGCAGCTCTTTTTGGCATATGTAGGGAAGCCCAGACTGCAAAAATTAAATTATATTTTTGAAAAAGTCTGTTAAGATGACGCAAAACGTGAAAAAAATACATACAAAAGTTACAAAAATCCTGACGAAATATATTGTACATGTTATTTGCAAAATTCGTGTTAAGGAGAAAAAATAAGCGATTAAGCGGCGGCTAAAAAGCAGGTAAAAAGGTAGCGGGGATAAAAATTCTGTGATATATATGGTTCGACTTAAAAACAGGAGAGAAATTTCATCCTGTCAGATTAAAAACATCCCGAAAAAGAAATTTGGCAAAGATTCTTTGCAGGAAACAAAAGCGGGGTGGATATAAAAGAAGAGTTTGGGAGGTCTATATCATGGCTAATTTATTTTCGATCCTTTTCATCATCCTTGTTGCAATTGTAGGCGGTATTCCGACCATCGTGATCACGGGTTATATTCCGGTCATGATCGCTCAGAAGATTTATAGAAAAGTGAAGTACGGATATTCTTTATATCGTTAAAATAAAGGGATGGTTGACTGGCTGCTTGAAAAACCGGCAGTGAAATCTGAACAAATATCATTAAGACGGGTGACTTTTCGGAAAATTATCTGCAATCTTAACACGATTTTAGCAGAAATTATGTTATAATGAATCCAAAAGAAGAACAAGTGATAAGAATGGCAGCAGTTGTTCTTCATGGATCATAAAAAAACCGGAGGTTCCCCTATGAGCACAAAAGTCAGATCAGTGTTAAAGAACAGCGGGATCGCGTTCGGGATCCTGGGAATCGCGACAGCATTTTGTTTTCTTGTCCAGCGGATCTCAGAATCAGACACGCACGTCCCGCTGTTGTTCGTTTTGGCGGTGCTGTTTGTGTCCCGCTTTACGGATGGATATGTTTATGGAATCGTCGCATCGATCATCGCTGTGTTCGGCGTGAACTATGTATTTACGTTCCCGTATTTCAAACTGAACTTTGCGATCACAGGATACCCGCTGACCTTCGTTGCCATGCTGGCTGTGGCCTGCAGCGTCAGCGCCCTGACGACCCAGATCAAGAAACAGGAGCAGATGCGGCTGGAGGTTGAGCGGGAAAAGATGCGGGCAAACCTCCTGCGGGCGGTGTCCCACGATATCCGCACCCCGTTGACGGCGATCGTCGGTTCCGCGTCCGGGATCATCGACAACTATGACGCACTCTCTAAGGAAAATATCCTGGAACTCCTTGAGGACATGAAATCCGAGGGTCAGTGGCTCGTCCGGATGGTGGAAAACCTTCTTTCCATCACGAGGATCGGGGATGGAACCGCCAGGATCAATAAGGAAGATGAACTGGTGGAGGACGTGATCAGCGGAGCGATCACGAAATTCAGAAAACGATTCCCGGATATCGAGATAATCCCGAAAGTGCCGGAAGATGTCCTGTTTGTGCCTATGGACGCGATCCTGATCGAGCAGGTGATCGTAAATCTCCTGGAAAACTGCGTGCTCCACGCGGACGGTATGACAAAGATCTGGTTGATCGTGACGGAGGACGGGGACCAGGTGAAATTCTCCGTTGAGGATGACGGTGCCGGAATCGAGGAGTCCGTTCTTCCGAGAATGTTCGACGGAAGTTTCCAGTCGGAGGACGGAAAAGAGAGCGATTCCAAGCGAAATATGGGAATCGGACTTTCGGTCTGCATGACCATCGTAAGAGCCCACGACGGAATCATGAAAGCAGAAAACAGAAAAGAAGGCGGTGCCAGAGTGATGTTCTGGCTGCCGAAAGGAGTGGACACGGAATATGGAGATTAAAGACAGAGTGCTGGTCGTGGAAGACGACAAGAGGATCAGCAATTTCATCAAGACAGTGCTGGAAGCGAACAATTACGATGTGATCGTTGCGCAGACGGGAGCAGAGGCATACAGCATGGTGACCTCCCAGTGTCCGGACGTGGTGATCCTGGATCTCGGTCTTCCGGATATGGACGGCATGAAGATCCTGCAGGGCGTGCGGGAATGGTCCGCGATGCCGGTGATCGTTGTGTCGGCGAGAACCCATGAGAGGGATAAGGTGGAGGCACTGGATCTCGGAGCCGACGATTACATCACGAAGCCTTTTGGAACATCCGAGCTTCTCGCGAGGATCCGCACTGCGATCCGCCACACAAGGTCTGGGATCCCGAATCAGCCGGGCGGACAGACGGGAGTTTTTAAATCCGGCGGATTGACCATCGATTATGACAAGCACCGCGTGTTTATCGACGGTGTGGACGCGGGGCTGACCCAGAACGAGTATAAAATTGTGAGTCTTCTTGGAAAGTATGCCGGGAAAGTCATGACTTACGACTATATTATTAAAGAGATCTGGGGACCGAATATGAAGAACGATAACCGGATCCTTCGCGTGAATATGGCGAATATCCGGAGAAAGATCGAGAAGAATCCGGCGGAGCCGCAGTATATTTTTACAGAGGTTGGCGTCGGATACCGGATCGTGGAGCCGGATTAGGACAGGATGCCGCGTTGCAGCGGAAAGGGAATAAGCTATGGTAAAAACACCTGTTGTGTCTTCTATAAATTTAGAGGGCAGCAGGTGCTTTTTGTGTAATAGGGAATTCCCTATTACACAAAAGGCACTAACGTGCCAATGATGCGCACTCGCGCGAAGATGTAGATTGTCGCAAGCGACCGCGCGAGGCGCGAGATATGCCAAGGCCCATTCTTATTTATATTATATGTTCGAATGAAAGTTACGTTTACAGGTGCTGCCGGTATGCGTGAAAATGTCAGCTTTCGCTGTATGAAGCTGGTGAACACTGCAGACCAGGGAATTTTAAACTTGCTGAAATTATTGTGTGGCAGCAGCCTTCCGGACAAGTTCATCCAATGTCCCGAACCGGTAGCCCATCTCCTCCCACTTCGTCAGCAGCTCATCGAGGATCGCCGCGTTTGTGGAGGAAGTACTGTGCAGAAGCACGATGGCACCCGGATGGATGCGGCCGAGAAGTTTTTTGAACGCTTCCTCCTTTGTGGGCTGCTGATCCTGATACCAGTCCACATAGGCGAGACTCCAGAAGAAGGTCTGATAGCCGAGAGCTTTTGCCATCTGAAGATTCGCTTTGCTGTATTTTCCCTGGGGCGGCCGGTAGTATCTCCGCATGGTCTCTCCTGTGATCTCTGTGTAGCTTGTTTCGAGGCTTGAGAGCTCTTTCGCGAAGCTTTCCGGATCGCTGATCTTCGACATGTCCGGGTGGTGGTATGTATGGTTTGCGACAATATGCCCCTCGGAGACCATGCGTTTTACGAGGTCCGGGCTGGTCTCCAGGTAGTTTCCGACGACGAAAAACGCGGCGGGAACCTGATGTTTTTTCAGGGCGTCCAGGATCATGGGGGTATTGCCGTTCTCGTATCCGGCGTCGAAGGTCAGGTAGATGACTTTCTCGCCGGAAAGATCGGCGTACCAGGTGTTGTACTGCTTTAATTCATCTGCCGTGGCGTTAGCGACAGGCGGTTTTCCATCCTGCTGGAATGAGAGTCCCCAGTTTCCGTCCGCAGATGCCGGGACTGACGGAATGACGGTGGCGGCGAAAGCGCCGAGGACATAGGAGAGGGGGAGTAGGATGAGAGCCAGGAGAAGTGCGGCTGGACGGCTTCCTGCGAAAATCTGGTCATGATCGCGCGGAAATTTTTTTAAAAGACAGAAAAATGGAAATTTCATGAAATGATATCCTTTTCATGTGGTTCCAGAGACGTGCAGATGTCTCATGGAACTGCTTTTTATAATATATTCCACCCCAGATATTTGTATTCCATCGCAAAATGTGGTAAGATGTGTTGGTGCGCGTAAAGCTGCCGGTTCGGCAGTATGAAAGGAGAGAAAAAATTGAAGATCAGGATCCGGAGGATTCTTTTTCCAATACTGTTCTGTCTGGCGGTAGCATGTATCATTGAACTTCCGCTTGCGCAGACAACGATTTTCGGGGACGACGTGATCTTATGGGATACCTTGTTCCGCTCAGTCATCGCGGTTCCGATGCTGGTACATCTTTATAGAGAGGATTCGGTGTTCAGGGGAAAAGAACACTGGAACGGAAAAATCGCGGCTGCGGCATTTTTCAGTGGCGCAGGAATATCTCTGGCGTTCGGCCTTGTGGTGAGAGCGCTTCAGATCTCTGGCGCGGCCCTGGCAGATGAGAGCCTGTTCACAGGAAATCTGTGGCTGGAGGCTGTGGTGCTTCTGGCGGCATCCCCGATCCTTGAGGAATATTTTTTCCGCGGCGTTCTCTATGGAAGATGCAAGGAGCTTGTATCCGCCCCGGCGGCAGCATTTATGACCGCGGCGTTTTTCGGTGTGTTCCACTGGGACCTTGTGCAGGGAATCTACAGCTTCTTTATGGGGCTGATCCTGGCATATCTTATGGAAAAAACGAATACGGTGAAGGCACCGGTGGTGTTCCATTTCGCGGCGAATCTGGCGGCACTTGTTCTGGAGTTTTTTTAGCATGACGGAAAGAGTGTGCTTATATTTTGTATCAAAATCGGTCGGTTCCGGCGGTCCTGATGCCGCAAAGATGGCGAAAAAGGCGGCAGATTGCCGTAAAATCGTAAGGGAATCGTAATTGAATCACCAAAACCCAGATGATAAAATAGTCTAGGCAAAAAAGAAAGGCGGGAAAACGACATGAAAAAAAGAACATTATTCCGCAGTGGTGCGGCGTTTCTTATGGGACTTCTGATGACCGCAGCGGTGGGATGTTTCACAAGCTTTGCTTATGACAGCGCAAGGCTGAAGGCTTGTTCAGTAGAGAACGGAAACAGCATTTCCGTCACAGGAACAGCTACGACCGGCGCTTTAAATGAGGGGGAAACTCCGGATGATGGATATTACTATCTGTTTGAGCTTCACCCATATGAGTCTGAGATAGGCTCCAGAACGGACTACATCGCATGGAGCAACAAATCCGACAAGTTAAAATTCACCTTAAAATACAGCGGTGATTCCACGGATACGATGCTCTATTCCAGATTCGTGGTTGCGTTAAAGACCGGCAGCACCTACACACCGATCAGCAATGCGATCTATGTGACGAATCCGGGCGACGTTGCAAAGTTCCGCGAGGATTACCCGGAGCCGATGAGCAAAAAAGGACTTCTGATCCAGCTTGATATGCTCGGTGACGCTCTGAACCTGGGCGTAAAGCACACGACGGTCAATATCCCGTATCACCAGCTTGTGGGCGGCAATTTAAAGTACAAATACAACGGAAAGACCTACAACTTCAATGGTGATCTCATCAAGGATTATGATAAGATGATCAGTGCGTTCTCCGCAAAAGGAATCGTTGTGACGGCGATCCTTTTAAACGGCTGGAACGACAGCTACCCGGAGCTTCACGAAGCCGGGCTTGCGAAGAGAAACGAAGCTTTCTACTACGGTTTTAATGTCTCCACGGAGCAGGGATATGAGACGACACGCGCGCTGCTCTCCTTTATGGCAGAGCGCTATTCCGGTGCCCACGATGACTACGGCCGTGTCAGCAACTGGATCGTCGGAAATGAGATCAACAACAACTTAAACTGGAACTACACCGGTCCGATGGATATCGATTCCTATACAAAGCTCTATTCAAAGGTATTCCGTGTTGCTTACACGGCAATCAAGAGCCAGAGCCGGAACGCGAGAGTCTTCTTCTCCACAGACTATGAGTGGAAGCGCGCAAATTCCAACCTGATGTACGGCGCAAAGGATTTTATTGACCGCTTCAACGCCGATATCCGTGACGAGGGAAATATCGAGTGGGGACTTGCCTACCATCCGTATCCGCATCCGATGACAGAGCCGGAGTTCTGGGATGATGATCAGACAGGCGCTGTCAACAATACAGAAGATTCGCCGGTGGTAAACTTTAAAAACCTCAACGTCCTGACGGATTACTTCCAGAAGGACATCATGCGCGATGCAGGCGGAAATGTCCGCCATATCATTCTCTCTGAGGAGGGCTTTACCTCAAAGAGCGCGACCCGTGGAGACGTCTATGATATCCAGGCAGCGGCATTTGCCTACGCGTACTATCTTGTGGACAACAACCCGTATATCGACGCGTTTATCTTAAACCGTCAGGTCGATGCGGTGATCGAGGTAGAGCAGTCCTGCTCGTTTGGTCTCTGGACAGTTGACATGTCAAGCCCGAACAGGGTCATCGCCGTTATGCCGAAGAATATTTACAACGTATTCAAATATATTGATACAAATAAATCTCTGAAGTATACGGAATTCGCGAAGAAGATCATCGGAATCAACAAGTGGAGCGATGTGATCCCGGGATTTAAGCTGCAGGAATAATTCAAAAGAATAAAGCTGGTATTTTGATCCGGCAGGGCACTTTCAGATATGTGTTCTGCCGGATCTTTTCGCTTACAAATGCCAGTTTTACGGGATTTTATTGACAAAATCCTGACGAGGGCTTATAATGCGCTATGACAATTACTTAGCACGACAACTCAGGAAATGGCAGGAAACAGTTTGGTATGTCAAGATTTTTCGGGAGGATATCATTATGGCAAAGAAGAACCCAATCGCAGCCGCAGCAAAGAAAATGGCTGCAGCACCGGTTAGCAATAACACTGTAGAAGCAGAGGCAGCAGAGACAAAGGCAGTTAAGGCAGAAGCAAAGGCTGAGGCTCCAAAGGCAGAAGCCAAGAAGGCAGAGGAGCCGAAGAAGGAGACTGCAAAGAAGACTCCGGCAAAGAAAACAACAGCAAAGGACATCAAGACATCCGTAGTTGTACAGTTCGCCGGCAAGGAAGTTGCAGAGAAAGATCTCATCGCGGCTGTTAAGAAGGCCTACACAAAGAAAGGCAATAAAGTCGGCGATATCAAGACCATCGAGATCTATGTTAAGCCGGAAGAGAGCGCTGCTTACTATGTAGTAAACGGTGTCGGCGCGGATGATTACAAGATCGAACTGTAATCAGAGTTTCAAAGAAACAGATTTACGGACTGCTGCAGATAGAGACTACGGTCTGTAAAAGAACAGAGACTAAGAAAGAGCGTCCGCCGGGATTTTCCCGACGGGCGCTTTTGAGATCAGGAGACTATGGAAAAAGAGAAGAAGATTAAGCTTCCGGAAGCATTCGTGAAAAAGATGGAGAAGCTTCTTGGCAGTGACGCGGAACCGTTTTTTGAAAGTTATGACGCGGAGCGGAAATTCGGTCTGCGGGTCAATCCGTTAAAACAGAAAAATGGCTGGACGGCAGATGCGGGAACGCCTCTGGAAGAATATCTGGGAGGACTCGCAAAAGTACCCTGGGCGAAGGAAGGATTTTACTACGAGGCAGATATGCGCCCGGGACGCCATCCGTTTCATGAGGCAGGGGCATACTATATTCAGGAACCAAGTGCCATGTCCACAGCGGAGGCATTAGCCCCAAAGCCCGGAGAGCGAATTCTCGATCTCTGTGCGGCCCCCGGAGGAAAATCCACCCATCTTGCGGGAAAAATGGGCGGGCAGGGGCTTTTGGTCTGCAATGAGATCCATCCGGTCCGGGCAAAGATTTTATCCCAGAATATTGAGCGCCTCGGTATCGGAAATGCGGTGGTGACGAACATGGATCCGTTTCAGCTTGTGCCTGCATTTAAGGAGTTTTTTGACGGGATCGTGGTGGATGCACCCTGTTCCGGAGAAGGAATGTTCCGAAAGGATGAGAATGCCAGAAATGAGTGGAGCCCGGACCATGTCAAACAGTGTGCAGGGCTTCAGGACGGGATTCTGGACTGCGCGGCAGTCATGTTGAAAGATGGCGGACGGATCGCGTATTCCACCTGTACATTTTCACCGGAGGAGAATGAGCAGAGTGTGGCGAGATTCCTCTCGCGCCATCCGGAATTCTCTGTGGAAAAGCCGGAACTTGCGAAGTACTTCTCTGTCGGACATCCGGAGTGGGCAGACGGGAACAAAGAGCTGGAAAAGACAGTCAGGATCTGGCCGCATCTGGCGGATGGGGAAGGACATTTTCTGGCACTGCTTGTGAAAGGAGAAAGCTCCGGGGACACTGTGACGGAGGCAGACAGTCAGAACGCTGCGGAGATTGTGGAGAAACGGAAGAAGGGCAGCAGGAAAGACAATAGAAAAGACGATGGCGCCCTTTCTGAGGCAGTCTCCGCATTCCGTGAGTTTGAAAAAGAGAACCTGACGGATGCAGAGGAGCTGGAAGACAGAAAGAAATTTCTGCTGTTTGGAGAAAATCTCTACCTCGTTCCGGAGATGATGCCGGATCTTAAGGGCCTCAGGGTCTTAAGACCGGGGTTACATCTTGGCGCAGCAAAAAAAGGCAGGTTTGAACCGTCCCATGCGCTGGCCCTGTTTTTAAAGAAAGAGGAAGTGAAGCAGACGGTGGAGATCGGTTTTGGGACCCTTGCCCTGAAATACCTCCGCGGAGAGACATTGCGGGAAGATGACTTTGAAAATCAGGGGATTCCGGCAAAAGGCTGGGTCCTTGTGACGACCGGCGGTATGTCGCTTGGTTTTGCAAAAGCAGCCGGAGGAATGCTCAAGAACCATTATCCGAAGGGCTTGAGGATTCAGGGAGGCTGATGGAACCTGTTTTGTTAAAAGACAGGTCCTTCCGGATTTTTGATGTCCGGAAACAGGTTTCGCATATCCTGCGGCAGCGGAGCAGAGAATTCAAGCTTCTTTCCGGTCACAGGGTGGGAAAAGCTCAGATAGATGGAATGAAGCGGCTGACGGTCGATCAGACGGTAGTCCGGGCAGTAGAGAAAATCCCCCGGCAGCGGGTGCCCGATGGCTTTCATATGGACGCGGATCTGGTGCGTTCTTCCGGTCTCCAGCAGGAGACGGATGAACGAGAGGTCGGCGTCCTTGTTGTATGCAATAGTCTGATAATGGGTCACAGCAGCATCACCCCGCTCCGGATCGCAGACGCGCTCAATGGTAGAGCCGTCTTTTCTGGCGATCGGAAGGTCAATGGTGCCGGAGTCAGCTGTCTTTCCGGAAACGATGGCGGCGTATTCCCTGTGGATCGCATGATCCTTCACGGCATCTGATAGAATACAGGAGCTGTAGGGATTCTTTGCCAGAAGTATAAGCCCGGAGGTATCCCGGTCCAGACGGTTTACGGCGCGGAATACGAATGGCGTCTCCTCATTTCTGAAATACCAGGCGATCGCGTTTGCCAGGGTGTTCTCATAATGTCCCTGGGATGGATGGACCGGCATTCCGGCAGGTTTGTCGATCACGAGGACATGTTCGTCTTCAAAGACGACAGAGAGATCCGCAGGAACCGGAACGATCTGCTCAGAAGCCTTTTTCTCCGTAACATGGACGTCCAGGCAGTCCTCCGGCTGGAGGACTGTGTTGGAAAAGACGGTTTTCCCATTTAGGAAGAAACTTTCCGCGGTGTTCCGCAGGTGGACCACAAGGCGGGATGAAAAGCCGGAATCCAGAAGAAATGCAGCGATGGACCGGCCGCTTTCCGATTCGGTGATTTTGTAGGTTAAAATTACATTCATGAAATATCCTTTTTGATAAAATACGGGCAGTCACCAGATTTCATTGTACCACAGGAAAAATTGCGCGGCAAGTCTCAGAAAGCAGACGCATATGTTGTGATAAATATACAGCGGAAGTTCTGAAACATGTGGAAGAATCAAAATATCGCTAAAAAGGCACGGTTGTGGGCCGGCGAATGGACCAGACCGGAAGAAAAGGTGGAGAGAAAACATGAAGCATCCTCAATTTTGCAGCTGTGTCTGGGGGCGTTCCTGTTTTTTGCGGCTGCAGTTCCCGGAAATTATCTATATGCGGAACACAGCGGATGTCAGGCTGGTCAGACCGCGCTGGAATCGGCGGCAGCGCAGCCGGAGACGGATCCGCTCCTTCTGAACTCCCGTGCCGCTGTTTTGCTGGACGGCGATACGGGGCGCGTCCTGTACGGAAAAAACGAGACGGAAGTCCTTCCGATGGCCAGTACCACGAAGATCATGACCTGTATTCTGGCACTGGAAAATGCCGGACCGGACACTGAAGTTCTGATCTCAGACCGCGCAGCATCGATGCCGGAGGTAAAGCTGCATGTGAGAAAAGGGGAAAGATACCGCCTGAGAGATCTTCTGTACTCCATGATGCTGGAATCCCATAATGATTCCGCCGCAGCAATCGCTGAGGCCGTTGGAGGCAGTGTGGAAGATTTCGCAGATATGATGAATCGGAAAGCGGCGGAACTTGGGTGTGAGGATACATATTTTCTGACACCCAACGGACTGGACGCGAAGGAGAGGAAAAGCGGAAAGATCCATTCCACAACGGCGGCAGATCTGGCGCGGATCCTCAGATACGGGATCCTGTTTTCTCCGGCAAAGGAGGAATTTCTTGCCATCACAAGAGCACCGTCCCATACGTTTTCAGATCTCTCCGGCGATAGAAGCTTTTCCTGTATGAACCACAATGCTCTTCTGACATCCATGGCGGGTGCGGTCTGCGGAAAGACCGGATTTACGGGAAAAGCAGGGTATTGTTATGTGGGGGCGGTAAAAAAAGGAGAAAAATTATTGATTGCAGCACTGTTAGGCTGCGGATGGCCGCCCCATAAGACATACAAGTGGCAGGATATGAGGAAGCTTGTGACATATGGGGAGGAAAATTTTGAATATCAGGAGATCGAAAAACAGGGGCTTGGGAAATCTGCGGTGATTTCAGTGGAAAACGGTGTAATGCCGGAGGTGAAGATTCGGATCGAGAATGGGAGTGCAGATGAGAAAACACTCCGTGTCCTGCTGGGGAAAGATGAAAAAATCCGGGTGAGAACGAAGATAGCAAAGGCTGTGGATGCACCGGTGAAGGAGGGCATGCCGGTGGGGCAGAGAGATTATATGATAGATGGGATTATTCTGGACAGTGATCCGGTGGTGACAGACGGGAAGGTTGACCGGTGGGATTTTGGATATGCAGAGAGGATCGTGATGATGAAGTTCTGGCTCTACTGACATTGGTCGCGAACAGTAACGTTCTGGCAGTAACATGTGATGGGAATCCTGTTATCATACATACTTGAATTATAGGGAAATCCTGTTATACTGATAGAAAAGAAAATTGGTAACTGCAAGGGTACCGGACAGTTACTGAAAATCTATCAGTACGGAGGCATAAAAGCATGCAGACAAAACTTACAAGAGAGGATGCCATCGAGCTCCTCAGAAAACACAACAAAGAACCGTTCCACATTCTCCACGGACTTACCGTCGGGGGAGTTTTAAAATGGTACGCGAATGAGCTTGGATATGGGGATGAAGCCGGATTCTGGGAGATCTGCGGAATCCTTCATGATATTGATTTTGAGGAATACCCGGAAGAACACTGTCTGATTGCCCCGCGCCTGTTAAAAGAAGGCGGAGCGGAAGACGAGGTGATCCATGCAGTCTGCAGCCACGGATACGGCATCCACGAGTGGATCAACGCAAAGCCGGAGCATGAGATGGAGAAAGTCCTCTTTGCGGCAGACGAGTTGACCGGTCTGATCTGGGCGGCAGCGAAGATGCGCCCTTCAAAGAGCACGAAGGATATGGAAGTATCCAGCTTAAAGAAAAAATTTAAGGATAAGAAGTTTGCGGCCGGATGCTCCAGAGACGTCATCACAAAAGGGGCGGAAAATCTCGGCTGGGAACTGCCGAAGCTGATGGAGATGACGATCCTCGCCATGAGATCCTGCGAGGACTCTGTTGCGGAAGAGATGAAAGAGATGGGACTGGCGGAATAAAAGCGGAAAGCCTGTGAGATGGAGTACGGACAGGAAACTTAACAGAGAAATAACAAGTGAAAACCTGAGAAGCTTTTTGGGCTCCTCAGGTTTTTAAGCTGGTGGGAAAACTTTTCTATCGTCCGGTCGGGTTTCCCTCCCGGTCCTGTCATTTTACGCTCTTGATCTGTGCGGTCATTTTGTTCGGCAGGCAGACGATGATCTCGCCGTCCATATGGATCTTCCCCTGGTGAACGCAGATCTTATCGGGGCAGGTCGCTTCGGAGACCCAGACTTCCCCGTCTTTGATGATCAGATGGTTTGTGCCGCCGGATGCACCATCGATCGTGAGTTCCTGATCTTTTGCGAGATCGAGTGTCTCGACGACGTTTCCGTCGACAGAGATCTCGACGACTTCTGCCGGGCTCTTATGCATCAGCTTTGTCCCGAGAAACAGAAGAGCGGCAGCCGCAAGGACCACGGCGATCAGGATCAGGTCCTGTTTCTTAAAAAGTGTGTGTTTCATGTCTTTATTTTCTGTCATAAAAATCTCCTGAAAACTCAATAACCAATGAGGCTGCAGTGCCTGCGGATCCCGGATGCGCTGAGCCGGGGATCATTGTTTAATGATAAAGTCTTCCATCCCGTCCGAATAATAAACGTGATAATCCTCATCGATAAAGCATGCATAGATCCCGTCGAGGGAATTTGCAAGCTCCAGTCCTTTTTCAAGTCCGAGAGAAAAGCAGGTGGTGGAGAGACCGTCACCGTCCACGGATTCTTCGGAAAGGATCGTCACGGAGATCAGCCCGTTATCGTAAGGATACCCCGTTGCCGGATTTAAAATATGATGGTAATTTTTTCCGTCAACCTCAAAATGGCGTTCATAGACGCCGGAAGTGACAACGGAGAGATCATCGATGCCAAGCACCTCAAAAGTCTCATCGCGGTCCGCAAACGGTTTCTGAAGTCCGATGTGGAACTTGCTCCCATCCGGCTTTTCTCCGACGCAGAGAACGTTTCCGCCGAGATTAATGATTGCGCTCTTCACGCCGGCATCCAGAAGCTGATCCTTGATACGGTCGGCGATATATCCCTTCGCGATAGATCCGAGATCGATCGTGGTGTCAGGGGAAAGGAACGTCAGGGTGTTTCCGGAGAGGACCAGGTTGTGATAATCCACTTTCGGAATGTCCGCTTCAATGTCCGCCGCATCCGGGATCACAGCCTCGCCACTCGTGAAGTTCCAGAGGGAGCTCAGCGGTTCGATCGTAATGTCGAAAGCGCCGCCGGACTTTTCGCAGTATTCCAGACCTTTCGATAAGAGCGCCGCCATATCGTCGGAAACCGTGACGGTGTCCGTAGTCCGGTGGTTGATCTGATAGAGTTCACTGGTCTCTAACGTCTTGCTGAAAATGTTTTCATACTCTTTACAAAGTGCCATCGAATCGTCTAAGATAGAGGAGTCGTCAGAATCGTAGAGGGTGATGGTGACGAAGGTGTTGAGCAGAAAATCGGAACGGCTCAAAGGAGTCTCAGGAGTGAGAAGACCCGGACCGTCACTATTTTGGCATCCACTCAGTGCCATGCCGGAAACGAGGATGAGACCGGCGGCACAGATGCTGAAGATTGTTTTTTTGTTCATATTTGTACTTCCTGTAATTTGATGGATGATCGTAACTTTCCGATCAATGAGGAGCCGTTACGCCGGATCCTCATAATATCTGATTTTTTATTCTAACAAACAGACTTTTGAAAGTCAAGAAAGACGAGGGATCGATCCTATGTATCGAGAAAAAAAGGCGATAAATATCGCATTGTACGGACTTCTCATCGCACTCGCCATGGTGCTCAGCTTTGTTGAGACGCTGATCCCCATTCCGATCCCGGTCCCGGGCGTAAAGCTTGGACTCGCGAACCTTGTGACGGTGGTGGGACTTTACCTGATCGGGATCCCCGGAACGATCGCGGTGACCCTGATCCGCATCGTTCTTGTGGGTTTATCTTTTGGAAATCCATACAGTATGATCTACGGGCTGTCAGGAAGCTTTCTCAGCCTGTTTGTGATGGCAATCTTAAAGAAAACGGGAAAACTCTCCCAGATCGGTATCAGCGTCCTCGGTGGCATCGCCCACAACATCGGTCAGATCACATTCGCAGCTGTCATTGTCCAGACAGCAGGCGTATTTTACTATCTCCCGTTCCTCCTCGCCGCCGGCTGCATCGCAGGAACCCTGATCGGAGTTGTCGGCGGGATCATTACAGAACGCCTGATGCACGCAATGCGCGGTATAAAAAAATAAAATACCGATTGTATTGAGGGGATATTTTTACTATAATGAATGGTAACAGGTTGCAGGTGCGCCCGATTGTTTCGGAGCATTCTCTCAGGCAAGTTTACTTGTCTGAGAGAATGATGCGGAATAATCTGGCATAGGGCGACCGCCCTATGCTTCTTGTTTTTCCATCGGAAAAACAAGAAGAGCGCACAAAAACCAGCCAATCAACTATCATGCAAGCTAACATATAACCGCAAAATCGGAGGGGATACATCATGATTGAAATGTCAGTAAAAAAACTGGTACAGTATGGAAAAGAAACAGGCCTGATCGAAAAAGAAGACGAGATCTACGCCAGAAACCAGATCCTGGAAGTTCTCGGCATGGATGAATATGAAGAGCCTGGCGAGATCGTGGGGACGATCAGCCTGGAAGATACCTTAAATGAGCTGACCGATTACGCGGCAGAACACGGGATCCTTGAAAACAACAGCGTTGTGTACCGGGATCTCTTTGATACGCGGCTCATGAACTGCCTGATGCCGCGCCCGAGTGAGGTCGTAAAAAAGTTCCACAGTGAATATGAAAAGTCCCCGGAGGATGCGACCGGTTATTTCTATAAACTGAGTCAGGATTCCAACTATATCCGCCGTTACCGCGTCTGTAAAGATCTGAAGTGGATCACAAAGACAGAGTATGGGGATCTCGATATCACGGTAAACCTCTCCAAACCGGAGAAAGATCCGAAAGCGATCGCAGCTGCAAAGAACATGAAACAGAGCGGATATCCGAAATGCCTGCTCTGCATGGAGAACGTCGGCTATGCGGGCCGCGTCAATCATCCGGCGAGAAACAACCACAGGATCATCCCGCTGACTTTAAACGGGGAGAACTGGGGATTCCAGTATTCTCCGTATGTCTATTATAATGAGCACTGCATCGTCTTCAACGGAAAACATACGCCGATGAAGATCGACCGGAACACATTTAAGAAATTATTTGATTTCGTCACGATGTTCCCGCACTATTTCCTGGGATCCAATGCGGATCTCCCGATCGTTGGCGGTTCCATCCTGACCCACGACCATTTCCAGGGCGGAAGATATACCTTTGCAATGGCGAAGGCGCCGGTGGAAAAGAGTTTTACAGTCAATGGATTCGAGGATGTGGAAGCCGGGATCGTAAAATGGCCGATGTCCGTGATCCGGATCCGTGGGGAAAAGAAAGAGCGGCTGATCGATCTTGCAGACAAGATCCTGACTGCATGGCGCGGATACACAGATGCGGATGCGGATATTTATGCGGATACAAACGGAGAACCGCACAACACGATCACCCCGATCGCGAGATTCCGCGATGGGAAGTTTGAGCTGGACCTGGTGCTCAGAAATAACCGCACCACCGAGGACCGCCCGCTCGGCCTGTTCCATCCGAACCCGAAGCTGCATCACATTAAAAAAGAGAACATCGGACTGATCGAAGTCATGGGTCTTGCGGTCCTTCCGTCAAGACTGAAAGAAGAGCTTGCCCTGCTCGCAGCTTATATTGTAGAAGGAAAAGACATCCGCAGCGAAGAGTCGATCGCGAAACATGCGGACTGGGTGGAGGAATTCCTTCCGAAATACGAGAAGATCACAAAAGACAATGTGATGGAGATCCTGCAGGATGAGGTCGGTCATGTATTTGCGAATGTTCTGGAGGATGCCGGTGTCTATAAACGCACAGAGGCAGGCCGGGAGGCATTCGGAAGATTTATCGCGTCCCTGAACTGAAGATCCTGCGGACGCATATGCAGAATGGGAGTGAATCACTGCGATCACGTTACATTTTCCTTAATATTTTCATAAATGTAAGGACGGTGTCTCGCCAAGCGCAGGAAAATATGTTATACTTGATAACTGTTTAACGAGAATCAGCAGAAATTCTCCTGTCGCTGCCGGTGGTGAGGAGAGTGGAAGATGAGAAACTCAACGGCGGCGGCAGAGAAAAATCAAAAGGAACGGTCTTTTCAGCAGCCTGTATCTGATGCCGGAACGTGAAAAGGAGACTGACATGTTAAATGAGGAGAAGATCCGTCTGATGACGGGGATCGCCATGTTTGAAAAGAAAATGATGAAGGAATCCATTCCTGCGAACCGGTATTTTAAGAGCGATTATGTGGGAAGTCACCTGATCCGGTCGTTTATCGCGTATTCACTGACCGTCTGCCTGTGCCTGATGCTATGGGTCCTTTACCGTTTTGATGATCTGATCAATGCGATGGCAGTCGACGATCTGCTTTCACTTGGTGCACGCCTTGTATTTTACTATGTGGCAGGACTTCTCGCATATCTTGTCGTGACCTGGAAGATCTATTCGAGACGCTATGATGAGGCGGTGGGAAAACTGAAGATCTACCAGGCAAAACTCCGGCGGCTGGATAAAAAGTACAACCAGCAGGGAGTCAAGGAAAACGGGGAGGAAAAGAGTAAGTGATCGGACTTTTAGTATTTAAGGAAAAACTGAAACAATTTTATGGGAAATATAATATTTACATCGTACCGGTCGTAAGATTTCTGGTGGGATTTCTCACCTTCTGGCTGATCAATGCGAATGTGGGATTTATGACAAAGCTGAAAAATCCGCTGATCCCGGTGGTAATGGGACTGATCGCCTCCTTTATCCCGTACGGAGTGACTGCGTTTTTAGCCGGGATCTTTATCCTGATCCATGTTTCCCAGGTGTCTCTGGAGATCGCCCTGATCATCTTTGTATTCATGCTCGCGGTTACTGTCCTTTACTATGGTTTCCGCCCGGGGGACGGATATCTTCTGCTCCTGACTCCGCTGCTGTTTTTCCTGCGGATCCCGTATGTGGTCCCGCTCGTCGTAGGTCTTTCCGGAAGTCTGGTCTCGATCGTTCCGGTGTGCTGTGGTGTCTGCATTTACTATATCCTGATGTATTTAAAGCAGAATGCGGGGACACTGACCGGAAGCTCCATGACGGAGATGGCGGACCGTTTTATCCAGATCGTAAAAAATGTGTTCGGAAATGAACTCATGTGGGTCATGGTGGCTGCGTTTGCCGCTGCGATCCTTGTCGTGCTCATTATCAAAAATCTCTCGGTGGATTATTCCTGGTCCATCGCCATCGTTGCAGGAGTGATCACCCAGCTTGCTGTGATCTTTGTGGGAGATTTCAACTTCAATCTTCCGGTATCTGCCGGTTCCATGATCTTTGGGATCGTTGTCTCGGTGGTGATCGCCCTGATCTACCAGTTCTTTGTATTCGCAGTGGATTATACGAGAACAGAGTATCTGCAGTATGAAGATGATGATTACTATTATTATGTAAAAGCTGTCCCGAAGCTCACGGTGTCCGCACCGGACGTAAAGGTACAGCGGATCTATTCGAGAAAAAACGTGAGACGCGAGAAAAATGAAACGCGTGAATAATTGTACGGAGGTAACAAAATGACAGAATTTCTTGGGAATATGTATTCCTGGTTTACATTTATTCCGAAGATCACATTGTCGAATCTTTTTGAAATTCTGATCCTCACAGTCCTGATCTATGAAGTCCTTTTGTGGGTAAAGTCGACGAGAGCAGGAGTGCTGCTGCGGGGTGGTATGATCATTGTCGGATTCTATCTGCTGGCGGCGATGTTCCATCTGAATACGATCACCTGGATCATCAACCATATGGGCCAGCTCGTATTGACGGCTCTCATCATTATCTTCCAGCCGGAACTCCGGAAAGCGCTGGAGCAGCTCGGAAGCAAAAACATCATCACAGATCTTTTTATTTCCGAGAATTCCAGACTCCAGGAGGGATATACGGAAAAGACCGTAAACGAGATTACACGCGCTGCCTTCGAGATGGGAAAAGTAAAGACAGGAGCGCTGATCGTGATCGAGCGCGACACTCCGCTTCCGGAGATCGAGCGAACAGGGATCCCGGTGGACGGGATCGTGACGAGCCAGCTTCTGATCAATATTTTTGAGCATAATACGCCGCTTCACGATGGAGCGATCATTATCCGCGGAAACCGTGTGACCTCTGCGACCTGTTACCTGCCGCTTTCTGATAACCTCAGCATCAGTAAGGATCTCGGAACGAGACACCGCGCAGCTCTGGGGATCAGTGAGAGCACGGACAGTCTGACGGTGGTCGTATCGGAGGAGACCGGACGGGTATCGCTGGCAGAACGCGGAAGTTTAAGAAGGATCAACAGTCCGGAAGAGCTGAAACTTGCGATCGCTGCGAAGCCGCAGGAGGAGACTGTATCCGGCCCGTTCAAACTTCTGAAGGGATGGCATAAAAATGAAAGAAAAGCAGAATAAAAGATGGGGGCTTTTGCTGATTTCCTTCCTGTGTGCTTTTTTAGTCTGGCTGGGAGTTGTCAATGTGGCAGATCCGGTCATGACGGATACGGTCGAGGTGCCGGTGGAGATCGTCAACAGTGATGTCCTCACAAAGAATAATCTGACTTACGAGGTTGTCGGAAAGTCGACGACGACAGTGCAGTATGAGGTAAAGACGACGAATGCGTATCGGATCCGTTCTTCAGATTTCCGTGCCTATGCGGATATGACGGATATGTGGTCTGTGACAGGAGCGATCCCGATCAAGATCGAGGTCTTAAATCACTCGGAGTACCTGGTATCTACCCCGGTAAGCCGGAGCGGGACCATCAAGATCGAGACGGAACCTCTTCAGAGAAAGACATTTACGATCGGGGTTACGACGACGGGAATGCTCGAGGATGGTTACCAAACCGGTAAAGTGACACTCTCACCGGAAACACTTACGGTGGAAGGTCCGGAATCCCTGATCGGGCAGATCAGCAGTGTCGGGGTCGAGATCAATTTAGACGGAAAGAATGCAGACTGGAGCGATTCGGAGGAGCCGAAGTTCTATGATGCAAATAACAACAGCATTACGATCAGCGACCGTCTGATCAGCAACTGCAAGAGCGTGGATTACACCATGGAGATCCTGAAGGTGAAGAATCTGAGCCTGGACTTCGATGTCACCGGTGAGGTGGCGAGCGGTTACCGTTATTCAGGTGTGGAATGCGCGCTTAAGAGTGTGCCGGTAGTTGGATTAAAGAGCGCTCTGGCGTCCTTAAATACCATCACGATCCCGAAAGAAGAGCTGGATGTTACCGGAGCAAAGGCGAACATCGTAAAGACGATCGATCTGAATGATTACCTGCCGGAGGGAGTTTCCCTTGCCGGAATGGACAGCTCCGAGATCACGGTGACTTTGACCGTGGAGCCGTTAAAAGAGCAGGAATACACGGTGCGCATCAGTTCTGACTGTTATGTTGGCGCTAACAGTTCCTACAGCTATCAGGCGGAACCGGCAACCGTTACGATCCGGATCCGAGCGCTTCAGGAGGAACTTGACAGCCTGCAGTTCACATCCGATGATCTGAGTCTGAATGTCTCAGGAATGGGAGAGGGAAGTCATCAGATTCAGCCTACACTGAACAGAGAACTGGATTCGGCGTATGATCTGCTGGGAATCTCCAGCTGTGTGGTAAATGTTACAAAAGAGCAGGAATCCGCGGCAGAGACAACACCGGAGACAACCGTAGAGGAGACAACTAAAGCGTCTGAGATTACTGCAGAGAGCAGCAAAGAGGCGGAGACAGAGGAGGAGACCACCGCAGCAGCGACAAGACATGCGGTGATCGTCCCGCCAGAGACAACAGAAGCTCATCAGGCAATCGGACTTCAGACGTTATTTCGAAATTAGGAGTTAAAAATACTTATGGTAAAGCAAAAAGTTACAATTGGAAACCCGACCGGTCTGCACTTGAGACCGGCAGGGCTTCTGTGCAAGGCGGCATTGCGGTTTCAGAGTTCGATCAAATTTGAATATGGACACACGACAGCAAATGCAAAAAGTGTACTGAGCGTGCTGGGGGCATGCGTAAAGTGCGGAGATGAGATCGAATTGATCTGTGATGGAGCGGATGAGCAGGAAGCCATGGCCGCGATCACAGAGCTGATCAACAGTGGTCTCGGAGAGTAGGCTGATATGCTGGTTTATGTGATCTGTTACGGCGCTGCCATGCTTTTTGCATTCAGCGCCCATTTTACCTTATCGGGGATGTCGCTGCTCCTGGCAGCGGTCTATCTCTATCTGAGAGAATACGGAAAGAGTGGAAACCCGCTCCATCTGCGCGGGCTGTTTTCCTTGTTCTATGTAGGCGGAGAGGGGATTTCCTGTCTGAAGCTTTCCAGACTCCAGACAGAGTGGAGCCTCGAAACCTGGGCATGTTTTTTTGTCGCATTTGCGGCATTCTGGAATGTGTATGAACTTGCAGAAAAGCGGTTCAGCAGAAAGAAAACGGAATCCGCAAAGGATGGTAATGTTCAGAAAGAATGTCTGCAGAGCGGATTTACGCAGGCAGCTGCCGCAAAATACGGGGATCATATTTTTATAGCGATTGCCGGACTTACAGCATTGTCGTTTGCGGCGTTTCTGTTTGAAGCAGTCCGCCTGGGATATGTTCCGTTCCTGCTTCGCGGGGTGCCCCATGCATATTCCTATTTCCATATCTCAGGAGTTCATTATCTGACGGTTTCCTGTGTGCTGGTCCCGTCGATGGAGGTTCTTCTCTGGTTCTACAAGAGAGAGATGAAAAAAACGGAAAAGATCCTTTCGCTTATTCTGACAGGAGTCGCTCTTCTGATCCCGGTGCTCTGCGTATCGAGATTTCAGCTGATCTTTGCGGTGATCCTTGCGGTGCTGACCTTTATGATCGTCAGCGGACACAGAAAACTCCGGTATCTTTTCTTTGCTGCGGCAGGACTTGTTCCGCTCTATGTGATCCTGACGATCGCGAGAAGTCACGATGTGACGTATCTCAACGGGATTTTTGAGATGAAGAATGCAGCTACGCCGATCTTTATCACGCAGCCGTACATGTACATTGCAAACAATTACGACAATTTTGACTGTCTTGTAAAGCAGCTTCCCGCCCATTCGATGGGATTAAAGGGAATGTTCCCGCTCTGGGCTCTCTCCGGGCTTAAATTTTTAAAGCCGGTGCTCGTGGACTGGCCGATCTACGTGACGAAGGAGGAGCTGACGACGGTCACCTTGTTCTACGATGCCTATTATGATTTTGGTATCGCCGGTGTATTTTTCTTTTCATCGGTACTCGGAGTCCTGTCTGCGTGGCTTTCTTCGAGGATCTATCCGGGAAGAAATCCGGCCTGGTATCTGTTTTATTCCCAGGCGGCTCTCTATTTTATGCTCTCGTTCTTTACAACCTGGTATTCCAATCCGACGACCTGGTTTTACTTTGCGGTGACCGGTGCCTTTGGAATTTTCTTAGAGATAAAAAATAAACGGAGGAAACAGTTATGATATCAGAAAAAATGAAACCATTTATGGCAAACAATTCCGCGATCCGTGCAATGTTCGAGGAAGGAAAGCGCATGGCGGCCATTTACGGAAAAGAGAATGTCTATGACTTCAGCCTTGGAAATCCGAATGTGCCGGTCCCGCAGGTGACAGAGGCGATCCTTGATGTGGTGAAAAATGAGGATTTCATGACACTCCATGGATATATGAGCAACGCCGGTTTTGAGGATGTCCGCCAGACGATCGCGGATTCTTTAAATAAGCGTTTTGGAACGAATTTCTCATTCAAAAACCTGATTATGACGGTCGGTGCGGCCAGCGGTTTAAATATCATCTTAAAGAGTATTTTGAATCCGGGCGATGAAGTGATCGTATTTGCACCGTATTTTGTGGAATATAATGCGTATGTGAGAAACTATGACGGAAATGTAGTGATCATTTCTCCGGATACGGAGACATTTATGCCGAAGCTTGATGAGTTTGAGGCGAAGATCACTGCCAGAACGAAGGCTGTCATCATCAACAATCCGAACAACCCGACAGGTGTTGTCTATGATGAGGCGACGATCAAAGCACTGGCTGCGATCATGGAGAAGAAGGAGAAGGAGTTCGGCACATCGATCGTACTGATCTCTGATGAGCCGTACCGCGAGCTTGCTTACGGCGGAGTGGATGTTCCGTTTGTGACAAAGTTCTACCACAATGCGGTTGTGGGATACTCTTACAGTAAGTCTCTTTCTGTTCCGGGTGAGCGTATCGGATATGTTGTGATCCCGGATGAGGTGGATGACTCCGCTGCGCTGATCGGTGCGGCTACGATCGCAAACCGTGTGATCGGGTGTGTGAATGCGCCGTCCCTGATCCAGAAGGCACTCCAGTACTGCATCCAGCATGATGTGACGGTGGATCTTGCAACTTATGAGAAGAACAGGAATCTGATCTACGGGGCATTGACGGAGTACGGGTTTACTTGTGCGAAGCCGGATGGAGCGTTCTATCTGTTTGTGAAGTCACCGGTTGAGGACGAGAAGGAGTTCTGCGAGGTGGCAAAGAAGCATCATGTGCTGGTGGTTCCGGGAAGTTCGTTTGCTTGTCCGGGGTATGTGAGACTGGCTTATTGCGTGTCTTATGAGCAGATCGAGAGGTCACTGCCGGCGTTTAAGGAGATCGCGAAGGAATATGGGCTCTGCAAGTAAGAATGATATATAAAGGGGGATCTGCCTGGGTAAAATACTGCAGATGAGAAAAGCAGGATTTTTACGTGGATAGGAGGTCCGCAAAATGAATTTCAGAAAGTATATGGGAATTATTTTAAATATTGTTGTGCCATTAGCGATCATCTACGCGGTGTGCGTATGGGGATTGCGGCTGGTGGTGTTTTTCCTGCCGTTTGTGATCGGGTGGATCGTGGCGATGATCGCGAATCCGCTGGTCCGGTTTCTTGAGAGAAAGCTGAAGATCGTCCGCCGCCATGGTTCGGTGATCCTGGTCGTCGGGGTTCTTGGACTCGTGATCTTTGGATTTTATGGGCTGTGTTCCTGGCTGTTTCAGGAGATGACGGAGTTTGTCCAGGCGCTGCCGGAAATTTATGGATCTGTTCAGGGCGAGGTCAATCAGGCGTATGCCCGGATCGGCGGTCTTTTGAAGTATCTTCCGGCGGACACGGAAAATACGATCGGTGCGATCCTGGAGAACGCGGGCGGTTACATCGGGGACTTTGTTCAGAAGATCGCGGCATCGGCGGGCGGAAGAGTGGTCCGCACGCTCCCGGAGGTGTTTGTCAATGCGATCATCATCTGTCTCTCGTCGTATCTGTTTCTTGCGGATCATGACAGGCTCGTGGAGACAGTGAAGCAGTTTACACCGGAACCGGTGTTAAAGTATGGGAGAATGGTGAGGAAGGATGCCCGGACGCTGATCGGCGGATATTTTCTTGCACAGTTTAAGATCATGTTCGTGATCGCGATCGTTCTTGTGATCGGAATGCTGATTCTTGGGGTTCCGTATGGGATTTTTCTTGGGATTGGGATCGCGATCCTTGATTTTCTTCCAATGTTCGGAACGGGAACGGCGCTGATCCCGTGGGCGGTGGTGAAGCTGTTTACCGGTGAGTACGGGTATGCGGTCGGTCTCATCGTACTTTATGTCCTGACACAGGGGATCCGCCAGGTGATCCAGCCGAAGATCGTCGGTGACAGTATGGGACTTCCGCCGTTAGCAACTTTGTTTTTCCTTTATCTTGGTTTCAAGTTCCGCGGCATCGCCGGAATGATCATCGCAGTGCCGATCGGGATCCTGTTTATCCGTTTTTATGAGTACGGAGCGTTTGACGGACTGATCCGGAATGTGAAACTGCTTGCGGAGGAGATCAGGAAACTGATGGAGGGCTAGATTCCCATTGATATCGCGACAGTCGCCAAGGTCTCGCGCAAGCGCGGACTTTGGCTCGTTGTTTGCGTAAATATAAAACAGGCATTTTGGAACGAAAGAAGGTTCCGGAATGCCTGTTTTTATCGGTGATGAATCATCCGGTCTGTCACGGCATAAAATAAAATGATATTCGATCGATCGAGGATAGTATGGCACAGGGATATTTGCAAGTTGATGTTGTATCTGATGTGAACAGTTTTCCGGTGCAGGATGCGGATGTTGCGATCGCCAGGACAGAAGAGCCGGATAAGATTATCGAGGAGACGCGGACGAACAGTTCCGGGCAGACGGAGAATCTTTCATTAGATGCACCGCCGCCGGAACTTTCCTTATCGCCGGAGGAGACGGAGCGCCCGTACGCGGAATACACGATCCGGATCACGGCTCCGGGATTCAAACCGTTTCTTGTTTCCGGGACGGAAGTTCTGGCGGATGCGACGGCGATCCAGGGGATCCGTCTGCGTCCGCTTTCCAATGCACCGACCGGAGAGCAGACGGAGACGGTGACGATCCCGGATCATACGCTCTATGGGGATTATCTTCCAAAAATCGCGGAGAGTGAGATCAAACCGGTCACGGAAACAGGAGAGATCGTACTCTCCAGAGTTGTTGTCCCACAGACCATCGTGGTGCATGACGGCGCACCGACCAATGCGTCTGCACCGGACTATTATGTTCCTTACCGTGATTACATCAAAAATGTGGCTTCCAGTGAGATCTATGCGACGTGGCCGCGTTCTGCGATCGTTGCGAATGTGCTGGCGATCATGTCCTTCACGTTAAACCGCGTCTACACGGAATGGTACCGCAACCAGGGATATGATTTCACGATCACATCTTCGACGGCGTATGACCACAAGTGGATCTACGGGCGGAATATTTTTGAGTCGATCTCGGTTGTGGTGGATGATATCTTTGATAATTATCTTTCACGTCCCGGTGTGAAACAGCCGATCCTGACACAGTATTGCGATGGGCGGAAGGTTCGGTGTCCGGGGTGGTTAACGCAATGGGGCAGCTGCGAGCTCGGAGAAGCGGGGTATAGTCCGATCGAGATCCTGCGGAATTTTTATGGAGATGATATGTATATCAATACGGCGGAACAGATTTCCGGCATCCCGGCATCGTGGCCGGGATATGATCTGAAGATTGGTGCCACCGGTGATAAGGTGCGGCAGCTGCAGGAGCAGTTAGACGCAATCTCCAGCGTGTATACCGCAATTCCGGATATTTCCCCTGACGGGATCTACGGTCCGGCTACCGCGGCAGCAGTCCGGGAATTTCAGTCGATCTTCGGATTGCCGCAGACCGGAGTGGTGGACTTTGCCACCTGGTATAAGATCTCCCACATTTATGTGGGGATCACCAGGATCGCAGAGCTGTCATAGATTGGAGACGGGGCAGGATTTTGCCGTCAATCTGTATTAAGGATCGGCAAAATCCACTGCCGCGCTTGTTTTCACGATAGAGAAAGTATGGAGAGTTCCTCCTCTGAAAAAGCCCCGGATTTTCATGGATTGCCGTCCTTTTTTGTAGACAGGAAGCGGCATAAAAAACAATGTTGTCGGAAAAACAGGAACGATTTTCTGTAATTTACCAGAAAAAGCCTTGTGAAATATAAAAAAATGTGCTATGATACACATGTTAAAAAAAGATTGCAGATATGGTTCATCGGTAGAACGCTAGCTTCCCAAGCTGGAAAGGCGGGTTCGATTCCCGTTATCTGCTTTATAGGTAGCAGATTCAGTCCTCTGTTCATTGGAAATCCCAGTGTGCAGAGGCTTGTTTTTATTTAGGCAAACAACGAGCCAAAGTCCGCGCTTGCGCGAGACCTCGACGACTGTCGCGATAACAAGGGGGAAACTTGCAAAGTGTGTTTTCACTTGTTATAAAAAGAACCGGCCACGTGAAAGTGTGTGGCCGGTTCTTTGAGAAATCAGCGTCGGAAACTCAGATTCCCACAGAAATTCGTTCTGCAGCCTGTATTGCAGCCCGTATCGCATCCAATCCCGGAACTGCAGGTGCTGCCGCATGTCTGGTCTGTGCAGCTTGCTCCGAGTATCCGGTACACATCGGCAGCACGGAGATTTGAGATCGCACAGCCGTTCTGCATCCGGATCACGGAAACAGCATAGTTTCCATTGGAAGCGCAGGTGCTTCCGGAAGGAAACGCAGTCTGGCAGGAACGGCCTGCGGCGAAGGACGCGAAAGGCATTGTGAGTGTCATCATGGCGGAAAATGCGAGAACTGCCATCATCTGTTTTTTCATGGTAAAACCTCCTGTTATTTGAAATGTTACAAAAATGTTACAAAACAGATTCTACCATAAAATTCTGCTGACAGAACTGGGAATGGATGGAAAAAAGTCCTACTTCGCAGCGGATGCCGCTTTATCCTTCCGGATCAGCTTCCTCATCGCCTCTACCGCCGTCACGACAGCAGCCTCCGTATCGTAGACCTGGACGTCCTCAAGGCCGAGTTCACGTCTTGTCTGGTTTGCGATCACGAGCATTACGGAGCCGGTGCGGACTCTGCGGACGCTGCCGACGATGAAGAGGGCTGCGGATTCCATCTCGGAGGCGAGGGCGCCGCAGGCGATCCAGGCTTTCCATTTTGAGTTCAGCTCATCGGCGACCGGCATGGAGTCCGGGGAATGCTGACCATAGAAGTTGTCCTTGCACTGGACAACGCCGAGATGATGGCGGTATCCGAGTTCCTCGGAAGCTTCTTTCAGAGCCGCTACGACATCGAAATCCGGGACGGCCGGGTACTCGATCGGTGCGTACTCTTTTGTGGTCCCCTCAAAGCGGATCGCACCGGTCGCGATCACGAGATCCCCGCCAAGAACTTCTTTCTGCATTCCGCCGGAAGTACCGACCCGGATGAAGGTGTCCGCACCGCAGTGGACAAGCTCCTCGACTGCGATGGACGCGGATGGTCCGCCAATTCCGGTGGAGACGACGCTGACTTTCTCGCCGTCAAGATATCCGGTATATGTTGTGTACTCCCGGTTCTGGGCAATCTTTACCGGGTTGTCAAAATGTCTGGCGATCTTTTCACAGCGTCCCGGATCACCCGGAAGGATCACATAGCGTCCGACTTCCCCTGCACTGACGCCGATATGGTATTCTTTTTCTTTTGCATAAACAAGTTTGCTCATAGAACCTCCTTTTTGAGCGGAGCGGAAAAGATCCGGTTTCCGCCGCTGCTCAGAAAAATTCGATTTTTTTCTATTTTAACATTTTGGGATGGGGAAAACAATAGATGATAAAACCGACGGAGGGCAAATGCTTTGTGATGGTGTTTTATGCAGAAACCGGAATTAAGAATGTTCGGCAATCCCTGAAAAATCACCGGGGTTTGCTACTGCTAACTTTCATTTGAAAAAACTTGAAAAAAATCCGCGAAACCAGTTGAAAAATATCGATACTCATGGTAGAATAGTGAAAATTTGGGCTGAGATAAGTATGCCCGGATCAAGCAGCGAAATGAACACATAAGAAAGGGTGGCGTCATGAAAGCATATTTAATACTGGAAGACGGAACCGTGTTTGAAGGAACAAGCATCGGCTCTACCAGAGAAGTGATCAGTGAAATTGTTTTTAACACATCCATGACCGGTTATTTAGAAGTCCTTACCGATCCGTCCTACGCAGGACAGGCAGTGGTAATGACTTATCCGTTAATTGGTAATTACGGTATTTGTAAAGAAGATATGGAATCCGGACAGGCGTGGCCGGATGGTTATATTGTCAGAGAATTATCTAGGATCCCCAGTAATTTCAGAAGTGGGGACACGATTCAGCATTTCTTAGAAGAACAGGATATTCCAGGTATCAGTGGTATCGATACAAGAGCCCTCACAAAGATCTTAAGAGAAAAAGGAACCATGAACGGCATGATCACGACCAACGGATCATATGATCTCGAGGAAGTGAAAGAGCGGATCAAGGCGTATAAAGTAACAGGCGTTGTATTAAAGACGACCACAAAGGAGAAATATGTTCTCCCGGGAACCGGAAAGAAAGTTGCCCTCATGGACTTCGGCGCGAAGAAGAATATCGCGAGAGAGTTAAATAAGAGAGGCTGCGAAGTGACCGTATATCCGGCGGACACTCCGGCGGAGGAAGTATTAAAGACAAATCCGGACGGGATCATGCTGTCAAACGGCCCTGGAGACCCGGCTGAGAACACGGAGATCATCAAAGAAGTCCGCAAGTTCTACGAGTCAGATATCCCGGTATTTGCAATCTGCCTTGGTCACCAGCTCATGGCTCTCGCGACAGGCGCCAATACCTACAAATTAAAATACGGTCACCGCGGCGGCAACCACCCGGTCAAGGACCTTGAGACAGGACGTGTCTACATCTCCTCCCAGAACCATGGATATGCAGTGGACGAGCACAGCCTCGATCCGAAGGTTGCAGTCCAGGCTTTCGTGAATGTAAACGATAAGACAAACGAAGGATTAAAGTACGTGGGCAAGAACATCTTTACCGTTCAGTACCACCCGGAAGCATGCCCGGGACCGCAGGATTCCGGATATCTGTTTGACCGCTTTATTCGCATGATGGAGGAGGAAAGATAATGCCTAAGAATCCAGAGATCAAAAAAGTACTTGTGATCGGTTCCGGCCCGATCGTCATCGGCCAGGCCGCAGAATTTGACTATGCGGGAACACAGGCGTGCCGTTCCTTAAAGGAAGAGGGCATCGAAGTCGTTCTCTTAAACTCCAACCCGGCAACGATCATGACCGATAAGGACATTGCAGACCGGGTTTATATCGAGCCGCTGACAACCGAGGTTGTTGAGCAGCTGATCAAGAAGGAAAAACCGGACAGCGTTCTCCCGACACTGGGCGGTCAGGCCGGCTTAAACCTCGCGATGGAACTCGAGGAAGCAGGCATCTTAAAGGCAAACAACGTGCGCCTCATCGGTACCACAGCCTTGACGATCAAGAAGGCCGAGGATCGTGAGATGTTCAAGGAGACCATGGAAAAGATCGGCGAGCCGGTCGCTCCGTCCGAGATCGTTGAGGATGTACAGACCGGTCTTGCTGTTGCGGAAAAGATCGGATATCCGGTTGTTCTCCGTCCGGCTTATACACTCGGCGGCTCCGGCGGCGGTATCGCCTATGACGCAGAGCAGTGCGCGGAGATCCTTGAAAACGGACTCCGTTTATCCCGTGTCGGCCAGGTTCTTGTAGAGCGCTGCATCGCAGGATGGAAAGAGATCGAGTACGAGGTAATGCGTGATAGTGCCGGCAACGTGATCACCGTCTGCAACATGGAGAATATCGACCCGGTCGGCGTTCACACCGGTGACAGTATCGTTGTTGCTCCGTCCCAGACACTGGGAGATAAAGAGTACCAGATGCTCCGTACCTCCGCTTTAAAGATCATCACAGAGCTCGGCATCACCGGCGGCTGCAACGTACAGTATGCGCTTCACCCGGAGAGCTTCGAGTACTGCGTGATCGAGGTAAACCCGCGTGTCAGCCGTTCCTCCGCACTTGCTTCCAAGGCGACAGGATACCCGATCGCAAAGGTTGCTGCGAAGATCGCTCTCGGCTATACACTGGATGAGATCAAGAATGCCGTTACAAAGAAAACATACGCAAGTTTCGAGCCGATGCTTGACTACGTCGTTGTCAAGATGCCGAGACTTCCGTTCGATAAATTCATCAGCGCGAGCCATCAGCTGGGAACCCAGATGAAGGCGACCGGTGAGGTCATGAGTATCTGCACGAACTTCGAGGGCGGCTTGATGAAGGCGATCCGTTCCCTGGAGCAGCATGTGGATTCCTTAATGTCTTACGACTACAGCGGACTCACAGATGAACAGTTAAAAGAGCAGCTTCACAACGTGGATGACCGCCGGATCTGGGTTATTGCAGAGGCACTCCGCCGCGGTTTCGATTACGAGCTGATCCATGATATCACGAAGATCGATATCTGGTTTATCGATAAATTGATGATCCTCGTTGAAATGGAGAATGCCTTAAAGAAAGCCGGAAAGAACCTCGACGCAGAACTCTTAAAAGAAGCAAAACGCATCGAGTTCCCGGATAACGTGATCGCAAGACTCACAGGTCTCACAGAAGACGAGATCAAGAAGATGCGCCATGACAACAACATCCGCGCAGCTTTCAAGATGGTAGATACCTGCGCAGCTGAGTTCGCGGCAGAGACTCCTTACTACTATTCCTGCTTCGGAAGTGAAAATGAGGCGGAAGGTGAGACTGAGAAGAGAAAAGTCCTCGTTCTCGGCTCCGGCCCGATCCGTATCGGACAGGGTATCGAGTTTGACTTCTGTTCCGTACACAGCACATGGTCGTTTGCAAAAGAAGGTTTTGAGACCATTATCATCAACAACAACCCGGAGACCGTCAGCACAGACTTCGATATCGCAGACAAGCTGTATTTTGAGCCGCTGACACCGGAAGATGTCGAGAGCATCGTCGATATCGAGAAACCGGACGGAGCCGTTGTCCAGTTCGGCGGACAGACAGCGATCAAACTGACCGAGGCCTTAATGAAGATGGGCGTTCCGATCCTTGGAACTGCTGCTGAGGACGTTGACGCGGCAGAGGACAGAGAGCTCTTCGATGAGATTCTTGAGAAATGCCAGATCCCGAGAGCAAAGGGACATACCGTATTCACCGCAGAAGAAGCGAAAAAGGCGGCAAACGAGTTAGGTTACCCGGTACTCGTTCGTCCGTCCTACGTTCTTGGCGGACAGGGTATGCAGATCGCGATCTGCGATGAGGATATCGACGAATTCATCGGCATCATCAACCGGATCGCGCAGGAGCATCCGATCTTAGTTGATAAGTATATCATGGGTAAGGAGATCGAGGTCGATGCGATCTGCGACGGTACCGATATCCTGATCCCGGGTATCATGGAGCATATCGAGCGTACCGGTATCCATTCCGGCGACAGTATCTCCGTATATCCGGCGAAGAGCATCACCGAGGACAACAAGAAGACGATCGTGGAATACACAGAGAAGCTCGCAAGGGCGCTCCATGTAAAGGGAATGATCAACATCCAGTTTATTGTAAATGACGAAGGTGTATTTATCATCGAGGTCAACCCGCGTTCTTCCAGAACCGTTCCGTATATCAGTAAGGTAACGGGAATCCCGATCGTACCGCTGGCAACTCAGATCATCTGCGGTCATACGATCCGGGAACTCGGCTACACACCGGGCCTTCAGAAAGAGGCAGATTACTATGCAGTGAAGATGCCGGTATTCTCCTTCGAGAAGATCCGCGGCGCTGATATCAGCCTTGGACCGGAGATGAAATCTACAGGTGAGTGTCTTGGTATCGCAAAGACCTTTAATGAAGCTCTTTACAAGGCATTCCAGGGCGCAGGCATCAAGCTTCCGAAGTACAAGAACATGGTCATGACTGTCCGTGATTCCGACAAGGAAGAGATGCTCGACATCGCAGCGAGATTCAAGGCACAGGGATACCGCATCTTCTGTACCGCAGGAACCGCGAAGTACTTCAATGAGCACGGCGTAAAGGTCATTCCGGTAAGAAAGATCGAGCAGGAGTCTCCGAACCTTCTTGACCTGATCCTTGGACATGAGATCGACCTTGTCATCGATATCCCAGCACAGGGCGCAGAGAGAAGCCATGACGGCTTTATCATCCGCCGGAATGCGATCGAGACAGGCGTTACCGTTCTCACTGCGGTCGATACTGCGAGAGCGCTTGTGACAAGTATGGAAAATCGTGCAAAAGAACTTACACTGATCAATATTGCTGAAATCTGATATTGGTAAAAAATAGAAGAGCAGCCCGTTTCACGCTGGAGTGAGATGGGCTGCTTTTTACGTTGCCCCAGCAGCGTATGCCGGAAATGTATGCCGGAAATTTGAAAGAGGTGACGCGCTATGCAAAAAAAAGAAATATTAACGCTTTATCAAGATGAATATATGCATTGATAATGTATAAAACATTGAAAAAACTGCATGAAACAATATAATTATGCACTGAATATTGTATAAAATGCATAATCTGTAAAAAAAACATAAAAAAGTGCTTTACAAAAGAATAATTATACATTATAATGCGTATCAACATCACACATGTGAGACATAGAAAAAGATAGAAACAAAGAGGAGAGGATCGATTATGAAGAAGAACATCGTTTTAGCTATGACAACAGCAGCGGTCATTGCTGCTCTTACAGGATGCGGAAGCTCCAAGACCACTGAGACAACGGCAGCAGCTACAACGGCAGCTGAGACAACAACAGCCGACGCGACAACAGCGGCTGAATCAAAGGAAGCAGATAAGACAGAGGCAGCAGCCGCAGCGGAAGGTTCCTTAAAGGCACTTGAGAATGTAGATCCGAAGGGCCATCTCGGAAAAGTTCTTGCGGCAGGAAAGATCACAATGGGAACATCCCCTGATTTCGCTCCGTGGGAATTCAAGGATGTCAGCAGTGGAACAACCGAGTATGTCGGTGCCGATGTGGAGCTTGCAAAATACATCGCTGAGAAGCTTGGCGTAGAACTTGAGATCAAGCCGATGGAGTTCTCCGCAATCCAGCAGGCAGTTACTTCCGGAAACATTGATATGGGTATCTCCGGCTTCGCTTACACAGATGAGCGTGCAGAGGCTATGGGACTTTCCGAGCGTTATAATGTAAACACGAAGAAAGGTCAGGGCCTTTTAGTTAAGAAGGAACTTGCTTCCCAGTACAATACAGCAGAATCCTTCGCAGGCAAGAAGGTTGCTACCCAGAACGCAACCTTACAGAACAAGCTTGCTACAGAGCAGCTTCCGTCTGACGTTCAGATCCAGTTAGTGACAAATATAACAGACGGTGTTATGATGTTAACAACAGGCAAGGTTGACGCACTCGCTGTATCCGGTGATAACGGTGAATCCCTTGCAAAGACATACGACGATATCGCAATGGCAGATTTCATGTTTGACTATTCAAGTGAAGGTAACGTTATCGCAGTCAAAAAAGGCGATGATGATCTCTTAAATGCGATCAACGAAGTGATCGTTGAAGTTAACGAGAAAGGTCTCTATGAGCAGTGGAGGGAAGAGGCAGTTGCTCTTGCTGATAAGCTCGGTATCGAGACGCACTAATTTCGGAGCGGATCGTTTCGTTCCGTGATGGAAGATCAGCGCAGGACGGAATCGGTTATCACTTCAGGTTACAGAAAATACAGAGCTCGGTCTTTCCGGTGAAAATGCCGGAAAGACCTTTGTCTGTTTTCAAGTTTTATCTACGAAAGGAGTTTTCCAGATGGAGTTTCTTAACGTCATGTTAAAAGTCTGGATGAAGTACTGGAACTTATTCTTACAGGGTCTTGGAATGACACTGTTTATGGGTCTCCTCACCGTCCTCATCAGTACCGTTTTCGGTTCTCTGATGGCACTGATGCGCCGCAGCAACGTGGGCATCGGAAAATTTAAGCCGCTCCGGCTGATCGCTACCGTTTATGTCGAAATTATCCGCGGTACGCCGATCCTGCTGCAGCTATATTTCTTCTACTTTATGCTGCCGACCTGGCTCCCGTTCCTCAACTTAAGCGAGTTTACATGCGTTATGACTGCATGCTGCGTAAACTCTACCGCTTATGTCTGTGAGATCGTCCGCGCAGGTATCCAGGCTGTCGATGTCGGACAGACTGAAGCTGCCCGTTCCCTTGGCTTAAACGCGCGCCAGACCATGATCCATATCGTTCTCCCGCAGGCAGTTAAGAATATTCTTCCGGCACTCTGCAACGAGTTCGTAGCGATCGTCAAGGAGACATCTCTGGCGTCCACGTTCTTTATCGGAGAACTTATGACCCAGTTTAAGACCATCAACGGTCTTACATTCCGTGTACTTGAGCCGTTAACCATCGTTGGTATCATTTACTTCGGCGTGACATTTATCATGTCCAAGCTGATTGCTTTACTGGAGAGGAGGATGAACGCAAGTGAGCGCTAATGAAAAAGAATTGATTCGTGTAGAAGATCTGCATAAATCCTTCGGCAGTCTTCAGGTATTAAAGGGTGTTACCGAGCATGTCAATCATGGCGAGGTCGTTTCTGTTATCGGACCGTCCGGCGGCGGTAAAAGTACATTTTTACGCTGCTTAAACCTTCTTGAGACACCGACATCCGGAAAGATCTATTTCGAGGGAACCGATATTACCGACAAGAATGTGGATATCAACCTGCATCGCCAGAAGATGGGAATGGTATTCCAGCACTTTAATGTATTCAATAATCTTACAGTTGGAAAGAACGTAACGCTCGCCCCGGTCCTTCTCGGAAAGAAAACACAGAAGGAAGCCGACGAGATGATGCGGGAGCTTTTAAACCGCGTTGGTCTTGCGGATAAGGAGAACCAGTTCCCAAAGAAGCTTTCCGGCGGACAGAAACAGCGTCTTGCGATCGTGCGCGCGCTGGCGATGGAACCGGATGTTATGCTTTTTGATGAGCCGACTTCCGCCCTTGATCCGGAGATGGTAGGAGAGGTTCTTCATGTTATCAAGGACCTTGTAAAGACAGGAATGACTACTGTGATCGTAACCCATGAGATGGGATTTGCGAGGGAGGTCTCCGACCGCGTATTCTTTATGGATGGCGGCGTGATCGCGGAGAAAGGCACTCCGGATGAGGTCTTCAATCATCCGCAGAACCCGAGGACACAGGAATTTTTAAGCAAGGTATTATACTGATGAAAGGACAGCGGGAAAAGCTGTTTTAATAGGAACTATGAGAAGCGCGCTTTGCGAGCTTCTCAAGTTATCGCGGCAGTCGCCAAGGTCTCATGCAAGCATGGACTTTGGCTCGTTGCTCGCGTAAGTCATATCCCGCTCAGGCAGACTTTTGGAGTCTTGCCTGGCGGGATTTTTGAAAGGAGAACATGACATGTCAGCATCCAAACAGACAGCATTCGATTATATCGACGAGAAATCAGGAGTGATCACCGACGTATCCGATAAGATCTGGGACTATGCGGAGCTTTCCCTGAGAGAGTACAAATCCGGTGAACTTTACGCAAAGGTATTAAAAGAAGAAGGATTTACTGTCGAACATCCCTTTGACAACATTGAGACTGCATTCCGCGCTTCCTACGGTTCCGGAAAGCCGGTGATCGGTATTCTGGCTGAGTATGATGCTCTGACAGGCCTTTCCCAGATCGCCGGATCAGAGACCAGAAAAGAGCTTGTCACAGACGGAAACGGCCACGGCTGCGGCCACAACCTTTTAGGTGCGGGTTCCATGGCTGCGGCTTTTGCTATAAAAAAATATCTGGAAGAAAAAGGTGAGGGAAGCGGTAAAGTGATCCTTTACGGCTGCCCTGGTGAGGAAGGTGCAGCTACAAAAGCATTTATGGCAAGAGACGGCGTGTTCGCGGAGTGCGACGCGGCTCTCACCTGGCATCCGGGCAATGTGAATCAGGTTACTTCCGGTACCTGCAACACCTGTATTCAGACAGAGTATAAGTTTACCGGTGTTGCCTCCCATGCAGCGGGTGCGCCGGACAAGGGACGTTCTGCCCTCGACGCGGTGGAGCTTATGAACATTGGCGTCCAGTTCTTAAGAGAGCACATGCCGGACAGCTCCAGGATCCACTACTCGATCACGGATGCCGGCGGAGATTCTCCGAACGTTGTCCAGCCGAGAGCGCAGGTCCTCTACATGGTCCGTTCCATCTGGGTCAAAGATGCCCTGGAGCTTCAGGAGCGGGTTGACCGGATCGCGCTTGCGGCATCCATGATGACGGACACAAAGATGGAGAAAAAGTTCATCGACGGCTGCTCCAACACAGTCCCGAACAAGGTCCTGGAATCCCTGATGTGGGAAAACTTCAATGACCTCGGCGTCTGCCATTACACAGAGGAAGAGTTAAAGTATGCGAAGGCGCTTTACGATTCTGTTGAGATGAAGTCTGCGGATCTTCCGGGAGATGCGACGAAGGACAGCGATGAGATCTACGAGTTTGTGGATGAGAAGTCCAAACATGGCACCGTGCCGATGAATGAGTTCCTTGTTCCGTACCTGTACTCCGAGAAGCCGAGAATGGGCTCCACGGATGTCGGTGATGTGAGCTGGTGCGTTCCGACCGCGCAGATCAACACTTCCACATTCCCGGCACAGGCGCCTGGACATTCCTGGCAGAATGTCTCCTGCGGACGGACATCCATTGCCCACAAGAACATGCTGCTGGCAGGAAAAGTCATCGCAGCGACGGCGATCGATCTCATGGAGAAGCCGGATGTTCTTCAGGCGGCGAAAGATGAGTTCAATAAGAAGATGAAACGCTACGGCGGCTACATCTGCCCGATCCCGAGGGACGCGGTTCCGGTCGTTCCGGGCGAGAAGATGTAATTGTGCAGATAGTTACGAAAACAAAATAGATTGGTCGTAAGTCCGGCCGGACAGATCATGCAGCAGACGTTTGCTGCACAGAGCTGTCCGGCTTTTGTTGGTTTGGCCAATTCCGTAAAATGAAACCATATCTGCAGATTTCGCCAATTTACAGATTTTTTACACATTTTTCAGCGAAAAGATAGGAATCGCGGTTCTAAAACACGCAAAAATGTGGTATAATATAAAAGTATATTTTCAGATAGGAGAACAAATGGTTGCTTTCGGTGGCGGAAATTTTCTGAATTGAAGATTCCGTAAAATGTCGCTGCGGTCGTGGAGCCTGCTGATGTGTTTTCACGGCAGAAAGGAGCGGATGGATATGAATATCAGGGAAACGATGGAACAATGGGAACGCCAGAATCTCAGCCCGTATGCTGCTCTGAGCAGTGAGACGCTGGGGCGGGACCGCGAGGAAGTCCCCTGTGATGTCCGTCCTGCCTACCAGCGGGACCGTGACCGGATCCTGCACAGCAAGTCATTTCGCCGCCTGAAAGACAAGACACAGGTCTTTCTGGCCCCGGAAGGCGACCACTACCGCACGAGGCTGACGCACACGCTGGAGGTCTCCCAGATCGCCAGGACGATCGCAAAGGCGCTTCGGATGAATGAATCCCTGACGGAGGCGATCGCGCTGGGACATGATCTCGGACATACGCCTTTCGGACATGCCGGCGAGTACATATTAAATGAGATCTGTGAGGACGGTTTCGCCCACTTTAAACAGAGTGTCCGGATCGTGGAGGTCCTGGAGAAAAAAGGACAGGGATTAAACCTCACGAAGGAAGTGCGCGACGGGATCTTAAACCACAGAACGTCAGGAAACCCTGCGACGCTGGAGGGAAAGATCGTCCGCTTCTCTGATAAGATCGCGTACATCAATCATGACATCGATGATGCGATCCGCGGGAAGATCATCACCGAGAAAGATATCCCCAGAGAGTTTGCGGATGTCCTCGGTGATACGGTAAAGGACCGCCTGAATATCATGATCCATGATATCATCAACAACAGCATGGACAAGCCGTCGATCTTCATGTCTCCGGATGTGGAGCGGGCGATGCGCGGGATGAGAGAGTGGATGTTCGAGCATGTCTACCGGAATCCGGCCGCAAAAGGCGAGGAAGGAAGAGCGCAGCAGCTGATCGTGACGCTCTATGAATATTATCTGAAACATGTGGACGAGCTTCCGGAGGAATTCCGGATGATGATGGAGACCCGCGGTGAGAAGAAAGAGCGGGTCGTCTGCGATTATATTGCCGGGATGAGCGACGGATACGCGATCGACCGGTTTGAGGAATTATTTGTGCCGAAGGCATGGAAGATATAAAAAATACGCATTGTGGGAGGGATGAAACGTGTATTATCCGGAAGAAGTGATCGAGGAGGTACGGACGAGGAATGATATCGTGGATATCGTGTCCCAGTATGTAAATCTGAAGAAAAAGGGTGCAAACTATTTCGGCCTGTGCCCGTTTCATAACGAGAAATCCCCGTCGTTTTCTGTCTCCCCATCGAAGCAGATGTACTACTGTTTTGGCTGCGGAGCAGGAGGAAACGTGATCTCCTTCGTGATGGAATATGAAAATTATACTTTTGTGGAGGCCGTGAAGATGCTGGCGGACCGCGCCGGGATCGCACTGCCGGAGATGGAATATTCGAAGGAAGCAAAGGCCCAGGCAAGCTTAAAAAATACGCTCCTGGAGATCAACCGCCTTGCTGCAAATTTCTTTTATTACCAGCTAAAGCAGCCATCCGGCAAGATCGGATATGATTACCTGAAGGAAAAGCGGCGGCTGAGCGATGATACGATCCGCCATTTCGGGCTTGGATATTCCAGCAAAGTGCCGGATGATCTGTACCGGTATATGCGATCGAAAGGGTATCACGATGATATCTTAAAAGAGACAGGCCTCTTCTTTATTGATGAGCGCGGGGCAAGGGATAAGTTCTGGAACCGCGTCATGTTCCCGATCCTGGACGTCAACAACCGCGTCATCGGCTTCGGCGGACGTGTGATGGGGGATGGGGAGCCGAAGTATTTAAACTCCCCGGAGACGAAGATCTTCGATAAGAGCCGGAATCTTTATGGACTGAACTTCGCGAGAACGTCCAGGGCGAAATATATGCTGGTCTGCGAGGGATATGTCGATGTGATCGCGATGCACCAGGCGGGCTTTACGAATGCCGTGGCATCCTTAGGGACCGCATTTACGTCCCAGCACGCGATGCTGTTAAAGCGATATACGGATCAGGTGATCCTGACCTACGACAGCGACGGAGCCGGCGTGAAAGCGGCGCTCCGGGCGATCCCGATCCTGAAAGAAGTCGGGATGTCCATCAAGGTTTTAAACATGAAGCCGTATAAAGATCCGGATGAGTTTATCAAGAACCTCGGAAAAGAGGAGTTCCAGAAGCGGATCGACAACGCAGTCGGGAGTTTCATGTTCGAGATCTCGGTGATCCGGAACCAGTACAACATGCAGGATCCGGAGTCAAAGACAGGATTTTATAATGCCGTCGCGAAGAAGCTGCTGGAATTCCCGGAAAAGCTTGAGAGGGATAACTATACGGAAGCCGTCGCAAGGGAGTATATGATCCCGGAGGCAGACCTCAAAAATCTCGTGAATTCCATGGGCGGACTCATCGGAGTGACGACAAGAGAGCGCGAGTATGACAAAGAGCGGATCCGACAGAAAAAGGAGAAGGAGGACGGGATCCGGAAGTCCCAGCGACTGCTCCTCACATGGCTCATCGAGCGGCCGGAGCTGTTCGAAAAGATCCGCGGCATCATCACGCCGGAGGATTTCGATGATGAACTCTATCGGGAAGCAGCGTCCATGGTGTTTGAGGAATATGAAAAAACAGGAAGCGTGAACCCTGCCCAGATCCTGAATCATTTCATCGAGGGCGAGGAACAATACAGGGAAGTAGCTGCCCTGTTCCATGCGACACTCAGTGAATCCTTAAATAATGAGGAGCAGAGGAGAGCGTTTTCTGAGACAGTCAAAAAGATCAAGAAACACAGTCTGGATGTGAAGGGAAAGACTGCAGACATCAGAGAATTACAGGAAATTATCAGGCAGCAGTCGGAACTTGCTGCCCTGAATATCACACTGGACTAGAATCCAGCCGGGAAGGATGGAATTATGGAGGAAAAGACACTTACATTTGACGAGAAGTTATCAAAACTTCTGGAACTCGCAAAGAGCAAAAAGAATGTCCTGGAAGAGAAGGACATTCACGATGCGTTTGCGGGGGAAGAACTGACACCTGAGAAGCTGGACCGCATATATGACTTCCTGGATAAAAAGCATGTTGATGTTTTAAAAATGTCAAACGATGACGATATGGATCCGGATCTGTTCACAGAGGATGAAGATCCGGACCCGGAGGATGAGATCGATATGGAACATATCGACCTCTCAGTTCCGGAAGGAGTCAGCGTGGATGACCCTGTCCGGATGTATTTAAAGGAGATTGGGAAAGTGCCGTTGCTCTCCCCGGATGAGGAGATCGAGCTGGCAAAGAAGATCGAGCTTGGGGATGAGGCGGCGAAAAAGAAGCTCGCCGAGGCCAATTTACGTCTTGTGGTCAGCATCGCAAAGCGCTATGTGGGACGCGGGATGCAGCTTCTGGACCTGATCCAGGAGGGAAATCTCGGACTCATCAAGGCCGTGGAAAAGTTTGATTACCGGAAGGGATACAAGTTCAGCACTTACGCGACCTGGTGGATCCGTCAGGCGATCACCCGCGCGATCGCGGACCAGGCGAGAACGATCCGGATCCCGGTCCATATGGTCGAGACGATCAACCGGCTTGTGAGAACACAGCGCCAGCTGGTACAGAAACTCGGAAGAGAGGCAACGCCGGAGGAGCTTGCGAGAGAGCTCGATATGCCGGTAGACCGCGTGAGAGAGATCATGAAGATCTCCCAGGATCCGGTGTCCCTGGAGACGCCGATCGGTGAGGAGGAGGACAGCCATCTTGGAGATTTTATCCAGGATGACAACGTGGAAGTGCCGGCGGATGCCGCGACGTACACACTGCTCCATGAACAGCTGATGGAGGTCCTTTCAACGCTCACGGAGCGGGAGCAGAAGGTCCTGCGGCTGCGGTTTGGTCTGGATGACGGGAGACCGAGGACGCTGGAGGAGGTCGGAAGACAGTTCAATGTGACGAGGGAGCGGATCCGGCAGATCGAGGCGAAGGCGCTCCGGAAACTGCGCCATCCGAGCAGAAGCAAGGTTTTAAAGGATTATCTGGACGAATAAGCGAAAAAAGAATGGAGAAACATATATGAAATTATCAGAACGCCTGGAGATGGTGCTCTCGTTCGTGGAACCGGGAGAATCCGCGGCAGACGTTGGGACGGACCACGGGCATGTGCCGGTGGAACTTGTCCGGAGAGGAATCGTAAAAAAGGCAGTTGCGATGGATGTGCGGAAGGGACCGCTTTCCCGTGCAACGGAGAATATTGCGCTCGCAGGACTTTCGGAGAAGATCGCGACAAGACTCTCAGACGGGGTGGCAAAGCTGCTTCCCGGGGAGGCGGACTCGGTCGTGATCGCCGGAATGGGCGGTGAGCTGATCATTAAGATCCTGGAGAACGGAAGGCACATGTGGGATTCCGTGTCCCAGTGGGTGTTGTCCCCGCAGTCGGAGATCTTTAAGGTCCGCAGATGGCTTCTGGAAAACGGGTTTGAGATCCGCAGGGAAGATATGCTCTTAGAGGACGGGAAGTATTATACGGTGATGGATGTCCGAAGAAGAGGCTCCGGTGACGCTGATCAGGCGGCAGATGCTCTGAAAGGTGCAGATCAGGCAGATGGGAATGCGCAGGATGCAGCTTCCGCCAGTGGGCTTTCCGGACTTTCTGAGGACAGCCGGATGCTCTACGGGGATTATCTGATCCGGACGAAAAATCCGGTGCTTCTTACATATCTGAAAGAGGAAGAGGAAAAGCTCGCTCGTTTTATCGGGGATCTTTCCGCAAAGGCCGGTTCTTCGGAGCGGGCGGCTGAACGTCTTTCGGAGTTAAAAGTACAGTTGAGGGAAAATCAGGAGGTACAGCATGAAATGCAGGGAGATCATTGAGATTTTAGAGACGCTTGCGCCGAAGTCCTGTGCCTGTGACTGGGACAATCCGGGACTTCTTGCTGGGCGTATGGATAAGGATGTAAAGAAGATCCTGCTGACACTGGACGCGGACGATGCGGCGGTGGAGAGGGCGAAAGAGATCGGTGCGGATATGCTTTTGAGTCATCATCCGCTGATTTTTAAGCCGGTGAAGCATGTTTCCGATGAGGATTTTATCGGAAGACGTCTTGTCTCCCTGATCCAGGCGGATGTGTCCTATTATGCGATGCACACGAATTTTGACTCGGCTCCGGGATGTATGGCGGATATTGTCGCGGACCGGCTGAATTTTGTGGATCAGAAGCCGCTGGAGCTTATGGGAGAGCTTTCGGGAACTGCTTATGGAATCGGAAAGACCGGAACTTTGAAGAAGCCGATGACGGGGCCGGAGCTTGCGAGAGAAGTGAAGAACCGGTTTGGACTGCCGTTTGTCACGGCCTACGGGAGTGAGCTTTATGAGAATGAGCCGGTGACGAGAGCGGCGACTTGTCCGGGTGCCGGAGGAAGTGAGATCCGGGAGGCGCTTCGGGCAGGAGCACAGGTGTTTATTACCGGGGATATCAGTCACCATGAGGGGATCGATGCGGCGGCCCAGGGGATGATGATCATTGATGCGGGGCATTATGGGCTGGAGCATGTGTTTATGGACTTTATTGAGGGATTTTTACGGGATAAATTGCCGGAGGAAGTTGCGATCGAGAAGATGGCGGTGAAGTTTCCGGCGGTGGTGATATAGGGATGGATTGGAGGCGGTTTTATGGCAGTTGTGAAGGCGAATGGAATCGGGAAGGTTTATCCGGAGGGGACTACATATCTGGAGATCGCGAGGGATTTTCAGGATCAGTATGAGAATGACATTCTGCTTGTGAGAGTGAATGGAAAGCTCAGGGAGCTGGATAAGACTCTGACGGAGGATTCGGAGATTTCGTTTATCACGGCGGAGGGGAATGCCGGGTATAAGACATATGAGCGCAGTGCGATCTTTCTGATGCTGAAGGCGTTTTATGAGGTGGTCCAGAGAGAGAAGATCAGGAAGATCCAGATCGATTTTGCGCTCGGAAACGGAATTTACGGGGAGCTTGTCGGGGATGTCCCGGTGGATGAGAAGCTGCTTTTAAAGGTAAAGGCGCAGATGGAGAAGCTGCGGGATGCGGCAATCCCGGTCAAGAAGCGGAGCATCAACACGGATGATGCGGTGGAGCTGTTCGGGAAGCATGGGATGCATGATAAGGAGCAGCTGTTCCAGTACCGGCGGGCATCTCGGGTGAATATTTACAGTATCGGAGAGTTTGAGGACTATTTTTACGGGTATATGGTCCCGGACACGAGTTATGTGAAGTATTTTGATCTGGTGCCGTGCCATGCGGGATTTCTGCTGCTGCTTCCGGTGAAATCGGATCCGAAGCATGTGGAGCATCCGGCGGTCAGGGAGAAGCTGTTCTCGATCCTTCATTCATCGTATCGCTGGAGTGACAGTCTTGAGGTCCCGAATGTCGGTGCTCTGAATAAGATGATCGCGGACGGGAAGGGACAGGATCTGATCCTGATGCAGGAGGCACTCCAGGAGAAGAATATCGGTCAGGTTGCGGAACAGGCCGTGAAGGATCCGGACCGCAGGATCGTGATGATCGCAGGACCGTCTTCTTCGGGAAAAACAACATTCAGCCACCGGCTTTCGACGCAGTTTGCAGCGCTCGGATATAATCCGCATCCGATCTCCGTGGACAATTATTTCCGCAACCGGGAAGAGTATCCGCTTGACGAGAACGGGCAGCCGGATTTTGAGGCGCTCGGATGTGTGGATATTCCGCAGTTCAACGAGGACATGAATGCCCTGCTTGCCGGAAAGGAGATCGAGCTCCCGAGGTTTAATTTCAAGACAGGAAAGCGGGAGTACAAGGGCGATCGCCTGAAACTCGGAAAGAAGGATATTCTCGTCATTGAGGGCATCCACTGCCTGAATGATGCGATGTCGGCCGAGCTTCCGAAGGAGAGCAAATTTAAGATCTATATCAGCGCCCTGACGCAGTTAAATGTGGACGAGCACAACCGGATCCCGACGACAGACGGGCGACTGATCCGTCGGATGGTACGCGATGCGAGAACGAGGGGAACTTCGGCGTTAGAGACGATCGAGCGCTGGCCGTCGGTCCGCCGCGGCGAGGATAAAAATATCTTCCCGTTCCAGGAGAGTGCAGACGTGATGTTCAACTCGGCGCTTGTGTATGAGCTCGCGGTACTGAAACTTTACGCGGAACCGTTATTGTTCAATATCCCGAGAGACCGGGAGGAATACGATGAGGCGAAGCGGCTTCTGAAGTTCCTCGATTATTTCCTTGCGATCGACAGCGACGTGATCCCGAAAACTTCGATCCTGAGGGAATTTATCGGGGGAAGCTGTCTGAATGTGTAGGAAAAATGTGGAAATCTTCCTATCCTATCTGGACATAAAAAAAAATATATGTTAAAATAAACAGGTTCTGAGTAGGACAGATGGTCGCTGCTGCAATTCTCAGGGATGCAGGAGAGGAAAGTCCGGGCTTCAAAGGGCAGGGTGCCGGATAACGTCCGGCGAAGGCGACTTCAGGGACAGTGCAACAGAAATAAACCGCATGGAAACATGTAAGGGTGGAAAGGCAGTGTAAGAGACTACCGCCTCAATGGTAACAGGGAGGGCACATGCAAACCCCACTCGAAGCAAGGCCAAACAGGAAGCATAAGGCGGCCCGTCTGCTTCCGGGTAGGCCGCTTGAGCCGTCCGGTGACGGACGGTCTAGATAGATGACCATCCAACGACATAACCCGGCTTATCGTCTTGCTCAGAATTGAATAAGAAATTAAGACCGTCTTTTGAAACTTAGCGGAAACGCGAGATTTTGGAAGACGGTTTTTTTACGTCTTAACGATGAAAAAAAGTTATGTAATTAGATAAATAAACGAAATTTTACTTTATGATAGCCGGATGATATGATGAATTCAGAAAGAGAAATGGTTGATCAGTCAGACAAGATCATACACAGGGAAAGGATGAAAATTATGGGATTCTGGAAGAAAGCAAAAACTGCCGATACTCCCGGAATATGGGAAGGGACGGAAAAATACGGACCAGTGAAACTTGCGTCGGTGGATTTCCGCGACGGTCAGCAGTCTGTAATCGCAACGAGAATGAGAACGGAGGACATGCTTCCGATCCTGGAGCAGATGGATGACTTCGGATACGAATGCATCGAGATGTGGGGAGGAGCAACATTCGACTCCTGCATCCGCTATCTGAATGAAGATCCGTGGGAGCGCCTGAAGGCATTCAAGAGAGTCTGTAAAAAAACACCGCTGCGCATGCTGCTCCGCGGTCAGAATCTTTTAGGCTATACTCCGTATCCGGATGATGTGGTCGAGAGATTCGTGACAAAGACGGCTGAGGATGGAATGGATATCTTCCTGATCTTTGACGGCTTAAACGATATCAGAAACTGTGCATGTGCTGCGAAGGCAGCGCTGAAAGCCGGAAAACGCGTGGAAGGAAATATTCAGTTTACTTCCAGCCCGGTACACACTGTTGAATCGTTTGTACAGACAGCAAAAGATTATGTGAATATCGGAGCGACCGCAGTCCACCTGGAAGATATGGGCGGTATGATCGATCCGACGACGGCGGCAAAGACAGTGGCAGCTGTGAAAAAAGCCGTCAAAATGGATTTGGAAAAGCAAAACCGGAGACAGAGATCGTTTACGGTCCGTCCATCAAAGACTGGCCGAAGATGCCGGCACTGACCGAGAACCTTCTTCTTCAGGTTGCCAGCGTGATCCGCGATGAGGTGACAACAACGGATGAGCTGATCCCGTCCGGTGAGACAGCTTCCTACCGTTCCAACCCGTACAAGATCTCTGAGTTCACCCTGATCCGGAAGGATCCGCAGTATGTGGGACGCGCGAAAGCCGCACAGGAGTTCGAGAAGGCGAGAGTTGCAGGCGATAAGGAGAAAGCAGGAACCTTCTATCAGGTACTCAAGGCGGTCGGTGTTGACACTCCGGTCGAGGAACTCATGAAGACAACCGGGATCGGATCTGTCCTCTACGCAAAGAGACCGGGCGATGGTTCTGCGAGAGAGTACGCGGCAAGCTGCCAGAAAGTACTCGGTGGACTTGCAAACATCTGCATCGAGTATGCGACAAAGAGATACCGCAGCAACTGCGTCAACTGGGGAATTCTGCCGTTCACATGTCCGGAAAAAGAGATCGTTCTTGAGCCGGGTGAGTACCTGTATCTTCCGGGAATCCGCAAAGCAGTGGAAGACGGTGCGACAAGATTTACGGCAAAAGTGATCGGAAAAGACGGCGCAGTCCGCGACCTTGAGTTAGAGCTGAACGGCGTAACCGAGGCAGAGAAGAAGGTTCTTTTAGCGGGAAGCCTGATCAATTCCTATAAGGAAGCGTAAATATTAAAACAATACAATACTGCAGGTCCGGTCAGCGTGAAATTGCGCGCTGACCGCGGGCTGGAAAAACAGGGGTATCACGAATATTTGGAGGTATTACATATGAAACTGGCAATCATCGGCTTTGTACTCATGATCGTCTTAATGTACGTGCTCATTCGGGAAAAGATGGCTCCGCCTGTGGCATTCATCCTTCTCCCACTGATCGCAGCGGCATGTGCAGGATTCGGAATGGAAGATATCGCGGGTTTTGTGAAAACAGGTATGAATTCCATGTTAAGCACAGAGATCCTGTTCGTCTTTTCTATCTCATATTTCACATTGATGTCCGATAAAGGACTTTTTGATCCGATCATCAATTTCCTGATCAAAAAAGCGGGAACGAATGTGACAACGATTCTCGTTGCGGCAGTGCTCACAACCTTCGTTGCACACTTAGACGGATCCGGCGCGACTACATTCTTAATCGTAGTTCCGGCGTTCTTACCAATCTGCAAGGAGATGGGAATCCGCCCGAAGGCTCTGCTCGGCGCAATGTGCGGCGCTTACGGCGTGATGAACATCGTTCCGTGGGGCGGTCCGACGATGCGTGCAGCGAGTGTTGCAGGTGTGGAAGCCGGTGATCTCTACAGTTTTATCATTCCGGGAATCGCATGTCTGGTTCTCATGGCATTTGTGATCGTATTTGTAGTTGCCATGATCGAAAAGAAAAACGGCGCCGGAAATGCGGCAAAGATCGAGTCCGAACAGAAAAAGGCAGAGGAGAAGAAGGTAACCTATGACGCCATCTACTGGTTTAACAAGAATCAGCAAGAATTCTCCCACCTCTATAGGTGGTGAGATGAATTGCTATCTCTTGCATAGTGCCATAGTTGGCATGTAAATATCAGATTATTGCACATAGTTGTGCTGTGTGTTGTAAACTTCTCATATATTGATTTTTGCAGTCGTGCTATATCATCAATCCTGCATACAATGAATAAGCCTGAAGCCTGAAGGGAAAATAGATTGCAGATTGAGCAGAACAAATGTTCTGAAATGTAATAGACAAATGATCTCATTTGTGATATAATTAAATCAGTCGAAATAGAAAGAAAGACTGATAAATATGAGAGAACTTGACAATAATGCACATTCAGTATTTTTACTCTATTATCATCTGATCCTGGTCGTAAAGTACCGGAAAAAGGTCCTGAATGATCCGATCTCGGGTCGCGCACGAGAAATCTTTGAATATATCGCGCC